>NZ_CP069338.1:2017500-2353750 GCF_016859125.1 Archangium violaceum | reverse complement strand
CATCCAGCTGGAGCCGCTGAGCCAGGAGCAGGTGGAGCAGCTCGTGGGGGATGCGCTGCCAGGGGCGGGGCGGGAGGTGGTTGCCCCGCTCTCCAAGCTGGTGCGGGAGAAGACGGGAGGCAACCCGTTCTTCCTCAACCAGCTCTTGCTGACGTTGGACCAGGACGGGCTGTTGGTGCGCACGGCCGAGGGGTGGAGGTGGGACGAGGAGGGGGTCCGGGCGATGGGGTACTCGGACAACGTGGTGGACTTCCTGGTGGGCAAGCTGCGCCAGCTGCCGGGGGAGGTGCAGCGACTGCTCCATCTGGCCGCGTGCGTGGGCAACGTCTTCTCCCTGTCGATGTTGAGTACGCTCTCGGAGCAGGGAGAGGTGGGGGCGGTGGAGCAGGGGTTGGGGCCAGCGCTGCAGGAGGGACTGGTGATGAGAGGAGGCCCGGAGCAGTACCGGTTCCTGCATGATCGAATCCACCAGGCGGCCCATGCGCTCATCACGGAGGAGGAGCAGAAGGCCATCCACCTGCGCATCGGGAGGGCGATGCTGGAGAGCCTCACGCCCGAGGCGCTGAGGGAGAGGCTCTTCGACGTGGTGAGCCAGCTGAACGCCGGGGCGGAGCTGATGAAGGAGCCCGAGGAGCGCCACCGGCTGGCGAGGCTGAACGCGGAGGCGGGAGCGAAGGCGATGGCCTCCATCGCGCATCGTCCCGCCATTACCTATTTCGCGAAGGCGTTCTCGCTCATACCGGGAGACCCGTGGGAGACGGACGCGGCGCTGGCCTTCAAGGTGCGGCGCGAGTGGGCGACGTGCGAGCTGATGAGCGGGAATGTCGCCGAGGCGAGCCGCCTGGCGGAGGAGGTCAGCCCCCGAGCACGCACCCACGGGGACATGGCGGCCGCCTACCGCCTGAAGAACGACATCTTCATGGGAATGGGTCGGATCCAGGAGGCCCGCGACTGCTTGCTGGAGTGTCTGAACCAGCTGGGCATGCCGATTCCCTCGAACCCCTCGCGAGAGGAGGCGGCGGCGGCCTATGAGGAGGTGTGGGCGTTGCTCGGAGACCGGCCCATCGCGAGCCTCGCCGACCTTCCACCCACGGCCGATCCGGACATGAAGGTGGCGATGAGCGTCCTGGCCTCCCTGTTCGGGCCGGCGTACCTCACCAATCCCCACCTGCTCATCATCGTCCTGTGCCGGATGGTGTCCCTCTCCCTGCGTCACGGCTTCACGGAGCCCTCCGTGACCGGCTTTGGCTGGCTTGGGGTGATGATCGGCCCCTTCTTCAAACGGTATCGGGAGGGCTACGAGCTGGGCATGCTCGCTCGTGAGCTCGTCGAGCGTTACAACCTGGTCCATCGGCGGCCCAATGTCCTCTACAGCCTTCAGTACATCTGTTACTGGAGCCAGCCCCTCTCCGTTGCGCATGAGGTCATCCTCAAGGCCTTCCACCATGCGATCCAGACCAGTGACGTGCTGACGGCTTGTTACAGCGTCATGTCCATCATCCTGAACCGGCTCGTCTTGGGGCACGACCTGGATGACGTCTACCGGGACTCGGTACAGCGAGCCGACTTCGCGCGCAGGGCCGGGAGCGTGGATGCCCAGGACATCCTCCTCCTCTATCAACGCTACGTGCAGCAGCTGCGCGGGTGCTCGCTCTCGTTCGACACGCTGAGCGGCGAGGGCTTCGACGAGAGCGCATTCGAGGCGTCTCTTTCGTCCGCGCGCATGAACGCCGTGCGCAGTGTTTATTGGCTCACCCGGCTCAAGTCCCGCTTCATGTGCGGCGCCTACGCGGAGGCGCTCGAGGCCGCCGACAAGCTGAGCGGAGTCCTCTGGGTCGTGAGGATCAGCATCAACATGCTGGACTTCAACCTCTACCGGGCCCTGTCGTTGGCCGCGTGCTGCGAGGGACAGGAGGCGGAGGCACGGGCGAAGTCCCTCGAGGCCATCCAGCAGCACCACGCGCAGCTCGCGGAGTGGGCGGAGAGCTGTCCCGAGACGTTCCGCGCTCCCGAGCGGATGGTGTTCGCGGAGCGGGCCCGCCTCGAGGGTCGGTCGGAGGATGCGACCCGCGCGTATGAAGAGGCCATCCGCCTGGCCCGTGAGAACGGTTTCATCCATTACGTCGGCATGGCGGCGGAGCTCGCGGCGAACTTCTGGCGGACGCGGCAGGCGCCGACGGTGGCCCTCGCCTTCGCGCGCGATGCCCGGGCGGCGTACCTGCAATGGGGAGCCCGGGGCAAGGTCCAGCAGCTGGATGCCCGGTGGGAGGGCCTGGCGCCCTCGCGAGAGGTCGAGGAGCGCTCGACCACCAGTACGGACTCGACGCAGATCGACGCGCTCACGGTGGTGAAGGCGCAGCAGGCCATCTCCCGGGAGATCGTCCTGGAGCGGCTGGCGAGCACCCTGATGCAGGTGGCCATCGAGAACGCCGGAGCCCAGCGGGGCGCCCTGCTTCTGCCCAGTGGGGACACGCTCTCGGTCGCGGCCGTCTCGGGCGTTTCGCCGGAAGGCGCCGTCTTCCCATCGGGAGAGGGTGCTGCCCACGAGCTGCCGTGGACGCTCATCGCCTACGTCAAGCGCACCCATGAGCACGTGCGCATCGACGATGCCACCCAGCCTCATCCGTTCTCGTCCGATGAGTACCTGCGGCGTGGCGGGGTCCGGTCCGTGCTGTGCCTGCCGTTGATGCGGCAGGATGTGCTCTCCGGGGTGCTGTACCTGGAGAACAACCTGGCCACCAACGCCTTCAGTCCGGCGCGCTTCGCGTTGTTGAGCCACATCGCCTCTCAGGCCTCCATTTCCATCGAGAACGCGCGGCTGTACGCGGACATCCAGAGGGGCGAGGCGGCCCTGCGCCGGGCCAATGATGAGCTGGAACGGAGGGTGGACGAGCGTACGCGCGAGCTGAAGGAGGCCCAGGCCCGGCTGGTGGACATGGCGCGCGAGGTGGGCATGACGGAGGTGGCCTCCAACGTGCTGCACAACGTGGGCAACGTCCTCACCAGCGCGGTCATCAACATCGAGCTGATGCGAAGGGCGGTGGGCTCCTCGCGCGTGAACCGGGTGAAGCAGGCCTCGACCCTGCTCCTGGAGCACCGGGGGAACCTGGCGGACTTCCTCACCCGGGATCCGCGAGGCAGCCAGCTCCCGGACTACCTCGCCGGACTCTCCGACGAGCTGCTGCGCGAGCAGGAGAAGTTGATGGGAGACGTGGAGGCGATGGCCCGGCACATCGATCACATCCGCGCCATCGTCCAGGTGCAGCAGACCTACGCCAAGACATCGCTCATGGAGATGGAGTGCGATCTGGCGCAGCTGGTGGATGACGCCCTGCGCATCCAGATGGGCTCGCTCAAGCGCCACGGCGTGTCCATCATCCGCGAGCTGTCGGCGGTGCCGAAGGCGCAGCTGGACAAGCACAAGGTGTTGCAGATCCTCATCAACCTGCTGAGCAACGCGAAGAACGCGCTGGACGTACTGCCGGAGGGGCAGCGGCTGCTGCGCGTGCGGCTCACCTCGGAGGGGGGGATGGCGCGCATCCAGGTGATGGACAACGGCATGGGGATCGACCCAGGTGTGCGCGAGAGGCTGTTCGCGCATGGCTTCACCACGCGCAAGGACGGCCATGGCTTCGGCCTGCACGCGAGCGCGTTGGCGGCACAGTTGATGGGAGGTCGACTCACGCTGGAGAGCGAGGGCCCCGGCAAGGGCGCCACGGCCATCCTGGAGCTTCCACTTCAACGCGAGCCGGGCGTGTCATGAGCGCGGAGCGGGAGCATTGACCGCTTTGCTCCTTCTATGCTCACCCCTGGCCGGGTATAGGGGGGAATGCTTGGAGCACCACGCAGAGAACCCGACCTGTCCGCCACGACGCTCCCACGGGCGCTCATGGCGTCGAGCCTCGCTCTTCTCCTCGTTTCCTGTAGTGCCACCCGACCCATGCGCTCGGTCCAGGGCCCCACTGGCCCACGCGGCCTGTCCAGGTATGCGCTCATCATCCAGGAGATAGGGGCTGGGCGAGTGACACACGCCTGGGAGCCGCTCGAGAACTTCGATCTGGCGAAGCTCCAATCCACTGGAGGAGTATTGCGAAGGTCGGCGAGTCCAGTGCGAGGAGGATTGCCTCGCGAGTAGCAGGCCGGTCTGGGTCGGCCACTGGAAGTATGAACATGTCAAGACACAGCCGTGGCGCGAAGCCAGGAAATGGTGGTGCCCGGATCACTGCATGAAGAAGGCAGACATGTGCAGGAGGCGAATGGGCAGCTGGGCCGAGGAGTATGCCGCGGAGTTCGATGAAATAGAGCCCGCGGTTGATTGGATCAAGAATCACCGCGAGGAAATTCTCGTTGGCTCCGTCATCGTCATTGCTGGAGTGGTCTTCGTTGCAACGGTCGTCGCCTCGGGTGGAGGTGCTCTCGTCCTGATGCCACTCGTGTTTGTCGCGGAAGCTTCTCCAGGGTTGTTCACTACTCCTACCTCTTGGGTGCTTCCCTGTGAGCATTCATGACGCCCTCACGAGTGCATCACGATTCGCCGCGGTTCGATGGAGAGCTGCGCGGCTCGAGGGGAGAGAAGAAGAAAAGCGGCTCTGGCCTCTCGTGAACGAGTACAGGGCATTCATAGGTGAAACAGGTCAGGTCTACCTGTTTGAAAAATACCTCGAGGCGGGTGCTCCCGCGTTACGCCCTCAGGTGAGCACTGTCCTCGAAGCGCGTAGGGATGCGGCCTCACGAAGGGTCATGGTGCTTCTCGTGAGGGCTTTCGACGAGGCTGCTGAGATCGAGCAGAAGCAGTCCGCGAGCGTTCTCATGCATCTGCTCAACTTCATCGCCGACACCGGGCAGATCGATGCTCTCGAGGACTACGTCAACAACCGCGTCGAATATGCTCCGCTCGCCATCGCCCATTTCACGACGCGCGATGAGGCGGAGACCTGGCTGAGGAGCCTCGCTGAGCCACCCAGTCCAACACGCATACTCGTAGGCGATGAGTACTATCGGGTCTGGTCTTCGCGTGAAGACAATGCTCGCGGGATGTACCGCGACTACGTCATAGAGCCGTACATCGAAGAGCTCGCCGCACGGGGAATATCTCCCACGGCGCCATCATTCAAAACCCGGGCGGAAGCAGGGGACTGGCTGAAGAACCATCCAGCCGCTCCCTTTGAATTCGTGTCGGTCGCAGGTGAGCACTTCCTCGCGGTGCACCACAAGAGGCTGAAGCGCCACTCGCTTCACCCCGTGGCCTCCGCATTGACGGAGTGGGAAGCGAAGAAGAGGGCTGCCGAACGAGAGCCGGTCCCAGAGGATACTGACTGACGCCGTGCTCATGGTCTGGCGCTTTACCCCCCCCCCGACTATAGGGAAATCCGATGAAGCAGAAGATCTCTGGGTTCCACCTCGATGGTGAAGGCCATTGGGTCGCCGAGCTCGAGTGCGGCCACCGGCAGCACATGCGCCATGAGCCGCCGTGGATGGAGCGTCCCTGGGTCCTCACGGAAGAGGGTCGGCGCAGCCGTCTGGGGTTCGCGCTCGAATGCAAACGCTGCGACGAGGCCGGTCTCGCGGTCGCCGAGGCGGTGCGCGATGCCCTGGTGTCAGCGGCGCTCGAGGCCTATGAGGATGCGGGCCTGAGTGGTCTTTGTGCCGAAGGGCGCTGGGAATTCGCGCTGGATGCGCTCCGCGCGACACGGCTCACACCGGCGATCCATCGTGCCCTGTCCCACGAGCGCAAGGGAGCCGCCATCGAAAGTGCTCGCCTGATCCTCCGTCCCCTTCAACTGGAAGACGCGCGCTCCGTCCAGCGCCTGGCGGGCGACCGCGAGGTGGCGGAGAACGCGGCGGGAATCCCATATCCCTTCGAGGACGGGATGGCGGAGGCCTGGATTTCCTCGCTGGATGCGCGCTCGCACGTCTTCGCGCTCTGTCTGCCCGCGTCTGGCGAGATGATTGGCGCGGCCGGTCTGGTGGAGGCCGCGGAGGAGCGCCCCCGCACCGCCGAGCTCTCCTACTGGATCGGGCGTGCCCATTGGGGGCAGGGGTTCGGCACGGAAGCGGCACAGGCCCTGGTCCGCTATGGCTTCGAGACCCTCGGTCTGGACTCCATTCACGCCAACTGCTTCTCACGCAATCCCGGCTCCCGGCGCGTGCTGGAGAAGGCCGGCTTCCGTCACATCGGCCGCGAGGAGAAGGCCCTCCACCACATGGGGCGGGACGAGGACATCGAGCGCTTCCTCCTGACCCGGCCCTCCTGAGGCCCGGGACGCGGCTCAGCGCGCGGTGATGATGACCGGGAGCTCGCCGGAAGGCCGTAGCGTGATGAGGGGCTCGGGCGTCGGCGTGTAGCCGTCCACCATCCTCGGACGGTGGCGCTGCGCGAGCGTCGCCAGTATCAGCGTGCCCTCCATCAGCGCGAAGTTGTTGCCGATGCACTGACGTGGACCGCCAAGGAAGGGGAGGTACGCGTACCGGGGCCTCGCGGCGATCTTCTCGGGCGTGAAGCGGTCCGGGTCGAAGCGCTCGGGGTCCGGCCAGAGCTCCGGAAGACGCTGCGTGACGTAGGGGCTGATGTCGAGCGACGAGCCGGCGAGAATCTGGTAGCCGCAGACCGTGTCGTCCTCCATCACCTTGCGGCTCAGGATGTAGACGGGTGGATAGAGGCGCAGCGTCTCGTCCAGCACCCTGCGCGTGTACACGAGCCGGGGGATATCCTCCGCCGTCGGGGGACGGCCGCCGAGCACGGCATCCAGTTCCTCGTGGAGCTTCTTCTCCGCGTCCGGGTTCTGGTGGAGCAGCGCCCAGGCCCACGAGAGCGCGGTCGCCGTGGTCTCGTGGCCCGCGAGCATCATCGTCAGCACCTCGCTCTGAAGGTGCTCGTCATCCATCTGTTCGCCCGTCTCTTCATCCCGCGCGAGCATGAACATGGACAGCAGGTCTCCCTGGTCCTCCATGCGTTCGCGGCGCTTCGCGATGACCCGTGCCACCACCTCCCTCAAGGCGTGGTTCGCCCGGCGGAAGGCCCGGTCATACGCGGTGGGCAGCACGGGCGGGATGAGGCGCAGCGAGCGGAAGCGCTCGACCGTCTGTTCGCTGATGACGTTGAAGGCCGCGGACACGGCCTCGGTCTCCGCGCGCACGTCGGTTCCGAGCAGCGCCTCGCCGACGATGCGCAGGGTGAGCGCCATCATGTCCCGCACCGCATGGCGTGGCTCGCCCGTGCGCTCGGACGTGGCCCACTGCTCCGAGAGCTCCACCGTCGCTCGCACCATCTGCCCCGCCATGGCCGAGATGCGCGCCCGATGGAATGCCGGTTGCGCGAGCCTGCGCTGCTTGAGCCATGTCTCGCCCTGGCTCGTGAGCAGGCCATCGCCGACGATCCGGCGGAACATGGCATAGCTGTAGTGGTCCTTCGTGTAGTTCTTCACGTGGTCCTGCAGCACGTGCTTGAGCCCGTCCGGGTGCGTCACGAGATAGGCGCGCCCGGGGCCGAAGCGGTACTGCGCCACGGGGCCGTGTTCCGCCGCCGTCCGCGTGAGCCAGCCCAGGACGTCCTTGCGGACGTCGCGAACGACTCCGATGAGGGGCAACCCCCGGGGTCCGGTGGCGATGCGGGGCGTGGTGGGTGATGGAGCCGGGGACGTCATCTGCACACTCCGTGAAGGCTCGCTCGGTTCCCAGGTGAGCTGCTTGGCCCGAGCCGCTGGGGACTGGTGGAACAGGGTGCAACAACGCGACCCGCCAGGGCGGACTTCTACCGGGACGGGTTGTCTGGCAACATCGGACAGGTTGACCGACAGATCGAACGAGCGCGGCCCTGCCGTGGAGCGCCAGCCACAGCTTGTTGCCTCGCCCGGTTTGCCGGGGGGAGCGTGCACGTGAATCAAGCGAAGCCAACGAAACAGGAGCGGTACTCCTATTCATCGATGCCCGCCGGGCTCGTCAGCCGCGTCCGGGAGGTCCAACACCTCTACCGCATGTGGCAGGATGGCACGATCCAGCAGGTGGGCTTCACGATCGAAGCCGTCCGCCAGTGTGAGAAGCGCATCAAGGAGGCCTTCGGGCGCGAGCTCGAGGGCCTGGACATCCTCGATGTCGGTCCCGGTCAGCAGCTCAAGCACATGAAGGTGCTCTCGGTGAAGAACCGGGTCACCGGCATCGACATGGACATCGTTCCGCAGGGCTTCGATCTGCGCGAGTACGTGGCGATGCTCCGGTACAACTCGGTGCTCCGCACGGCGAAGACGCTCACGCGCAAGGTGCTCGGTTGGGACGAGCTCTTCGAGAAGACGCTCGCGAGGGATCTCTCCGTCTCGGGTTTCCGGCGCCTGCCCGTGTTCCGCATGGACGCGAAGCAGATGTCCTTCTCCGACGCTTCCTTCGATGTCGTGTGTTCGTGGTCGGCCTACGAGCACATCGCCCAGCCGCGCGCCTCCCTGCAGGAGGTGACCCGCGTGCTGCGCCCGGGCGGTGTCGCGTATATCGCCGTCCACCTCTACACGAGCCACACCGGCAGCCACGATCCGCGCACCTATACGAACGGCGGGAGGGACCTGCCGTACTGGCCGCACCTGCGCCCCGCGCACCGGGACGCCGTGAAGCCGAACTGCTACGTGAACGAGATCCGCATGGACGAGTGGAAGCGGATGTTCGAGGAGACGATGCCCGGCGTGCGCTTCGTCTACGAGCGTCAGGACGAGCTGGCGCCCGCCCTGCGCGAGCTGCGGGAGAAGGGCGAGCTCGCGGGTTACTCCGACGACGAGCTGCTCACGGTCGGCCTCATCGGCATGTGGCAGAAGCCGCACCGCAGCTAGGAGTGGTGTCCGTGGACGTCCCCTCTCCCTCTGGGAGAGGGCTAGGGTGAGGGTATTTCCCTCCCAATGTGGCTCAGGATTCATGGAACCCGGGCGTATGCTCCGAGCGGGCAGACACAGCCATTCTCCGAGGACGCCACACATGCTCGTTCCGCTCCGTCGTGCTCTCGCCACCGCTACCCTGACGGCCCTCCTGCTGCCGCTCGGGTGTTCCACGGCCCTCACCTCCAAACGGGAGGAGGAGAAGCTCATGAGCTCTTCTGACGACGTCTCCAGGCCCGCTCCCCGTTGGGGCATCGTCATCCACGGTGGCGCGGGCGTCATCAAGCGCGAGTCCCTCTCCCCCGAGCGCGAGGCCGCCGTCCGCGCCGTGCTCAACGAGGCCCTCCAGGCCGGTCACTCCGTCCTCGCCAAGGGAGGCTCCAGCCTGGATGCCGTCACCGCCGCCGTCCGCGTCATGGAAGACTCGCCCCTCTTCAACGCGGGCAAGGGCGCCGTCTTCACCCATGACGGCAAGAACGAGCTCGATGCCGCCATCATGAACGGGCGCACCCGCGCGGCCGGCGCCGTCGCGGGCCTGCACCATGTGAAGAACCCCATCACGCTCGCGCGTGCCGTGATGGAGAAGTCCCCGCACGTGATGATGATCGGCGCTGGCGCCGAGGAGTTCGCGAAGCAGCAGGGCGTGGAGCTCGTTCCCGAGAGCTACTTCCACACCGAGGAGCGCTGGGAGTCCCTGCAGCGTGCCCTGGAAGCGGAGAAGAAGCAGCAGCAGGCGCCGGCCGAGCAGGGCCAGCCGCAGGGGCCCTCGGCCTTCTGGGAGCACCCCGCGGGCCGCGAGCACAAGTTCGGCACCGTGGGCGCGGTGGCGCTGGACCAGGCCGGCAACCTCGCGGCGGGCACCTCCACCGGTGGCATGACGAACAAGCGTTTCGGCCGCGTGGGTGACGTGCCCGTCATCGGCGCCGGCACGTATGCCAACGAGCGCTGCGCCGTCTCCGCCACTGGCCATGGCGAGTACTTCATCCGTTACACCGTCGCGCGCGACATCTGCTCCCGCATGGAGTACCTGGAGCTGCCGCTGCTCGAGGCCGCCAACCAGGTCGTCCTGGACGTCCTCGTGAAGGCGGGCGGCGAGGGCGGTGTCATCGCCATGGACGCGCAGGGCAACGTGGCCATGCCCTTCAACTCCGCGGGCATGTACCGTGGCTACATGGGTCCGGACGGCGTCGCGTCCGTCGCCATCTTCAAGGAGTGACGCTCAGGGAGCCGGTGAGGCTCCGCGGTCGTGTGCCTCCAGCAGCAGCGAGAGCACCTCCTCGTCGTCCACCGGGTGGAAGTCCTCGTACCAGGCCCCCACGGCTCCCAGCCTCTCCGGTTCCTGCACCGTCACCACCTCGTCCACCTCCTCGCGGCGCAGGGCCTCCGCCGCCTCTCGCGCGGCCACGGGCACCGCGAGCACCAGCCTCCGTGGCTTCGCTGCTCGCGCCGCTCGCGCCGCCGCCCGCGCCGTGCCTCCCGTCGCCAGCCCGTCGTCCACCAGGATGACCGTGCGTCCCCTCATGTCCGGCAAGGGCAGCCCGCCCCGGTACAACCGCACCTGCCGTGCCAGCTCATGCGCCTCCTTCCGTGCCACCGCTCGCACGTCCGCGTCCGTCAACTCCAGGTACATGAGCAACTCGGGGTTCACGTACAGCGTGCCTCCCTCGGCGAGCGCCCCCATCCCCAGCTCCGGCCTCCACGGCACTCCCAGCTTGCGCACCACGAGCACCTCCAACGGTACGCCCAGCGCCAGCGCTATCTCGTAGCCCACCGGGACTCCGCCTCGAGGCAGTGCCAGCACCAGCGGAGACTCGTTCCACGCGTCGCTCGGGCACTTCACCAGCAGCCGTCCCGCGTGCGCCCGGTCCTGGAATCGCATTCGCATCGTCACGCCTCCTCGGAGCGGATCAGGTCGCGTGCGTCGCTTCCCCCAGCTCCGCGACCACCCGGTCCCTCGCCTCGCTCAGCCCGGGGCTCACTTCCACCGGGTACGGAGGTCGGACGGGCTCCAACTGCGTCACTTCCAAAGGCAGACGCGCCAGCTCCTCCCGCGCGTGCAGCCGGATGGCCTCCAGGGACGGGGAGGTGCCCTCCAACCTCCGGCCCGCGTGCATCACCTGACGCAGCAGCGGCCGGCCTGGCAACACCTCGTCATGTCGCGCGAGCACGTCCCGCCGCGCCACGCCGTCTTCCTCCTCGCGGAACACCTGCTTGCGCCCGGGCAGCAGCACCTTGCCCGTGGAGAGCTTGAGCCGCCCATGGCCCGCGTACGACACCAGCTTGTAGGCCATGTCCAGCGAGGGCGCGTCCGCGGACACGCCCATCGCCGTGCCCACCCCGAAGGCGTCGATGGGGGCGTGGTGTGCGAGCAGCTGTGCCACCGCGTCCTCGTCCAGTCCGCCGCTCGCGAAGATTTGGACGCGCTCCAGTCCCGCCTCGTCCAGCAGCCAGCGCGCCGCGTGCGACAGCGACACCAGGTCCCCCGAGTCCAGCCGCACCGCGCGCACCTGGAAGTCCGGCCCGAGCTCCCGCGCCAGCTCCACCACCTTCCGCACGCCCTCCAGCGTGTCGTACGTGTCCACCAGCAGCGTCGTCTCGGGGAAGCGGCGGACGTAGGCGCGGAAGGCGGCGAGCTCGTCGTCGTGCGCCTGGATGTAGCTGTGCGCCAGGGTGCCCGCCACCGGGATGCCGTAGCGCTGGCCGGCCAGCAGGTTGGACGTGGCGCTCACCCCGGCCACGTACGCGGCGCGCGCCACCTTCAGGCCCGCGTCCACCCCGTGCATCCTCCGCACCCCGAAGTCCACCACCGGCCGCCCCCGGGCCGCCTCCACCACTCGCGCCGCCTTGGATGCCGCCAGCGTCTGCAGGTGCATCTGATTGAGGAGGTACGTCTCCACGAGCTGCGCCTCGGGCAGGGGTGCGACGACCTCCAGCAGGGGCTCCTCGGCGAAGAGGGGCGTCCCCTCCGGCACCGCGTGCACGTCCCCGGTGAAGTGGAAGCGCTCCAACCAGTCCAGCAGGGGCTGGGAGAAGCGTCCCAGGGACTCCAGCCAGGCGAGCTCCTCCGGTGAGAAGCGGAGCGTCTCCAGGTAGGTGAGGGCCTCCTCCAGCCCGCAGGCGAGCAGGAAGTCGCGGCGGGCGGGCAACCGGCGGACGAAGAGGCTGAAGGCCGCCTCCTCGTGCAGCCCCTCCGCGAGGTAGGCGTCCACCATGGTGAGCTCGTAGAGGTCCGTGAGGAGCGCCGCGCTCATGGCGAGGCCCAGGGGCCTCCGCCCTGGGCCGCGGACAGGGCCCAGCGCTCCAGCTCCTGCCGCGGCATCAACCCGCTGCGGCGCGCCACCTCGCGGCCTCCGGAGAAGACGACGAAGGTGGGAATGCCCCGCACGCCGAGCTGGCTGGACGCCTGGGGATGGGCGTCCGTGTTCAGCTTGAGCACGAGGAGCCGGCCCGCCTGGGCGTGGCCCACGGCGGCGAGGATGGGCGCGGCGGTGCGGCACGGGCCACACCAGGGCGCCCACAGGTCCAGCAGGATGGGCACGGGCGAGGCGCTCACCGCCCGCCACAGTGCCTCCCCGTCCACTTCCTGGGGCGCACCCGACAGGTCGAGCGGACGCTGGCACCGGCCACAGGTGGGCTGACCGGGGGGATGGGGCTCACGCACGCGGTTGAAGGCGCCACAGGACGAGCAGCGGAACATGGGGAACCTCCAGGGCCTCTCCGGTGGAAAGGTAGCGACGGGAGGGATTGCGGGCGCGATGCCAGGAAATCCGCCCGTGCGCCCTGGGAGCGGGCGCGCAGGCTTTGCGGTGCGGTGTGTCGGGCGTGCAGCTTTTACACGGGCGCGAGGGGCGATTTACCCCACGCCCGGCGGGGCCCCGGCTGGCTAGAGTGCCCGGCACGGTACGTGAACCGACCTTCCCCCAAGACCCGGGCCCCAGGCCCGCGTGCGGAGCCGTCATGACCATCCTCTGTGCCACCCACTTCTCGGACGCCGCGCAGCGAGCGACCACCGCCGCCGCGGAGCTCGCGCGCAAGCTCAACGAGCCCCTCTTCCTGGTGCACGTGCTGCCGGGCGACCTGGCGCGTGCCTTCGGGCAGACGCTGCAGGACACGGCGACGTCGGCGCTGCAGGACGAGGTGCGGCGGGTGGAGAAGCTGGGGGCGCGGGTGAGCCACCAGCTCCTGACGGGTGAGCCGGCCGAGGAGCTGGCGCGCTTCGCCCAGGAGAAGGGAGCGGGGCTGGTGGTGACGGCGGGGCCCACGAGTGCCTCGCCCTTCCTGGGGGTGGGGGGCACGGTGGACCGGCTGGCCACGGCGTTGTCGGTGCCGCTGCTGGTGGTGCGCGACGTGGAGCCCTTCGAGGCGTGGGTGGCCGGGACGCGTCCGCTGAAGGTGATGCTCGGCGTGGACCGCTCGCAGCCCTTCGAGGCGGCGAGGGACTGGCTGCGGGCGCTGCGGCGCTACGGCCAGGTGGAGGTGGTGGCCGGGCGCGTCTACTGGCCGCACGAGGAGTACCAGCGGATGGGCCTGTCGCACGCCCATGCCTCCCAGGACGTGTCGCCCGAGCTGCGGCGCTCGCTGGAGAACGAGGTGCGCACGCTGGCGTCGCCGCTGGAGGCGCAGGGCCAGCCGCCGGTGCGCGTGCGGCTGGAGGCCGGGGTGGGGCGCATCGCGGACCACCTGGTGGCCCTGGCGGCGGAGGAGAAGGTGGACCTGCTGGTGGTGGGCTCGCACCAGCGGCGCGCCATGGGCAAGCTGTGGAGCGTGTCGCATCACGCGCTGCGGCTGGCGAAGATGTCGGTGGTGAGCGTGCCGGTGACGGTGGCGGCGCGTGGCTCGGCGGTGCCCATTCCCGAGCTGCGCTCGGTGCTGGTGGCCACGGATTTCTCGGACGTGGCCAACCGGGCCATTCCGTATGCCTTCTCGCTGCTGCCCAACGGCGGCACGGTGTACGTGGTGACCGTGGGCGAGGCGCCGCAGGCGCAGGTGACGGAGTCCGAGCGGGATTCGCGGCAGCGGTTGCACCAGCTCATGCCCCGGGACGCGGACGCCCACGGGCGCAAGGTGCAGGTGGAGGTGCTGGCGGGCCAGGACGTGGCGACGGCGATCCTCCAGGCCGCGCAGCGCTTCGACGCGGACGTCATCTGCGTGGGCACGCACGGGCGCACGGGGTTGAAGACGGTGCTGATGGGCTCGGTGGCGAAGGCGGTGATGTCGCGCGCCGACAGGCCCGTGATGGTGGTGCGTCCGCCCGAGGGGTGACGCGCGGGCTGGTGGTCTCATGTTGCACTCGCACTCCCTTCCCGCCCCCGCCCCGCTCGCCCGTCATGTGGACTGTGTGTGGCGTCTGACGGGGCAGGCGGAGAAGGACCTGCGTGTCCCCATCCTGCCGGACGTGGCGGGGGCGGATGTCGTGCTCCAACTCGGTGAGCCCGGGCGGCTCGTCGAGGAGGGCCGGGTGCGCCCCCTTCCCGCTCGCTTCGTGGTGGGCGGGCTGGGGCGCGCGCTGTTGCTCGAGCCGGTGGGCGCGGTGGACGTCGTGGGCATCCACCTGCCACCCGCGTGTGCGTGTCTGCTGGGGTCGTCCGCGGCCGCGCTGCGCGAGCGCGTTCTGCCTCTCGCGCAGGTGGCTCCCGGGCTCGATGCCGCGCTCGCCGGGTGGGCCCGCCAGCGTCCCGGCGGGGAAGTCGCTCTCGAGGCTCTGTGGCCGTTGAGCTCCGAGCACCTGCGCCCGTGCTGTGACGCGCTCGTGTGTGAGGCCGCGCGGGCCCTGTCGGGAGCGGACGGCCCGCCCGTGGCGGAGCTGGCGGAGACGTTGGGCGTGTCCCGGCGGCAGCTCACACGGCGGTTCCAGGAGGCGGTCGGGGTGCCGCCGCGTGACTTCGTGCGCTTCGCGCGGATGGCCCGGGCCTGGCGCGGGGCGGCCACCACGCCGGACAGGAAGCTCGCGGAGCTCGCGGCCGAGGCGGGGTACGCGGATCAGCCGCACCTGGACAGGGACTTCCGGGAGCTCGCGGGCGCGCCTCCCTCGAAGGCCCTCGGGAAGGGCCGGCGCGTCGTCGCCACGGTCGGGGAAGAGGCGCCTTCCGGCGTGTCCCCTCCGTACAAGTCCCGCCCTCCCTCGCGGGGATAGACATCCCGTCATGAACATGGACATCGCTCTTTCGACGACCCCCGCTCGGCTGTCCGCCCAGGAGCGTGGGCACTCCTTCCCCTGGGTGACGCTGGTGAGCCGGACGGTGCTGTTCGCTGCGTTCCAGGCGATCATCGCCGCGGGGTTCGCGCTGTCGGGCCGGGAGGATGCGTGGAGCGCCTCGGCGGCCTGGTGGCCGGTGACGGCCGTGCTGACCAACCTCGTCTCCATCGCGCGGCTCTGGAGTCAGGCGGCGTGCGAGGGCAGGAGCCTGCGTTCGCTCTACCAGGTGGATGGGCGTCACGTGGGGAGGGACGTGCTCGCGCTACTCGGGGTGCTGGTGGTCGCGGCGCCGATGGCACAGCTTCCCAACATCGCGCTCGCGACGCTGCTCTTCGGGGACCCTCAGCGCGCGCTCGAGATGTTCGTCCTGCCCCTGCCCACGTGGGCGGCGGTGGCGGCGCTGGTGCTCTTCCCGCTGACGATTCCCTTCTCGGAGCTGCCCACCTACTACGCGGATGCGATGCCCCGGCTCGAGGCGTGGGGCCTGGGCCGCGTCCAGGCGCTCGTGGTGGCCGCTTTCTTCCACTCCGCGCAGCACGCCACGCTGCCGCTGCTCTTCGACGCGCGCTTCCTCACGTGGCGGCTGTTCATGTTCCTGCCCTTCGCGCTCACCGTGGGCGCGGCGGTGCGGTGGCGTCCCAGACTGCTGCCCTGGCTCATGGCGGTGCATGGACTGCTCGACGTGTCCGCGGCCTGGCTTGTGTTCGCGGCGTCGCGGTGAGGCAGCTACGGCACTCCTGAAGAACCCCCATCTGGAGTCGAGGGTGGAACAGGCTCATACCCACTCGGGACACCTGGCTTCGCTGGAACCCACAGGTCACCGGCATCGGGACTCACCGGGCCGAAGGGCTCCTCAGGCTGGCCATCGATGACGCGCCGGAGAATGCGGCCATCCGTGCTGATCGCGTACTTCGCTCCTGAATCCAGCGGCATGGGTTTGCCGCAATATTCGTAGTCCTCGTAGATGTAGACGAAGAGGATGTCCCCCTGGCGAATGACGCGATAACGCTGTGCCTCTTGTCTGTACTCACACGGCGGATTCCTGGCCCCCATGGGGAGGAAGTCGTTCGCGGCAATCGTGATGGCCCGGAGAGTCACACCATCCAGTTCATACGGCTCACCCTTCGCGCCAACCTCGACAGCCTCACGCTCGAAGAATTGTGGAAAGACAATGGAGTTGTCGTACTGCGGTGGGGTTGGGGGCTGAAACAGGTTTCGGAGTATGCAGCCCGAGAGGCCGATGGCGAGCACGAGAGGCAGGTTTCTCATCCGCATCCTCTACTCCGGATCGACACGATAGGTTCTGTCACTGAGCCAGGTCACGGTTCCCATCTTCCTCCGGCGCCACCCATCTCGTGTGTTGGCCCATTGATCCAGCGTGCGAGTCTCTGGAGTGTATTGATAGAAGCCGTCGCACGTGGGGTTTTCAGGATCGGTCGTGTTCGAGAAGAACGCGATAACGGCGAGCGGAATCTCTCCCTCTTTCGTATCCACGACCCATTCGTGAGTCTTGGCGAGCTCAATGATCTTCCGCATGTCGAAGAAGGACAGCGGGCCCCCGAAAGGGTGATTGTGAAGAGCGAAGACGTACTTGAGGCTGCCAGGTGGGTATCGTTGGTCATCCACGAAAGCAGGAATTCTGCAGCTTTTCTTTCCGGTCAGAGCAGCGCCTGGCTCTGCCTGGTCCGTTAACATGCTCAACTCATATTTGCGGTCCGGTGTGTAGTACAGCCAGGCGCAATATTCAGTTGAGGTTCGTAGAGCCAGCTCCGGGTCTTTGATGTGGCGAACCGTTGCGTTTGGCTTGGACAGAATCAGCGAGCAGGCCGCGAGTAGCGCGTCCGAGGAGGTGTCGAATGACCCGAAGCCTGCCATTGGCCCCGGAAGGCTTTCCAAGAACTTCTCCTCGGGGCCGGGCCGTACAACACCTGGAATAGGCTGAGGCTGTGAGCACCCAAGCCCAATGAGGACGAGGAGGCACTGCCACGTTTGTGCACCGCGGGCCATAGGGCTCGAAGCCTATCAGAAGTGGAATGCAACTCAAGGGAGTCATCACGGAGCCTCGTCAGAGCTCCATGTACTCTCGCTTCGCCTTCACCGAGTAGAAGTGGCCTTCTGGCAGCACGTACGCGGTGAGGTTCTGGCCATAGACGCAGCCCGAGTCCAGGCCGATGGCATACGGATGTCGCTGCACGCCTCGCAGCGCGTCGTGGCCGAAGATGACGAGCTCCGGCCCCTTCCACTGGCTCGCCCATGGGGCTCCGTCTTCCAGCTTCTTCGACGGCTCGCCTTCCGGCGTGATGCTGCGCAGGTTGAGCATCAGCTCCGGCTTCTGTTCCTCCAGCGGAACGCCGGGCACCAGGCCTCCGTGCACCACGCGTACGTTCAGCTCGGGGAAGTGCAGGTGCAGGGGCAGTGACTCCAGGTACGCCCAGTCCTCGTCCGCGAGTGTGTCCAGCACCTGCTTGTGCTCGCGCTTGAGCTTCTTGCCCTCGGGCATCTTCCTCGCGCGCCAGCGCAGCACGTGCTCGTCGTGGTTGCCCCGCACCGCGAGCAGCCCGCGCTCCCTCGCCAGGCGCACCACGCCCGCCGAGTCCGGCCCCTTCGCCACCAGGTCTCCCACCAGCACCACCCGATCTCCCGGACGGTAGTCGCACTCTCGCAGGAGGGCCTCGAGCTCCTCCGCGCAGCCGTGCACGTCTCCGATGAAGATGGTTCGCGTCATGGTGCTCACGAGGCATTCACGGATTCAACCCGTGAGGCGGGGGCGCGCCTTCCGACGGCGGCCGCACCTTCCAGCGCCGGTGCAGCCACAGCCACTGCTCCGGGTAGCGCCGCACGTACTTCTCCAGCACCGCCGTCACCGCCGCCGTGTGCGCCGTGATGGCGTCCTGCTCGCCCACTCCCTCGGGTGGTGCGATGGGCCCCTCCACCTCCAGCCTCATCTTCCGCCCGCTCGCGTCTCGTACCCCCATCACCACGAACACCGGCGCCCCGGTGCGCTGCGCCACCACCGCCATCGCCGGTGTGGTGGATGCCGGCCTGCCGAAGAAGGGCACGAACACCGCCGCCTTCGCGGGGAGCGATTGGTCGAGCAGCATCAGCACCGTCTCGCCCAACTGCACCGCCTCCTGTGCCTGCGCGATGGCTCCCTTGGGGTAGATGAGCCCCGCCCCCGCGGCGACCCGGTTGTCCACGATGCGCATGTTGAGCGCCCCGTTCAGCGGACGCACCAGAGCGTTCAGCGGAATGCCGCGCCGCAGAATCATCTTCCCCGCGCGCTCCCAGTTGCCGAAGTGCGCCGTCACCAGCAGCGCGCCCTGGCCCCTGGCGATGTTCGCTTTCAGCGTCTCCCACGCCGCGCCCTGGACTTCCGGTTCCTCCCACTCGGGCTCCACGTGATCCTTCGGGTCGATGGACTCGATGACCACGCGCGCCATGGTGATGTAGGCCCCGAGCGCGATGGCACGCCGCCCGGCCTCGCTCTTCTCCGGGTACGCGTGCGCCAGGTTCTCCAGGGCCACCCGGCGGCGGATGCCAAGGGTGAACGCCAGCCAGCCCACGAAGCGGGCGATGGCATCCCTCATGGACGCGGGCAGCGCGCACACCGCGTCCATCACCCGGTTGGCGAGCCACCCCACCACGGGCGACGGCCGCTTGCCGAGCACCTGGGGGAGCCGGGTGGGAGGCAGCGGAAGGGGGAGGCGCTGGGACTCGGAGGCGGGGGCGGGGGCGGACACGGCGGCGCACTCCACCTGGAAGTGGGATGTCAGGCAAGAGGCCTCGCACCTCCCACCGCTACCCTGCCCGCCCGACCTGGGCTAGACCCCCGCCCATGCCCAAGACCACCCGACGTGCCTCACTCGTCCTGCTGGCAACGCTGACGGCCTGTGGTGCTCGTCAGCCCGTTCCCACGCCGGACTCCTCCAGCGCTCCCGCGTCCCAGGCGGAGGCTCCATCCACTCCGGCCCGGCCCGGCCCCGTGTCGCCCACGCTGCGCCTGCCCACCCAGGTGCGCCCCACCGGCTACACCGCCGCGCTCACCCTGGACCCCTCCCAGCCCACCTTCCAGGGCGTGGTGGACATCGACCTGGACGTGAAGGAGGCCACCGACGCCATCTGGCTGCTCGGCCGCCGCCTCACGGTGAAGGAGGCGACCCTCACCGTGGACGGTAAGCCCGTGGCCCTCACCCAGACAAAGGGCAACGGCGACTTCCTCGGCTTCCTGCCCGAGCGCACACTCCAGCCCGGCTCCGCGCACCTGCGCATCGCCTACTCGGGAGAGCTCTCCGAGCGGGAGACCCTCGGGGCCTTCCGCGTCCAGGAGGACGGGGCGTGGTACACGTACACCCAGTTCGAGGCGCTCGGAGCGCGGCGCGTCTTCCCGTGCTTCGACGAGCCGGGCTTCAAGGTGCCCTGGCAGCTCACCTTCCACGTGCCCGCGGGGAACGTGGCCGTCACCAACACGCCGCTGGTGAGCGAGGAGCCGGGTGCCAACGGTGGCACCACCTGGCGCTTCGCGCGCACCCAGCCGCTGCCCAGCTACCTCATCGCGTTCGGCGTGGGCCCCTTCGACTTCCTCGAGGCGAAGCCCTCGGGCGAGAAGGCCGTGCGCACCCGCATCGTCACCCCGAAGGGCCGCGCCGTGGAGGGCACCTACGCGGCGAAGGTGACGCCGGAGATTCTGGGCCACCTGGAGCAGTACTTCGGCATTCCCTACCCGTACGAGAAGCTGGACGTGATGTCCGTGCCGCTCTTCGGGGGCGCCATGGAGCACCCGGGCCTGGTGACGTTCAACTCGGGGCTCATCCTCTCCAAGCCCGCCGAGGACGCCATCAGCCGGCAGCGCGGCTTCTACGAGACGCAGATGCACGAGCTGGGGCACCAGTGGTTCGGTGACCTGGTCACCATGGCGTGGTGGGACGACCTGTGGCTCAACGAGGCCTTCGCCACCTGGATAACGCCGCGCACCGTCGAGGTCTCCCAGCCCACGTGGGATGCTCCCGTCGAGCGCGTGCGCGACCGCTCGCGCGCGCTGGACACCGACAGCCTGGTGACGGCGCGCCGCATCCGCCAGCCCATCGAGAGCGAGGATGACATCCTCAACGCCTTCGACGGCATCACCTATGGCAAGGGCTCGGCGGTGCTGGCCATGACGGAGAGCTGGCTGGGCCGGGACGTCTTCCAGCGCGGCGTGCGGCGCTACCTGCGCGCCCATGCCCATGGCAACGCCACCGCGAAGGACTTCCTCGAGGCCCTGTCCGCCGAGGCCGGCAAGGACGTGTCCGGCGTGCTGGGCTCCTTCCTGGACCAGGGGGGCGCGCCGCTCGTGAGCATGCGGCTGGACTGCTCGGGCAAGGTGCCCGTGGTGAAGCTCTCGCAGAGCCGCTTCCTGCCGGTGGGCTCCAAGGGCGAGGCGAAGCAGACGTGGAAGGTACCCCTGTGCGTGCGCTACGGCTCGGGCTCCGTGGTGGACCGCGCCTGCACCGTCATGGAGGGCGAGACGGCCGAGCTGCCGCTGTCCCAGGCGAAGAGCTGCCCCTCCTGGCTGCTGCCCAACGCGGACGGCGCCGGCTACTACCGCGCCTCCCTGGACGCGCAGATGCTGGGCCGGCTGCTCTCCACCGAGAACCGCTCCCTCTCGCGCGCCGAGCGCGTGGCCCTGCTCGGTGACGTGCAGGCCCTGGTGAGCGCCGGCCAGATGCCGGCCGCGGACGCGCTCGGGCTGCTGCCGGGCCTGGCCGGGGAGAAGGATCGCCAGGTGTTCGAGGCGTCGCTGGAGCTGCTGGGCCTGCTGCGGCCCTCGATGCTCTCCGACGCGCGCCAGGCGGACCGGGAGCGCTTCCTGCGCGATACCTACGGGGCTCGTGCCCGGGCGCTCGGCTTCACCCCGCGCGCCAACGAGGACGAGGACACCCGGCTGCTGCGCCCCATGTTGCTGCGCATCGCGGGCGGGCAGGGCGGAGACGCGAAGCTGGTGGCCGAGGCGCGCAAGCTGACGGAGAAGTGGCTGGGTGACAGCAGGGCCATCGCTCCGGAGTTGGTGGGCATCACGCTGGGCATCGCCGCCGCCCATGGGGACGCGGCCCTGCACACGAAGCTGATGACGGCCATGCGCGCGGAGAAGGAGCGAAAGAAGCGCGAGCAGCTGCTCGGCGCGCTGGGGAGCTTCAAGGAGCCCGCGCTGGTGCGGGAGAACCTGAAGCTGCTGCTGGAGCCCGGCGTGGACATGCGCGAGGTGGGCAGGCTGCTCTTCGCGGCCAGCTGGGACGTGCGCACGCGGGACGTGGCCTACGCCTTCGTGAAGGAGAACTACGACGCGCTCGCCGCGCGGCTGCCCGAGGAGCGCGTGGAGATGCTGGCGTGGTCGGCCGGCTCCTACTGCGATCCGGTGCACCGCCAGGAGGCCGCCGCCTTCTTCACCGAGCGCATGGCGCGTGCTCCCGGTGGCCCCCGCACGCTCGCCCAGGTGCTGGAGGGGGTGGACCTGTGCATCGCCTTCAAGGCCGCCCAGGGCCCCGGCATCGAGTCCTTCCTCGCCTCGCCCAGGAAGGCGTCGACGGCGCCCCGTCGCTGAGCCGCTGTCGGGGGAGAGACAGTCGGGACTTTCCGGGCTTTGGTTGGAAAACACATTCTCCAGCCAGGGCCCGGCTGCCTTGACCGTCCCGGAGGGGGACTCTTAGGCTTTTCACCCAGAGTAACGGTTTCCCCTTCGGAGGCGATGATGGCGCACGTGAAGGACGAGGGCCTGACTCCCCTGGTGAAGTCCCCGTCGTTTCCCGAGGTGGAGAGGGGCCAGGCCGAAGGCTCGTCGCGTCCGAGTCTGCCGCGGACACCGCCTCGGATCTGGCCGCCGGTGTCGCCGGCGGACATGGGTCGGGTGGTGAGGCGGCTGAGGCGGACGGCGGAGCGCCCGCGTCAGCCGAAGCCCGAGGAGCCGCTGCTGGAAGGGGCGGCGTAGGCCCCCACCGGGCTACTTCTTCTTGGAGAGGAAGGCGTTGAAGGCCTCGCGGGCCTCGGCGGAGGCGAGCCGCTGGATGAAGTGGGCGCCCTCGCGCGAAAGGGCCTCGTCCACGGTGGCGCGCAGGGGCTCGCGCAGCAGGCGCTTGGTGAGGCGCAGGGACTCCACGGGCCTGGCGGCGAGGGCGGTGGCGCGCTTGTGCACCACCTCGGCGAGGCTCGTCTCGGGCACCACCTGGTTGATGATGCCGGCGCGCAGGGCGGTGGCCGCGTCGAAGGGGTCGCCGAACATGAGCAGCTCGGAGGCGAGCGCCAGGCCGGCCACGCGGGGCAGCAGCACGCTGGAGGCGCCCTCGGGGCTCAGTCCCAGGTTGATGAAGGGCATGCTGAAGACGGCGCGCTCGGTGGCCACCACGTAGTCACAGTGCAGCAGCATGGTGGTGCCGATGCCCACCGCGACGCCCTCCACGCCGGCCACCACGGGGCGCGAGAGGTGCGACAGGGCGCGCAGGTAGCGGAAGACGGGGCTGTCCTCGCCGGAGGGCGGGTGCTCGAGGAAGTCCTTGAGGTCGTTGCCCGCGGTGAAGGTGTTGCCCGCGCCGGTGAGCACCACCACGCGCACGGCGTCGCTCTGATCGGCGTCGACCAGGGCCCGGGCGGCCGCGTCGTACATCTCTCCGGTGAAGGCGTTCTTCTTCTGCGGCCGGTTGAAGGTGAGGGTGAGGACTCCGGCTTCCAGGTTCGTCAGCAGCGTGTCGGACATGACGGGGGAGATTAGCCGGAGGATGGGGGAATGGCCCGGGGCTTGCTCTGCTCCCCGGTTGGATGCCTTCCAGCCCCCGCCAGCGTGTCTCCCTGTCCTTTCGTGGCCACGCTCGCCGTGTCATTGCGTCAGCCCGGGCGCGGCGGGGGGGTCGGGGGGCCGGACCCACCCGTGGCTCCCGGGCCACAACACGGTACCCGTCATGATGACCCCACGCTCCCGATGGATGTCCCTCCTGCGTCACCATGGACTGCGGCCGGTGCTGCTCAGCAGCGCGGCGGCCGTCGTCATGCTCCACCTGCGGCTCGAGTGGAGCGGGAAGCCGAGCTTCATCTTCCTGGTATGGAACCTGTTCCTCGCGTGGGTGCCGTATGGGCTCGCGTTGCTGGCGGGCCTGCTGCACGCGCGCGGGAAGGGGCGGTGGTGGAACCTGCTGCCGCTGGGCATGGCGTGGCTGCTGGCCTTCCCCAACGCGCCGTACCTGCTCACGGACTTCATCCACCTCAAGCCGAGGCCGGGCGTGCCGATGTGGTTCGACGCGGCGATGCTGGCGAGCTTCGCGGCCACGGGGTGGCTGTTGGGGCTGCTCTCGCTGGAGGTGTGGAAGCGGCTGCTGGAGGAGCGGTGGGGGAGGGGCGTGGCGTGGGGAGGGGTGCTGGCGGCGTCGGTGCTGTGCGGCTACGGCATCTACCTGGGCCGCTTCGAGCGGTGGAACAGCTGGAACGTGTTGAACCGGCCCGGCTCGCTCCTCGAGGCCGTGCTCGGGCACCTGCGCGAGCCCCTGACGTACCGGTGGCTGGTGGGGACGACGGCGGTGTTCGCGGGGCTGGTGCTGCTCTCGTATCTGGTGTTCGAGTGCCTGGTGCCGCGGCGGGAGCGGGCGAGCGCGTGAGCGGGATGGTGTAGGGGCCACGTGGAGGTCGCACGTCCGTCCACGGGGCCCACACGGTCGAGCGCTTCGCGGTGGCGCTCTACTTCATGCCATTCGTGTAGAGCCTCCGCATGGCGGACCTGACCTCCTCGAAGGAGCCGCTGATCAGCCACGTGTCATAGACGTTCTGCCCCGCGGCCAGTCCAGCGCCATTGACGGCCGAGAACTTTGTCGTGTTCGGACTGCCGCCGAGGGTGCTGGTGTCATTCGTATCGCAAAGGAAGCTCCACATGCCGAAGGCGGAGACGGAGCCACCTTGGGCGGGCTTGGCGCCATAGATGCCCATGGCCTTGTCCTTCGCCGCGTTGGAGATGATCACCCCACCGAAGCCCGATAGCGGCTCGAAATGGACATTGGCGATGGTCTGGCCGGGGAGGAGCCTGTCCGCGCACGGAGCGCTCATCCCTTCGAGGGTTTCTCCTGGCGGAGTGACCTTCCGGGGCCCAGGGGTGGCTCCCTGCTCGTCCAGCACGACATCGTACGTGTAGAAGTTGTCGAGGTCCGCTGTCAGGTAGGCGGTTGGAATCTCGACGGTGGCTCGCGACACGGCGCGAGGAACGGTGATGTACGTCGTGTAGCGCGCGACGTTCGGCATGCCGTTGTAGTTCGGGGTGATCCGCTTGGCGATCCGTACGTCCTTGTAGAGGATGGGATTGTCGGCGCCTCCACCTACCCTACCGGGTACGAACTCCAGAGGGATGGACTCGGTGTACTGTGAGGTGGGCTCGTTGACGAAGGCGACGACAGGAGAGCCGTGCGCCCTGGCGGGGACGGGAGTCGGATCTCCGGTGCCGTCGCCAGCCTCGGTTGGATTCCGGCAGTCTTCCGTCGTAGGGCAGGCGCTGAAGATCGCTGCCTGGAGGAGTCTCCCGTAGTCGTGATTGTTGATGTACTGCTTGCCGTTGTGCCGCCATTCCCAGACGGCGCCCCCGGCTACGGCATTCGACGTGACGGTGATGGCTCCGGCCGCCAGGGAGAGCATCCAGGTGTGGGTGTTGATGAACCGGGGGTACCCGTAGACCCCGAGTGGCTCGAGTTGGTAGCCGGACAGGGTTTCGCCAGGGAATGTGATGAGGTGGTCGTTGAGGGTGAGGGCGTGATCTCCGTTGGCCGGATTGTACGCACGCATGATTTCAACGGTTCCCGGTTGGCGGGTCGCCCACGGATAGCCCAGTACACCCTCGGTTGTGTATCCGCCTTCGCCAAATGCCGGACTGTCCATGTGCTCGGAGCCATTCTGGAGCCGGTAGAGAGAGGCGACGCCAGGGAGGAGGGTCTTCGGCACGTAGTAGTACGCCCCGGACAGAGGCAACGAGTCACGTTCCGTGGCGCTCGAGGTGGTCAGGTAGTCGCTGCTTCCCTGTCTGATCTTCCAGAGAACGCTCAGCGGAATGGCCTCACCAAACTCCGTGGATGATGATTGAAAAACGGGTTGCTGCTGTGGGGCCACTTCCCGCTCGTTCCAGGATGCTTCGAGGCTGCTCTTGCTTTCACCACAGCCCACGGCGAGAAGCAGTGCTGCGGACAAGGCCGATTTGCGCATACACCATCCTTTTCATTGGTTTGGGCGGCGGCAGGGAGTCGCTATCTCTTGATGAGAATGGAGCTACAGAATCCGAGACCGCTCACCCGGGACCGGTACTCCCGGCCCCATTTACCATTAGTTGGATGTAACGCTGTGAAGCGGTTCACAACGTGAGGCGGGCTTTGGCGCGCTGCCTTGCAATGCTCATTCGAAGTGGCACCCTCCGGTCGCGAGTGGCGCGGACCTGTCCGATAGTCGGACAGGTGGGCGAAGAGTGCGCCCGGGAGGGAGGTCTCCCGCCGTCAGGGCGCGTTGGCGGTGACGCGGCAGATGGCGTCGGCGAGCAGCGGGGCGAGGCCCACCACCTCATGGTGGAAGGGCAGCCCCTGGCGAGGCACCACGCTGTCGGTGGAGATGAGGCGGCGTACGGGCACCTTGCTCAGCCGCTCGACCGCGGGGCCCACCAGCAGTGCGTGGGTGGCCACCACGGTGATGTCATCGGCGCAGCCCGCCTCCCGCACCGCTTCCGCCGTCGCCGCGATGGTGCCCGCGGTGGAGATGAGGTCGTCCACGATGATGGGCCGCAGCCCGCGCACCTCGCCCACCAGTCCCCGGACGTTCACCTCGGAGCCGCTCGTCCGGCTCTTGTGCACGATGGCCAGCGGCAGCCCGAGTTGTCGCGCGTAGCGCTCGGCCAGCTTCACCGCGCCCAGGTCCGGAGACACCACCACCGAGCCCGGGCCCGCGTGGGGACGCACGGCCTCGGCCAGCAGGGTGCCCGCGTTGAGGTGCTCGAGCGGCATGGCGAAGCACCCCTCCAGTGAGGGCGTGTGCAGGTTCACCGCCACCAAGCGCTCGAAGTGCCCGCGCTCCAGCAGGTCCGCCACCAGCCTGCCGCCGAGCGCCTCGCCGGAGCCCGTCCGCCGATCCTGCCGCGCGTAGCCGAAGTAGGGCAGCACCGCCATGAGCCGCGTCGCGCCGCCACGCCAGCACGCGTCCGCCATCAACAGCAGCTCCAGCAGGTTCTCCCCCACGGGAGGCACGGTGGGTTGGATCAGGCACACGTTGCGCCCCCGCACGTCCTCCAGGAGCTCCACGTGCTGCTCGCCATCCGGGAAGCGCTCGAGGTTGCACCTGCCCAGGGGTCGTCCGAGTGCCCGGGCGAGTGCTTCACCCAATGGGCGGTTGGCGGTGCCGCTGAAGACGGTCAGGTCCATGCTCCCCTCCACATCGTGCCACGCATCATCCCTCATTCCCGCCGGGCAGGGGGCGGGATTCGTGCACCCGCGCCGAGTGGGTGGCCGGGCCCTCGTCAGGGCGTCGGGAGCCAATGTCGCGCGCCGTGCTTCTCCTAGACGAAAGACCTTCACCCCGGGGGAACCATGCGCTTTCGAGACAGGACGGACGCGGGCCGGCGACTGGCGGACCTGCTGATGGGATACCGGGCCGAGTCGCCCCTGGTGCTCGGCCTGCCGCGAGGCGGTATTCCCGTGGCCTACGAGGTCGCCCGGGCGCTGGGGGCGCCACTGGACGTGTGGGTGGTGCGCAAGGTGGGGGCGCCGAGGCAGCCGGAGTTGGGCCTGGGGGCGGTGGCCGAGGGCGGGGCGCTCTTCCTGGACCGGGGGATGATGCGCTCGCTGGGCTTCTCCGAGGCGGAGGTGCTGCGGACGGCCGAGCGGGAGGCGGCGGAGGTGACGGCCCGCGTCGCCCGCTTCCGGGGTCCGCATCCCGCGCCGGAGCTCGCCGGCCGCACGGTCATCCTGGTGGACGACGGCGTGGCCACCGGAGGCACGGTACGGGCCGCCATCCGGGCCCTGAGGGAGCGGCGGCCGCGGAAGATCGTCCTCGCGGTGCCGGTGGGCGCGGTGGAGTCCCTGGACTCGCTGCGCGCGGAGGTGGACGACCTGATCTGCGTCCATCCCGCCGAGTTCATGCTGGCGGTGGGCGAGTTCTACGGCGATTTCAGCCAGACGTCCGACGAGGAGGTGCAGGAGTTGCTGGCGCGGGTGCGCGGGCCGCGCCGGGAGGTGGGGAGTCCCGAGGCGGCGATGGACGCCGGGGACAACTGGTGGGTTTGAGCGCACGAGGAGGAGCGACATGGCGGTGGAACGGGAAGTCGAGGTGATTGCCGGGCAGGCGAGGCTGGGCGGGACGCTCGCGGTACCGGAGGGAGCGCGGGGGCTGGTCATCTTCGCGCACGGCAGTGGGAGCAGCCGGCACAGCCCTCGCAACCGCTACGTGGCGTACACGCTGCGGATGGCGGGGTTGGGGACGCTGCTCTTCGATCTGCTGACGGAGGACGAGGAAGCGGAGGACGAGGTGACGGCGGCGCTGCGCTTCGACATCGACTTCCTGGCGAGGCGCTTGGGGGAGGTGACGGACTGGGTGTTCGCGCATCCGGAGTTGAGCCGGCTGCGGGTGGGCTACTTCGGCTCGAGCACGGGGGCGGCGGCGGCGCTGGTGGCGGCGGCGGACCGGCCGGAGGCGATCGCCTCGGTGGTGTCCCGGGGCGGGAGGCCGGACCTGGCGGGAGGCGCGTTGGAGCGGGTGCTGGCGCCGACGCTGTTCATCGTGGGCGGGGCGGATGACATCGTGCTGGACCTGAACCAGCAGGCGCTGGAGCGGCTGCGTGCGCCCAAGGCGCTGGAGGTCATCCCGGGGGCGACGCACCTGTTCCCCGAGCAGGGCGCACTGGAGCGGGTGGCGGACCTGGCGGCGGGCTGGTTCACGCGCTTCCTCGGTTCGCCGCTGGAGCTCGAGATGAGGCCCTGACGCCCCCTACGCCCGATGGAGACCCGTACCGAAAGAGTGACCTTCCCGGGAGCCCGGGGCCGGAAGCTGGAAGCGTACCTGGACCTGCCGGCGCGGAGCCCGGTGGCCCATGCCCTGTTCGCGCATTGCTTCACGTGCGGGGGCGGCTCCTTCCCTGCCAGGGCCATCAGCCAGGCGCTGGCGGGGCATGGGCTGGCGGTGCTGCGCTTCGATTTCACGGAGGCCGGCGCGGATGCTCCCGTCACGCACGACTTCTCGGATGTCGCGGACGTGCTGGCGGCGGTGGCGCACCTGCGGGCCACTCGGGAAGCACCCCGGCTGCTCATCGGCCACAGCCTGGGCGGCACGGCGGTGCTTCACGCGGCGGGCGAGGTGCCCGAGGCGAGGGCGGTGGCGACGCTCGGGGCGCCCTTCGAGCCGCGCCAGGTCCACGGGTTGTTGGCGCCGGTGCTGAAGCAGGCGGGCGAGCAGGGGGAGGCGCGGGTGCGGCTGGGTGAGGGGTCGATGCGCGTCTCCCGGCACTTCCTGGAGGCGCTCACCCGGTCGCCGATGGAGGACGTGCTGCACCGGCTGGGCCGGGCCCTGCTGGTGCTGCACGCGCCGGGGGACGGGGTGGTGGGGATGGGGGAGGCGCAGCGCCTCTACGCGGCGGCGCGCCAGCCCAAGAGCATCCTGTCACTGGAGGGAGCGGACCACCTGTTGAGCCGGCCGGAGGACGCGCGCTTCGCGGCGGCGATGGTGGGGGCGTGGGCGGGGCGGTACGTGGGCTCCCGGGAGGTGGAGGCGCAGCGCGAGGACGGGCCGGAGCTGGCCCAGGGCGTGGTGGAGGTGCGCGAGGCGGGGGAGGGCCCGTTCGCGCAGGACATCCGGGTGGGGCGGCACCGGCTGCGCGCGGACGAGCCGACGTCCTTCGGTGGGGGGGACACGGGCCCCTCGCCCTATGGGCTGCTGGCGGCGGCGCTGGGGGCATGCACGGCGATGACGCTGCGCCTGTACGCGCGCAACAAGGGCTGGCCGCTGGAGCACGTCTCGGTGCGGCTGAGCCACTCGAAGGTGCACGCCGAGGATTGCCGGCACTGCGAGACGAAGGAGGGCAAGGTGGACCGCATCGACCGGGTGGTGACGCTGGAGGGGCCGCTGAGCCCGGAGCAGCGGCAGCGGCTGGTGCAGATGGCGGACCGCTGTCCGGTGCACCGCACGCTGGAGTCCGAAATCGACGTGAACACTTTCCTGGAGGATGATGAGGAGGCCGACGGTGAACAATCCCCCTCGCCCTCCGGGAGAGGGATGGGGTGAGGGTATCCGTCCCCGTTCTGGAAACCCGGGTTACACTGAGCGCCTCATGCCCGCCCCCCATGCATCCCCCTGTTTCGTCTGGCTCGACCTGGAGATGACCGGGTTGGACCCCGACGAGTCGGCCATCATCGAGATTGGTGTCATCATCACGGGTCCGGACCTGGTGCCGAAGGCGGAGATGGAGCGCGTCATCTGGCAGCCGGACGAGGTGCTGGGTCGGATGGAGCCGGTGGTGCGGGAGATGCACACGCGCAACGGCCTGTTGAAGAAGGTGCGCGACTCGCCGACGTCGCTGCGGATGGCGGAGAAGGACGTCACGGCGCTGGTGGCGCAGCACTGCTCGCTGGGCGAGGGCATCCTCTGTGGCAACTCCATCCACACGGATCGCCGCTTCCTGGTGAAGTACATGCCGATGCTCGACCGGTACCTGCACTACCGGCAGGTGGACGTGACGAGCCTGAAGGTGCTGGGCAACGCGTGGTTCCCGGACATGGTGCCGCTCAAGAAGACGTCGTCGGGGCACACGGCCCTGGCGGACCTGCGCGCCAGCATCGCCGAGCTGACGCACTACCGCACGCACCTCTTCCGCGTGGCCTCGGGCGGCCAGGGCTCCTGAGAGGGGGACTCAGTGCCCCTTGTTGAGCTCCGCGGACACCGTGTCCAGCAGGTCATCCAGCTCGAAGGGCTTGGCCAGGAAGCGGCTGCCCTGCAGCTCCGACTTCGACACGCGCCCGGCGCTCATCACCACCACGGGGATGGAGCGCAGGTCCGGATCCTCCTTGAGCCGGCGCAGCATCTCCTGTCCGTCCATGACGGGCATCATCAAGTCCAACAGGATGAGATCCGGCCGGTCCTTGCGCGTGTGCTCGAGCCCCTCGGCCCCGTTGGCGGCCGTGGCCACCTCGTACCCCTCCACCGAGAGGATGTCCGTGAGGGCCTCCAGGATGGCCACCTCGTCGTCCACGATGAGGAGCTTGCTCATGAGCGGCTCCGTCTCCGGGCGGGCATGCGCCGTTCCACTTTCCTGCGCAGCGAGCGCTTCTGCTTCTTCCGCGGCGGCAGGGCCTGGCCGGTGAGGATGGCCTCGGCGCTCTCGAAGGTCTCGGCCACGTCGATGCCCCGGGTCGAGATGGAGAACTCTCGCAGGGCGGATTCGTAATCGCTCTCGCGCATCTTGAAGATGGACAGCATCCGGTACAGCTGGGAGCGCAGCTCCACATACCGGAGGAACACGATGTTGTCGACGATGGCTTCCAGGCCCTCCAGTCTTGCCTCCAGCAGGGGTCCGAAGTGCACGTGGGTCTGCTGGGTCATCAGCGAGGTGATGCCGCGCGAGCGCAGCGCGTTGGTGAGGGCGATGAGGAAGCCGGGGGTCCGCCGCGGGCCCAGCGTCTCCTGGAGGAGCGGCTCCAGTCCATCGATGACGAGCCGTCGTGCCTTGTGGCGATCCACCAGGGCCAGCAGCTCGTGGGCCAGGGCGTCCGGGAGCGCTTCCACCGCCGCGCGTGTCTCCACCACCAGCAAGCCCGAGTCCACCCACGGACGGAGCTCCAGGCCCACGTTCGACGCCTTCGTGAGCAGCCGGGGGCTCGACTCCATGAAGCCGTAGTAGAGGCCGGGCTCTTCCTGGCGGGCCCCGCTCGCCAGGAAGTGCAGCCCCAACAGCGTCTTGCCGCTGCCCGGCGAGCCGAACAGCATCGTGGAGGAGTGGGTCAGCAGCCCGCCGCCGATCATCCCGTCCAGCCGCGGTACGCCGAAGCCCATCCGCCGCTCGGGGGCCGGCACTTCCCGGGGCTGCTCGGAATAGAGCGTCTCCAGGCGCGGGTAGACGCAAATCCCGCCGCCGTTGATCTCGAAGGTGTGCTGGCCGATGAGCTGGGCCTCGCCGCGCAACTTCGTCACCTCCACGGTGCGCACCGCCTTGAGCCCCTGGCGTTGCATGTCCAGGACCATCACCCCGTCCACCATGGCGAATTGTGGCGCCGCGGCGTTCTCCTGCCAGTTGGTGAGCACCAGCGTGGTGCAGCCGGCCAGCGCGTTGTGCACCCCCAGCGCGTGGAGGAACTCGCGGAAGTTCAGCTCCGAGCCCGCGCTCTCCTGCACCGCCAGCAGCCCGTCCACCACCAGCACCGACGCCTGGTGCTCGCGTACCGAGCGGTAGAGCAACCGCGCCAGCCCGTCGAGCCCCTCGGCCTTGAGCGTGGCGTAGCCGCTCACGTAGTGCAGCGACTGGCCGATGACGTCGCGCTGGAAGAAGTCCATGCGGTGCAGGTGCGTCATCATCCGCCCGTGGGACTCGGACAGCATGGTGACGAACACGGCCCGGCCTCCGCCCGCCACGTGCGAGAAGCACAGCTGGTTGCCGAGGATCGTCTTCCCCGTCCCGGGTGCGCCGGTGACCATGTAGGTGCCACCGTGGATCCACCCGCCATTCAAGAGGGTGTCCAGGCCCGGGGATCCGGTCGACACCCGGCGAACGGGCTCCTCGGACAGCTCGGCTTCGTTCACGCTCCCCACTCCTCTCGCCCCGAGGACACTAGCGGCCCCCGCCCGGCCCCGAGGAGTTTTCCGCCCCGAGTGTCGGAAGGTGCCCGAACGTTCAGGTGACTGTTGGTTTCTGGACGTTGGCGTCGGACTGGAGCCGCTCGCGCAGTACGTGTTTCTGCACCTTGCCGAGCGCGTTGCGGGGCAGGGCCTCCACGAAGACGACGCGGCGGGGCTTCTTGAAGCTGGCGAGCCTGTCCTTGCAGAAGTCCACCAGCACCTGGGCCTCGGGCGAGGGAGCGCGGGGGACGATGACGGCCACCACCTGCTCGCCGAAGTCCGGGTCCGGCAGGCCGAGCACCGCCACCTCGGCGACGCCCGGGTGCGTGGCGAGCACCTCCTCCACCTCGCGCGGGTAGACGTTGAAGCCGCCGCTGATGATGAGCTCGCGCGCGCGGCCTGTAATCTGGAAGTAGCCGTCGGCGTCCCGCATGCCGAGGTCCCCGGTGCGGAACCAGCCCTCGGGGTCGAAGGACTCGGCGGTGGCGTCCGGGCGCTGCCAGTAGCCGGCGAAGACGTGGGGGCCCCGGACCTCGATTTCACCCGTCTCCCCGTCCGGCAGCGGCTGGCGGGTGCGCACGTCCACCACGCGCGCCTCCTGGCCAGGGTAGGGCATGCCCACGGTGCCGGGGCGCCGCTCGCCCTCGTAGGGGTTGGTGGTGTTCATGAGGGTCTCCGTCATCCCGTAGCGCTCGAGGATGCGCTGGCCGAACGTCTCCTCCACGTCGTGGAAGAGCTGGGGGCTGAGCGGGGCGGAGCCGGAGACGAGCAGCCGGAGGGGACGCGGGCGCACGCCGGTGCGGCGGGCCTCCTCGACGAGCCGGCCGTACATGGTGGGCACGCCGAAGAACATCGTCAGCGAGGCGTCCTCGCGCAGGGCGGCGAGCACCTCGGGGGCGGCGAAGCGGCGGCGCAGGTCCACGCTGCCTCCGGAGTAGAGCGTGCCGTGGAGGCCCACCATGAGGCCGTGGGTGTGGAAGAGGGGGAGGGTGAGCAGGAGCCTGTCGTTCTCCGTCCAGCGCCACGCCTCGGTGACGGCGCGCACGTTGGCGAGCAGGTTGCGGTGCAGCAGCATGGCGCCCTTGGAGCGGCCGGTGGTGCCGGAGGTGTAGCCGAGCACCGCGAGCTGCTCGCCCCGGGGCAGGGGGAGGGAGGCGGAGGCGTCGCCCTCGGCGAGGAGCGCGTCGAAGTCGACGACGGGCCACGGCATGGGTGCACCGGGTGGCTCCACGCCGACGAGCCACTCGAGCGAGGGGAGCTGTGGCTTCAGGGGCGCGAGCTCGGCGGCGCCCTCGGCTCCGGTGACGCAGACGCGTGCCCCGGCGTCGGAGAGGATGTGGCCGAGCTCCACCAGCCGGTACTGGGTGTTGACGAGGACGACGACGCCCCCGGCGTATTGGGTGCCCAGGTAGGAGATGACGAAGGCGGGGCTGTTCTCCAGGAAGAGGGCCACGCGCTCCCCGGGCTTCACCCCGCGGCGCTGGAGCGCGCTGGCGAAGGCGGCGACGTGGCCGGCGAGTTGGCCGGCGGTGAAGCGCTGCCGCTCGAAGTCCAGGACGGGTCGCCCGGGTTCCTGCCGGGCGCGGGTGAGGAAGGTCTCGAGGAGGGTGGTCGCCATGCGCGCGGAAGCTACCCCCGGGGCTCCCGTTCCGCATTAACCTGCGCGCCGCGCCGGGAGGTCCCGGCCCATTCCAACGCCATCGAGAGGTAACGCCGTGGGGATCGCCCGTATCGTGGGATTCGTTCTCGTCATCGCCGGCACCATGCTCCTGGTGAGCGCCTACCGCGCCACCGACTCCCTCGCGGAGCGTGCCATGGAGAAGCTCACCGGGCGCTACACCGAGCGCACCCAGCGCGATCTCCTCATCGGCGGTGGGTGCGTGGCCGGTGGCCTCGTGCTCATCGCCGTGGGGGGACGTCGTCGCCGTTGACCCGCCCGGGTCCAATCGTACCTCTTGCACTTCAACGGTTTTCCGGGAAGACAGCGACGCCGGAAATTGACCGGGATGGACGAACTCCAGGGAGAGCAGGGATAATCCTGATTGCTCCTGGAGGGGCTCTGGAGGTGGCGAAGTGCGTTCGGAAAAATTCGCATGGTTGTTGCGGGCGTTGGAGGAGCTCCAGGGAGGACAGGCATCCGCGGCCCGGCGCTCGTTGGCGGCGCTCACACGGATGTTGGACGTCGACACGGTGGATGAGGACATGCAGTACTTCCTCTTCGCCACGGCGTTGGCGCGGAGGTTGGGAGTCGGAGAGGCGCAGCAGATGAACCTCTACCTGCGGCGCTACGAGCTGCCGCAGATCGCCCTCTTCAACCTGGTGGCCGAGCGGCTGCCGATGGTGGGACTGGCCGGGAAGATCGCCAATGATCTGCTGAGCCGCCTGCTCTCGGGCCATGAGGAGGCCACGTTGCTGGACGTGGGCCTGGGCACGGGGCGGCAGGAGGTGGCGCTGCTGCGGACGCTGAAGGAGAGCGGCACGGCCCCCCGGCGGCTCACCGTGGTGGGCGTGGAACCCGACACGGACAGCCTGCGGCGGGCGGAGACGAGCCTGCTGGAGACGGCCCGGGAGCTCGGCATCGACCTGCGCTTCCGGGGTATCCCCAAGGTCATCGAGGCGCTCGACGCGAACGATTGGGGCCTGCTGCGCGACTGTCCCGGGCCTCGCGTGGTGCACTCGGCCTTCGCCCTGCACCACATCGCCGCGGGCGTGGACCGGCAGGACATCTTCCACCGGCTGCGCGACGAGGTGGCGCCCGCCGCCGTGGTGCTGTGCGAGCCGAACTCGGACCACGTCACCGACGTGCTGTCCCAGCGCTTCCACAACGTCTGGAATCACTTCTCCCACAACTTCGACGTGGTGGACGAGCTGGGCCTGCCCGCGCGCGAGCGCAATGGCATCAAGCTCTTCTTCGGCCGCGAGCTGGAGGACATCCTCGGCGTGGTGGACGACTCTCAGCGCTACGAGCGGCACGAGCGGGTGGAGACGTGGTTGGGGCGGCTGTGCAACGCGGGCTTCTCCCCGGCGCCGGCCCGGCTGCTCGAGGGCTCCTGGTCCTTCCCGCACCCCACGGTGCACATCCGCCAGGGTCCCGGCTACGTGGGCGTGGGCCACCGGGAGGAGATGCTGGTCCCCGTCATCTGCGCCACCCTGGACGCCAGAGTGTGACGGGCCCAGAGCTGGAGGAGCGGGCGCGCCGCGTGTTGGAGGCCTGCCGGCGCGCGGGCCTGCGGCTGGCCCTGGCCGAGGCCAGCACGGCGGGACTCGTGTGCGCGTGCCTCACGGACATCCCCGGCGCCTCGGCCGTGGTGGAGCGTGGCTTCGCCCCCTACTCGAACGAGGCCAAGACGGAGCAGCTCGGCGTGCCGGTGGAGCTGATGGTGGCCCATGGGGCGGTCAGCGAGGCGGTGGCGCGTGCCCTCGCCGAGGGGGCGCTGGCTCGCTCCCATGCGGACCTGGCGCTCGGTGAGACGGGCATCGCCGGCCCTTCCGGTGGCTCGGCGGCCAGGCCCGTGGGACTCGTCCACCTGGCCGTGGCCAGGCGCGCTGGCGCGGTGTTTCACGAGCGTCACCTCTTCGCGGGTGATCGGACGGCGATCCGACGGGCCGCGACGGCGCGCGGATTGGAGTTGTTACTCTCCGTCCTGGAAAGAGGCTGACTTCCTGACACCCTGAGTGGTAGGGCTCGTTTCGAGGGAGGGCGGTGTTAGGCTCGTCCCTCTCCATCTCCCCTTTAACCCCCGTACCGTGTTCCCCCACACGGAAGGAGAGTGGTCGTGTACAGAGTCGATGTCGACAAGCAGCATGCGATCATCGATCTCGTCCTGGACGGCCTCATCCGGCCGGACGAGATGTCGAAGTTCGTCGAGGAATTGAAGGCGGCCACGCTCGGCCTCGCCGGGCGGAATATCAAGATCAAGGCGGACATGCGCACCTTCCGTCCCTCCGCGCCCCAGGTGGCGGAGGCGCTCCGGGACGTGCAGCAGTTCGGCATCCACAACGGCGTGCAGCGCGTGGCCGAGATGGTGGAGAGCCAGCTGGCCGTGCTGCAGCTCAACCGCGTGGCGCGCGAGAGCGGGACGGACAAGATCCTCCGCCGCTTCACCGATGACCAGTCGGCGCGGCGCTGGCTCATCTACGGCGAGGAGGAAGCGCTCTCGGCGTAGGACCGGAGCCCGGGAGAACCCAGGGCTCTGGCACCGGGTGTCCGCGCCCCGGGGCCCGAGCGGGCGCCACGAGGCACGGGAGCGCTCACCTCGCGAGCAGCTGGGGAACGGCGACGCGCAGGTTCGGCAGCGGGCCGATCTGCTTCGTGCTGGTGGCCTGTGGCGTGCCGGTGGCGCGCAGCAACTCGCGCAGGGCGCGCGGGTCGATGGGGCCCTTGCCGGCGGCGTTGGCGATGCCCTGGAGGTTGGCCACCGTGCCCACCACCATGGGGGCGGCGCTGGAGGTGCCGCTGAAGCTGGCCGTGTACCACCTGTTCTCGCTGGTGGAGGCCAGGTCGCCGTAGCCGAGCGTCACGACGTTCTCGCCCCAGCCGTGCACGTCCACGCGGCTGCCGTGGTTGCTCCAGCACATGGGGGCGCGGGAGGTGGCGCTGCTGGCGCCCACGAGGATGGCGCCCGAGTCACGCACCGCGCGATCGAAGGCGCCGTGGTACTCCGGCGCGTCCAGGTTCACGCTGCCGTTACCGGCGGCCTCCACCACGTGCACGCCGTTGGCGGTGGCCTGGGCGATGGCGTCGAAGTTGGCCTGCCAGTACTCCAGGGGGATTTCGTTGCACTGGCTCACGTTGCAGACGCAGTTCTTGTTGGTGCGAGGCCCCGGGGCCTGCAGCTGCAACAGCACGACTCCGCCCGGGCCCGCGGCGAGCGCCGCGCGGGTGATGGCGCTGGCGATGCTCTGGTTGGCGATGCCCTCGCGTCCCACCTGGGCCCCGTGGGCGATTCCGGTGATGCCGTAGCCGTTGGCCTGGCCCACCATGATTCCCATCACCGCGGTGCCGTGGTTGCGCCAGGCCGTGCTGGTGTACTGGATGCCCCCCTCGTGAAAGAAGGGCGGCAGATCCTCGTGCGAGCCGTTCCAGGCGCCCTCCACGTCGACGATCTTCACGCCCGTGCCCGTGCCCCCCGGCACCGTCCAGGCGTAGCGCGCGTCGATGCCGTACGGCGCCGGGTCCAGGTAGCCCTGCTGGCTCTCGTACGTCACCGGGGCGGCCGGCACCTCGCCATCCGTGGCGATGCCGAACACGACCGGCTCGGTGGCCGCCTCGGCGTAGGCGATCTCCACGCTCTGGATCGCGTTGAGCTGCATCACCAGCTCGTTCACCTCACCGGCGAGCGTTCCGGGCCGCAGCGGCACCTCGAAGTACAAATCCAGGTCCGCCATCTCCCTGCCACTGAGCTCCTCGGCGAGGTGCTTGCGCTCCGACAGCGTGAGCTCGTCCTGGCGGAAGAGCCGCTGCGGCGGGCCCATGCGCGGGGCGCGCATCATCAGCTTGAGGGCGATCTCCACGTCCGACTGGAGCCGGTTCTCGGAGAGGCCGTGGCGCATCATTCGCTGGTGCTCGCCCCGGCTGCGCTCGGAGCCCATCGCCCGGATCATTCCGCCGCGCATGCGCACCCGGGTGCCCTCCTGGAACTTCACCACCAGTCGCTGCACCGGCGTCTCCGGGGCGAGCTCGGGGCTGGTGGGCTTCACGGTGGACAGCCGCGGCTCCAGCACCTTGATGCCGCTGGCCTGCACGGCGGGAGCCGCCATGAGGCACAAGCCCATCATCAGGGTACGAGTCACGCGGGATTTGAAAGAAGTGGCCTTCATCATCCGTCCTTCCTACAGAGTGGAGGGGGAGTTACGGCCGTGACGACGGGCTACGGGTGGGGGATGCCCGGAGCCTCCCCACTGCCGTCACGTTGCGAGTTTGCCACACGGGGCCGACCCCTAAGGGCGGACCTTCATGTTACTAGAAAATTACTTTAATCTCGTCATTAGCCAGCATTCTGGATTAAGGGAATAAGGCCCCGAAATCCAGCTTCGCCACGTTGGACGGCTGTTCCAGCACTTCAGTTCCCGAGAAGAAGGGCTTCTAACTCCCCAGTCCGAGGCCCACCGCGAGCAGCGCGCCCAGGCCGGCGTACAGGGGGATGTTGCAGGCGAAGGTGATGCGGTTGATGCGGCGGAAGCGGGCCTGCTCCTCGTCGGCGAACCAGATGCCATCTTCTCCCACGGTGTGTCCCTCCACGGCCTGGAAGAAGAGGGTGGCGTACATCACCTCGATGACGAGGCTCACCAGGACGAGTGCGATGAGCGACAGCGCCCACACGTCCATGCGCGAGAGCGGGCCGTCGTGGTGGAGCGCGTACCCGGAGAGGCCGCCGAGCACGAGGAGGATGCACAGCACGTCGTGGGCGATGCCGTAGGGGGGCCGCCAGTTGTGGGAGACGTAGAGCATGTAGAGCTCGGCCACGCCGCGCACCCACATGAAGGCGGCGAAGCTCCCGAGCACCCCGCGCGGGTACGGACTCACGGCGGAGTCGAGCGCCACGAGGGGGCAGAGGAGGAACCAGAGGAAGACGGCATAGAGGAGCCAGGCGAGCTTGGGCGGGGAGATGCGGCCGCCGCGGGCGCGCCGCACGTTCTGCTTCCGCCAGAAGAGGACGCCGAGCAGCACGGACAGGCCCAGCAGGGCGAGGACGAGGACGCGGGAGAGCGGGGAGAGCATCAAGGACGACGCGGGCGGGGGTAGAGCTCAGGGTAGCGCAGCAGGTACCAGGCGCGCAGGCGGGGCAGGTGGTGCAGGGACACCTGGGGATGCAGGTGGTGCACCACGTGACAGCCCACGTTGAGCGGAGCGGTGAGGAGCCGGCCCACGGGGCCCAGCCCATGGTCCGACGTGCAGGCGAGCACGTCGTGCGGGGTACGGCCCTGGACGGAGCGGGGCGTGTGCTCGGCGAGCAGTCGCCACGCGCACAGCCCCGAGGCCATCAGGAAGGGCAGCCCATAGCCGAGCCCCACCGCCGTGGGCCAGCGCAGGGCGGCCGCGAGCACGACGAGGTGGAAGAGGACCTGGCCGGTTTCGGCGCGGGCACAGTCGAGCACCTCGGCATCGTGGGTGAGCTCCTTCCCGGAACGAGCCTGGAGGAAGAGCCGCGCGTAGGGGGTGCGCAGCGGAGGCAGCATCCACGCGAGCAACCCGAGCGGTCCGCGCAGCACCCAGAAAGGGAGGATGGGGCAGACGCGCAGCCACACGAGCAGCTGGCGCCAGGGGCTCGCGGGAGGACGGCGGTAGGGATCGCCCGGCAGGCCCGCGTCGCGGTGGTGGCGCAGGTGGTGGTAGCGCATGGCCTCGAGCGTGGTGGCGACGGGGTAGCCGGTGAAGAGCTCCAGCAGCCGGAGGCCGGGGCCCTTGTGGCGCCAGGGCAGGTGGATGGCGTCGTGGAGGATGACGCCGAGCGCGTGCAGCCGGCCGGCGACGAGCAGCGCGAGCAACGGAGCCGCCTCGGGGACCAGGGCCATGCCCGCCCAGCACAACCCCATCCATCCCCACTGCGTGACGGCGAGCCGAGCCAGTCCCGGCAGGGTGGCGCGCGCGAGCAGCTCCTTCGGCACGGGGGCGCGAAGGGGGAGGGTGTGCTCGGAGTTTGCAACCGGGGCCTCGCAAGGGGAGGAAGACGTGGACATCATCGAGATGGTGGGCAGGCACCCGGGGGGACATGCAAGCCCCCCGCCCGTCCTGGACAGGGAAGCGGGGGCGCGGCAGTCTCGGCGCGCGTTCGGAGGCGCATCCCATGAGAGCTGAGCAGGCCGTGACACACCCGGTGCCGGTGGGCAACGTGGTGCACAGGGGCGCCCGTGTCGAGCGCTGGGGCTGGGTGTGGCCCCGGTGGAGCGATCCGCGCATCCCCTTCGCCGCCATTCTCACGCTCTACGGGGTGCTGGGCTTCTCCTTCTTCGGCTTCAACCGCAGCCCGTGGCAGATGGCGGCCATCGTCGTCAGCGGCAGCGTGCTGGACGCGGGGTTGGGGTGGCTGGTGCGCCGCGAGAAGGTGGTGCCCCTGAGTGGCTACATCTCGTGCTGCTCGCTGGCGCTGCTGCTCAACTACTCGCACTCGAGCTGGCTGCTGCTGTTGCCGGTGTGGCTCACCATCGGCTCCAAGTACGTGCTCACCTTCGAGGGCCGCCACGTCTTCAACCCGTCCATGTTCGGCGTGGCCACCTCGCTGCTCTTCACCCGCGAGCTCATCACCGCCGCGCCGGCCTACCAGTGGGCCAACGGGGAGATCGCCCTGTCGGCCTTCATCGTCATGGCCGCGCTGGTGCTCTTCCTCTTCCGCGTGGGCCGCACGTGGCTGGTGCTGAGCTTCCTCTTCTTCTATGCGCTGCAGACGGCCCTGCGCGCGTACATCCTGCGCTACCACCTGCCGCCCGAGGTGCTCTTCCTGGGCACGCTGGGGGCGCCGGCCTTCTTCATCTTCACCTTCTACATGATTACGGACCCCGGCACGTCGCCGGGGACGCCGAAGGCACAGGTGCTGCTCGCGCTCGCGCTCACGCTGGTGGACCTGGTGCTCCACCTCAAGGAGAGCGTCTTCACCTTCTTCTACGCGGCGCTCACGTGCGCCACGGCGCGCTTCCTCTTCCTGCATGGGCGCGCCCTGTGGAGGCGCGGACCTCGCGCGTATGTCGCGGGCCTGTTGTCACCGGGGCCGCTGAAGCGCCTGGCGGCGGTGGGCGGAGTCGGAGCCGCGCTGGCCGGGGGCTACTTCCTCGTCGTGGCACCCGCGGCGATGTCCCGGCCGCTGCCCTTCCACATGGAGCGGATGGAGGCCTCGCACACGGGGCTCGGCTCCACCATGGGGGATGTGCTGACGCACGTGGACCCACGCGTGCTGCACGTGTCCAAGTGGGTGCTGAGCGTGGGCGACGCGGTGGCCACCGGGGACTTTGACGGCGACGGGAAGCTGGACCTCTTCCTCGCGAACGCGCTCAAGTCGGACGCGTACCGCGCGGCGCTCTACCGCAACCTGGGTGACCTCCGCTTCGAGCGCGTGCGGGTGCCCGCCCTGGAGCACATCGCCGCGAGCTACACCACCGAGGGCGCCGCCGCCGGAGGCACCTTCGTGGACTACGATGGCGACGGGGACCAGGACCTGGCCATCGCCGTGGCCTTCGGGCCGTCGAAGCTGCTGCGCAACCTGCTGCGCGAGACGGGCACCGCCTCCTTCGAGGACGTCACCTCCCAGGCGGGGGTGGGGGACCACTCGGTGAGCATCGCCGTGACGATGCTCGACTTCGATCGCGACGGGCACCTGGACCTCTTCGTGGCCAATGCCCTCACCACGCACCTGCCGGACTACGCCACGCCCACGCCATTCAACTTCTTCCGGCTTCCGCCGCCCGAGTACCCCGGAGACCGGCGCATGCTCCGCTTCATGCACAACGGCTGGCACGACGCCGATAACGGCGGCCTCAACGTGCTCTACCGCGCCCGGGGGGATGGCACCTTCGAGAAGCTGGACTCCGTGGCGATGGGGCTGAAGGAGACACGGTGGTCGCTCGCCGTCAGCACGGTGGACCTGAACCAGGACGGCTGGACGGACCTGTACATCGCCAACGACTTCGGCCCGGACGAGGTCTACCTCAACGAGCAGGGCAAGCACTTCCGCCGCGTCGTGGGGAAGCTCTTCGGGGAGATTGGAAAGGACACGTACAAGGGGATGAACGCCAGCGTGGCGGACTTCGACCGCAATGGGTGGCTGGATGTCTACGTCTCCAACGTGCACCACTCGCTGCAGGCGGAAGGCAGCCTCTTGTGGATGATGTCGCGGGGGAAGGAGCCGTTCATCCCCGAGTTCAAGGACGAGGCCACCTTCCGCGGCGCGCTCAACGAGCGGCGCTTCGGCTGGGGCGCGGCGGCGGGGGACCTCGACAACGACGGGTGGCCCGACATCGTGCAGGCCAATGGCCACATCGATGACCGGCTGGACCACCTGTACGACTCGGGCCGCAAGGACTACTGGTACGTCAATCACAAGCTGATGCAGTCCGGCCCCGAGGTGCACACCTACGCGGACAAGTGGGGCGACATCCGCGGGCGCACCGTCTACCCGAACGAGGCCCGGCGCGCGTATTTGAACCTCGGAGACGAGGACCCCGGGCACTTCGTGGACGTGGCGAAGGAGCTGGGCCTGGACGACCCGGACAACTCGCGCGGCGTGCTGCTCGCGGACCTGGACAACGACGGTGACCTGGATGCGGTCATCACCAACCAGCACGGGCCCGTGTCCGTCTACCGCAACTCGCTGCGCGACGGGGCGGGCCGGGACGCGGCGCACTTCGTGGGCCTCTCGCTCGTGGGCGACGGGCAGCACACGGCCCGGAGCGCCCTGGGCTCGCGTGTCGTCGTGTCCTACGAGGAGGGCGGCCGGCGCGTGGAGCAGGTGCGGGAGGTAGGGCTGATGGGAGGACTGAGCGCCTCGGCGGATCCTCGCCTGCACTTCGGGCTCGGCCGCCACGCGGGCCCCGTGACGGCCACCGTCCACTGGTACGGCGGTGAGGTGCGGAGCATGCAACTCGAGGCCGATCGCTACCACGTCATCCGTCAGGGCGCCGTCACCGCGGACCTGCGGGGCAGCCACTAGGGACGCCGATGTTCTCCGCCTTGAAGGGTGCCACCGTCCCGTGCGAGTCGCTCACCGAGCGGCAGCGCGCGCAGATGCTCGCGTTGATGCAGGTGTGCTACGCGGGCGTCAGCGCCGAGCGCTTCACGAGGGACCTGGCCGAGAAGCAGTATGTGATTCTCCTGTCCGCGAGGCGCTCGGGCGAGCTGGTGGGCTTCAGCACCCTGCGCGTCGCCGAGGAGCAGGTGGAGGGCCGGGAGGTGGAGGTCGTCTTCTCGGGAGACACCGTCATCCACCCGGACTACTGGGGACAGAAGGAACTGCAGGTGCGCTTCGGGCGCTTCATGCTCGCGCGCAAGCTGCGCCGCCCGATGCGACCGCTGCTGTGGCTGCTGCTGAGCGCGGGCTACAAGACGTACCTGCTGGCGGTGAACCACTTCCCACGCACGGTGCCGCGCCACGACTGGGAGGCGCCGTCGGAGCGCGTGTCGTTCCTGCGCTCGCTGGCCGGGCGCTGGTTCGGGGCGCAGTACGATACGGGACGCGGGACGGTGCGCTTCACGGGCGCGCACTACCGGGTGAGGGATGGCGTGTCGCCGATCGATCGGAAGGCGGCGGCGCATCCGGACATCGCCTTCTTCGCGAGGAGCAACCCCGGACACGTGGACGGGGAGGAGTTGGTGTGCCTGGCGGAGATCCGCGCGAGGGATCTGCTGTGGGCCCTGACGGAGCTGACGATGAAGCAACTCCGCCTGTGGACGCGCCGGGGCCTGAAGCTGATCGGTGTGAGGGAGGGGGCATGAGATGGACGCCGGTCCTTTCCCCTCTCCCTCCGGGAGAGGGACGGGGTGAGGGTAACGAGGGCCCCGGGTTGAACCCATGCTGACCGCGCGCCGGATGCTCTCTGGCCTCATGGCGGCCCAGGCTCCGTCAGCGCTCCTGTTCCATCGGGCGCTCACCCGTCCCGAACAAGCCCAGTCCGAGTGCCTGTCACGCATCCTCCGGGCCACGCGAGACACCACACAGTCCACGAGGACCCCGGGCTTCTCCCTCATCCGCACGGCGCGCGAGTTCCAGGACGCCGTGCCCATCTCCACGCCGGACTCGGTGCTCGAGGACCTCGAGGCCCTCGAGGCGGGCACGCCACGCGTCCTCACCCGCGAGCCCGTGGTTCGCTTCGAGCCCTCGGGAGGTTCCTCGGGGGCGTCCAAGTACGTCCCCGTCACCCGGGGGCTGCTCGACGAGTTCCACCGCGCGCTCGCGCCCATGCTGTTCGACCTGCTCCACTCGCGCCCCGCCGTCCGCGAGGGGCCGAGCTACTGGTCCATCTCGCCCATCGGGCGCAAGCAGGGGCGCACCGCCGGGGGCATTCCCGTGGGCAGCGTGGAGGACTCGGCGTACTTCCCGCGCTTCCTGCAACCGTTGCTCTCGCGTGTGTTCGCTGTGCCAGGTGCTGTCGCCCACCTGCCCGATGTCGAGTCGTGCCGGTATGTGACGCTGTGGTTCCTCGTGGCGTGTGAGGATCTCGCGCTCCTGAGCGTGTGGAACCCGAGCTTCCTCACGTTGCTCATGGAGGCACTGGAGCGGCATGGGGAACGGCTGGCGGAGGATCTGGAACGTGGGGTGTGCCGGCCTCCTCGGGGACTCGGTGGGCAGGACGGTGACGCGTACCCTCACCCCGGCCCTCTCCCGGAGGGAGAGGGAGTTCTCTCTCGGATGCGGTTCATGCCCCGGCCCGGGCGCGCTCGCTTGCTTCGCGAGGTGCTTCGTTCCGGGTTTCAGGCGCGTGCGCTCTGGCCTCGGCTCGCGCTGCTCAGCATGTGGACCGATGCCCAGGCCGCTCACTCCGTCGCTCCCGCGTGCCGCCGCTTCCCCGGCGTCGAGGTCCAGGGCAAGGGGTTGCTCGCCACCGAGGGCGTCGTCACGCTCCCCCTCTTCGGTGCCCCCTCCCCCGTGCTCGCCGTCCGCAGTCATTTCTTCGAGTTCCTCGACCCCGAGCACCCCGGGTTGCGTCCCCGGCTCGCCCACGAGCTCGAGGTGGGGCGCACCTACTCCGTGCTCCTGTCCACCTCCGGCGGCCTGCTGCGTTACCGAATCGGTGACCTCGTCCGTGTCGAGGGCTTCCACCACGCCACGCCCTGTCTGCGTTTCATGGGCCGCGCCGACTCCGTGAGTGACCTCGTCGGCGAGAAGCTCGCCGCCACCCGAGTGTCCACCGTGCTCGAGTCCCTGCTGCCCGGTGTGCTCGGCGGCCAGCGTCCTGCCTTCGCCATGGTGGCTCCCGAGTGGGAGCCCCTCGCGCCTCCGGCCTACCGGCTCTTCCTCGAGACCGACGCGAGCGACGCGCGCCTCGAGGAGGCCGCCCACGCCCTCGATCGTGCCCTGCGCGAGGGCTTCCACTACCGCTATGCCCGCGAGCTCGGTCAGCTCGGGCCCGTGCGCGCCATCCGTGTCACCGAGGGGACGCGCCGCTACGAGGCCCGCTGTATCGCGCTCGGCCAACGTGCCGGGGACATCAAGCCCACGGACCTTCATCGCCAGGCAGGCTGGACCGCCTGGTTCTCCCAGCGAGGAACGAAGCACCCATGAGGAACCCGAACGACGCCGAGAACCTCGCGCTCGTCACGACGCCCGCCGTGGACCTCGAGGCCGAGGCCGAGCTCACCCGCTGCGGCGCCCTCAAGGACTTCTGGTACGTGGCCTGCCTCTCCACCGAACTCACCCCGGGCAAGCCGCTAGCACGCACCCTCTTCGGGACGAACGTCGTCCTCTTCCGCGACGAGCACGGCCGGCCCGTGGCCCTGCGCGACCGCTGCCTGCACCGCAACGCGCGCCTGTCCGCCGGAGCCGTCTTCCACGGCCGCATCGGCTGCCCGTACCACGGCTGGGTATATGACGCCTCGGGCGCGGTGGTGGAGGTGCCCTCGCTCGGACCCAGGCAATGCGGCGAGGTGCTCGATGCACGGGGCCACTCGAGCGCGGGCCTCCAGGTGCGTCCGTGCGACCTCGGGAAGCTGCAGCGCTTCGACACGCTGGAGCAGGACGGGCTCGTCTTCGTCTTCATGGGAGGAGACGCGAAGCGGGCCCGCCGCCCCGCCTTCCGCGTGCCGTACTGGGACGACCCGAAGTGGACCGTGTACTTCATGGTGACGCGCTTCCCCAACGGGGTGACGAACCTCGTGGAGAACTTCATGGACGTGCCGCACACCGTCTTCGTCCACGAGGGGTGGTTCCGCCGCGTGGCGCGCAAGCGGGTGCCCGCGACCGTGAAGCGCTCGGAGGGCAGCGTGCTCGTCACCTACAAGCAGGGGGAGGACTCCGTCACGGGCCTGGGCCGCATCTTCAACCCGGGCGGGGAGGCCATGGTCCACACGGACCACTACTTCGTCCCGAACATCACCCGCGTGGATTACATGTGGGGCGAGCGCAGCGGCTTCGCCATCAACTCGCAGGTGACGCCCATTGGCCCCACGGACAGCCTCGTCTACACGGCCATCAGCTATCGGCTCCCATATGACCTGCCTCGCTCGCTGGTGGCCCGCGCGCTCAAGCCGCTGGTGAAGTGGTACACCACGCAGGTCATCCTCCAGGACGTGGACATCATGAAGGTGCAGCGCGAGGGGCTCCTCAACGGCCCCGGCGGAGGCGTCTTCACCGGCACCGAGGCGGATCTGCTCCACTCGGACATCGAGTCCTACCGGCGTTGGCTGCGCGAGGGTGGACACGGCCCCGGCCCCAGCGACGAGGAGCGCGACATCGTCTTCTGGATCTGAGCTGCTACCGTAGGCGGTGGAATGAACTGCCCACGTTGCGACAAGGTGATGAGCCGGGTGCGTCCGGAGGATGTGGACGCGGAGCAGTGCCCTCAATGCGAAGGCCATTGGCTCGAGGGGGAGTCCCTCCGGCGCTTGGAGTCGACCGTGAACGTGCGGCTCTTCGAGTGGCGCAAGCTGCCGTCCGAGGAGCTCCAGAACCGCGAGGTGGCCTGTCCACGGTGCCGCCCCCGAGGGCTCATGAAGAAGGTTCAAAGCGAGCGCGACCGGCACGTCCTGCTCGACGTCTGTGAAAGGTGCTCGGGCGTGTGGCTCGATGGGGGCGAGCTGCGAGCCATTCAGGAGATGGGGCTCGTGGCGGCGATCTCCGACGCGGTGCGGTTCATCTTGAAGACGTGAGCTCCCCCCTCCCAGAGGGAGCGGGGATACCTACGGGTAGCGCACGGGGGCGGGGTCCTCGGGCAGCGGGATGAACTCCGTCTCCTGCGGTACCCGCGCGAAGCGCCCCGCCTTCCAGTCCGCCTTCGCCTCCTCCAACCGCTCCTTCGAGCTCGAGACGAAGTTCCAGAAGATGTAGCGCGGCCCATCCATCGGCTCGCCGCCGAGCAGCATCATCCGCGCCTTCGTGGAGGCCTGGATGCCAATCTCGCTTCCCGGCCGGAAGACGAGGAGCTCACCCGGGTTGAACTCGATGCCGTCGATCTCCACCGTGCCTTCCGTGAGGTAGAGCGCGCGCTCCTCGTGCTCGGCCGGGAGCACCAGCCCCGCGCCCGCCTCCAGGGCCGTGTCCGCGTAGAACAGGTCCGAGAGTGTCTGCACGGGCGAGCGCTTCCCATAGAGCGCTCCCGCGATGAGGTGCATGCGCACGCCGTCTCCCTCGAGGAAGGGCATGGTGTCGGCGGCATGGTGGACGAAGGTGGGCCGGGTCTCCTCGTGCTTCTTCGGGAGCGCCACCCAGGCCTGGAGGCCGAAGACCGGCCCGCCCGCTGCCCGCGTCTCGGGGGCCGTGCGCTCGGAGTGGACGATGCCTTGCCCCGCCGTCATCCAGTTCACCTCGCCGGGCCGGATGGGCTGCACCACCCCGAGGCTGTCGCGGTGGAGGATTTCTCCATCGAAGAGGTAGGTGACGGTGGCCAGGCCGATATGAGGGTGCGGCCGTACGTCGAGCCCCTTGCCCGCGTTGAACACCGTGGGCCCCATCTGGTCGAGGAAGATGAAGGGCCCCACCATCCGGCGCCGGGCCGAGGGGAGCGCCCGCCGCACCTCGAATCCATCGCCGAGGTCCCTCGTGCGGGAGACGATGAGGGTCTCCAGCTCCGGGTGTTGCCGCGTCTCGATCGTCTCGTCCCAGCTCATGTGTGGCTCCCGTCTTGTCTGACATCCATCATGGGGACGTGACCTCGTCCGCACCAGACGCCGACGACGGGAAACATCGTCCCATGGATGGGTCAATCCGTGGGGGCGGCCGGCCAGCGCTCTCGCAGGAAGTCCACGAAGGCCATCACCTTGGGGGAATGATGGCGGGTGCTCGGGTAGACGGCATGCACCGGGGCGCCCGACGAGGTCCAGTCCGGCAGGAGGCGCCGCAGGCGTCCGGCCGAGGCATCCTCGGCGTAGTCGAGGGTGGGGAGGAGCGCGATGCCAGCGCCCGCCAGCGTCACCGAGCCCAACATGTCGGGCTCGTTCACGACGAGGCGCGCACGGACCGAGACCTCGACCGACTTGTTTCCGGAGTACAGGGTCCAGACGTTCCCCACCTGCCCCGCGCCAAACAAGAGGCAGTCGTGCTTCTCGAGGTCCTTGGGTGACCTGGGTGTTCCCCGCTCCTCGAGGTAGCTCGGGGCCGCCATGACGATGCGCTCGATGTTCCCGAGCCGGCGGGCGACGAGCGACGAGTCGGCCATCCGTCCCGCGCGCACGGCCAGATCGAATCCCTCCTCCACCAGGTCGACCGAGCGGTCCGTGCACACCATCTCGAGCTGCACCTCGGGGTAGCGCTTCATGAACCCCGCGACGATCGGTCCGAGGAAGCTGAAGGTGAGCGGTGCCGTCACACGGAGCAGCCCGTGAGGCGCGGACTGCATGCGCGTGACGGCGAGCTCGGCCTGCTCCGCCTCGGCCACGATGCGCGCGCAGTGCTCGTAGTAGGCCCGTCCCACCTCCGTCAGGTTCAGCTTGCGCGTCGTGCGCTGCAGCAGTTGCGCGCCGACCCGCTCCTCGAGCTCGGACACCTTCCGGCTGACGGTGGACTTGGGCATTCGCAGCCCGCGCGCCGCCACCGTGAAGCTGCCGGCCTGCACCACCTTGGCGAAGACGAGGAGTTCGTTGAGGTCCATGTCGATGTCGGTTCCTGGCCCGGCGTTGTTCCATGAGTGGAACAGTTCTTCCAGTCCGCCCCATCTAATCAAGGCCACCGCTCGCCGCTACCTTCAGCACATCAAACACGCCGCACCGAAAAGGAAGACGAACATGGCCAACGCAATCTGGAACATCGACACGACGCACTCCGGCATCCACTTCTCCGTCCGCCACATGGTCATCGCGAAGGTGCGCGGAAGCTTCCGGACGTACAGCGGGACGGTGTCGCTGGACGAGCAGGACATCTCCGCCTCGTCGGTCTCCGTCCGCATCGAGACGGCGAGCATCGACACCGGTGTCGAGCAGCGTGACACCCACCTGCGCTCGGCAGACTTCTTCGACGTGGAGAAGTTCCCGACCATCACCTTCCAGAGCACGAAGGTGGAGAAGTCCTCGGGCAACGGCCTCCGGGTGACGGGGAACCTGACCCTCCGTGACGTCACCCGCGAGGTGGTGCTCGAGGCCGAGCAGCTCGGCATCGGCAAGGATCCCTGGGGCAACGTCAAGGCGGCCTTCGAGGCGAAGACCTCGGTGGATCGCCGCGACTTCGGTCTGAAGTGGAATCAGGCGCTGGAGACCGGCGGCGTCCTCGTGGGCGAGAAGGTGGAAATCACCCTGGAGATCCAGGCGGTCAAGGCGCAGCAGGGCGCCGAGCAGGCGGCGTGAGACCATGAGCATCGAGAGCCAGACCGAGCAGCGGGGCGAGTTCCGCCAGGTCCTTCACGTGGGTGGGCACACCTTCCACGCCGACGTCTCCCACTCGTAGGGGGCTCTGGAGCGCGTCGAGACCCACGTCGAGCGCGATGACTCGCGCGAGACGTCGAGATCGTCACCGAGCCCCTCAATCCCCTCAGGCAATTTCCCCTCTCCCAGGGGGAGAGGGGATATCCTCAAGGGGCGGGAGCGGATTCCTCCTGTGCGTCCTGCAACATCCCTCGCCGGACCCGCGTGAGGATGTCGATGCGTAGCTGGAGCCAGTCCATGCCCTTCGGTGTCTGGTAGTCGTGGGCGGAGAAGTAGGCCGTCGTCGTCCTTGCCCTGAGGACGAACCTCGCCTCCCGCTTCTGGTACAGCACGCGGAAACCCTTCACCTTGCCCACTTCCACGAGATCCCTCGTGATGGCCCTGGCCTGACGCTCGGCCTCCTGCGCCCACTCCGAAGACATGGTCTTCTCCCGCGCCCGGGTTCAGTTGTGCGGTGGGAACGCCGCGGGCTGGCCCGTGCCACCGTTGCCCTCGGGCTGAGGGCCGGACTGCTTCTCCTCGGAGTTCGAACGCCCGCCTCCCTTGTGGCGGATCTGCTCGTTCTCGTTCTCGTTCTCGCCCGTGCCCTGCCGGGTCCCCTGCTTGTCGTCCGGGTTCTGCTGGTTCATCGCCCCGCCTCCCCAGGAAAGTGTTTCCATCGAACATGGGCACGCTGGGGCCGATTGGCACGGACCGGAACGAAGGCAGGCCGCCTGCTCCTCGGGCATGATGCGTCCGTGACTTCGTCCAGCTTCGAATCCTCGTCCGCCGCGCTGCCAGGGGTCGCCACCGCCGAGCGCGGCCTGCGGCAGCGGTTGACCTCCATCTTCGGCGGCTCGGTTGGCAACCTGATCGAGTGGTACGACTTCTACATCTACTCGGCCTTCTCGCTGTACTTCGCGAAGTCGTTCTTCCCGAGCGACAACCCCATCATCGAGCAGCTCAACACGGCCGCGGTCTTCGCTCTCGGCTTCCTCATCCGGCCGATCGGCGGCTGGGTGATGGGCATGTACGCGGACCTTCGGGGGCGCCGCGCCGCGCTGTCGCTGTCCGTCACGCTGATGTGCCTGGGGTCCCTCATCATCGCCCTGTGCCCGACGTACGAGCGCATCGGCGTGCTGGCGCCCGTGGTGCTCATCCTGGCCCGGTTGCTCCAGGGGCTCTCGCTCGGCGGCGAGTACGGCACCAGCGCCACCTACCTCAGCGAGGTCGCCACCTCGCGCCACCGCGGCTTCTACAGCTCCTTCCAGTACGTCACGCTCATCATGGGCCAGTTGCTCGCGACGATGACGCTGCTGGTGTTGCAGCGCCTGGTGCTCACCGGGCCGCAGCTCGAGGCGTGGGGTTGGCGCATCCCCTTCCTATGTGGCGCGGCGCTGGCCGTCTTCGGCTTCTACATGCGGCGCAACATGGTGGAGACGGAGGCCTTCCAGGCGGAGGCGGCCCGGAAGACGGCGCACCGGCCCATGCGCGAGCTGTTGCGGCACCCGAAGGAGATCGCCCTCGTGGTGGGGCTCACCATGGGCGGCACGCTCGCCTTCTACACGTACACCGTCTACATGCAGAAGTTCCTGGTGAACTCGGTGGGCCTGTCGAGGGACCAGTCCACGCTCATCTCGGTGTCGAGCCTGTTCATCTACATGCTGTTGCAGCCGGTGTTCGGCCTCATCTCCGACAAGGTGGGCCGCAGGCCCGTGCTGATGTGGTTCGGTGTCATGGGCACGCTGTGCACCGTGCCGCTGCTGACGGCCCTCACGCGGACGCGGGATGCCTTCACGGCCTTCCTGCTGGTGCTGGCGGCGCTCGTCATCGTCTCGGGCTACACCTCCATCAACGCCGTGGTGAAGGCCGAGCTCTTCCCCGCGAGCATCCGCGCCCTGGGCGTGGGTCTGCCCTATGCGCTCACCGTGTCCATCTTCGGCGGGACGGCCGAGTACCTGGGCACGTGGCTCAAGCTGCGGGGCCACGAGAGCTGGTTCTTCTGGTACGTGAGCGGCTGCATCCTGTGCTCGCTGCTCGTCTATGCCTTCATGCGGGACACGCAGCGGCAGAATCGCTTCGATTGACGGTGCCTTCGCCGTCCCTCTTCCAGCGCGGCTGGCGAACTCCAGGCGGGCTGCTTTTCCGTGTTGAAGGACAACTGGACGATTGTCTGCCTTTCCACAGAAGGGCCGTGGGGTGCTGCCGCGCGTCAGGAGGGTGATGCAAATCAAGAGTGCATGTTCCCCCCCGGTCTCCAGTACGAAGAGAAGCGCCTGCGGGCCCTGCTGCGCTACGGCATCCTCGATACCCCACCCGAGTCCGAGTACGACGACATCGTCCAGCTGGCCGCTCGGATGTGTGGTGTCCCCATCGCGCTCGTCAGCCTGATCGACAAGGACCGGCAGTGGTTCAAGGCGAACGTGGGCCTGCCGGGCGTGATGGAGACGGAGCGCTGCATCTCCTTCTGCACCGTCGCCATCGAGCAGGAGCACGTCTTCGTCGTCGAGGACGCCACGAAGGACTCGCGCTTCTGCGACAGCCCGCTCGTGTCCGGGGCGCCCTTCATCCGCTTCTACGCCGGAGCCCCCATCCAATCCGAGGATGGCTACAACCTGGGTACCCTCTGTGTCATCGACCGCGAGCCCCACGCGTTTGGCGAGGAGCAGCGCCGCAACCTGCTCGCGCTCAAGCGTCAGGTGGAGCTGCTGCTGCGGCTGCGCCTCCAGGTGAAGCAGACCCAGGAGCGCAACCGCCAGTTGATGGAGTCCTCGGGTGATGCCGTCTTCCTGCTCGACGAGGCGGGGCGGGTGCTGGAGGCCAACCCGGTGGCGGTGCGGCTGCTGGGGCGCGGTTCCTCCGAGCTGCTCGGTACCTGCTTCGAGGCGCTCGCCCCTGAGAACGAGCGCGACTCCCTGCGCCTGGCCCTGCGGACCTTGTGCTCGCGCGGCACGGTGCGCCTGCCGGATCAGGGGCTGACGTCCGCGCGGGGCGAGCGCGTGGCGTTGGACATCGCCGCCTCGCTCCAGGAGATGGGCTCGTCCCGGAACCTGCTCGTCGTGGGGCATGATCTCACCGAGAAGCGGCGGCTGGAGCAGCAGAGCATCCAGAACGATCGGCTCGCCTCTGTGGGCGCCCTGGCGGCGGGCATCGCGCATGAAATCAACAACCCCATCGCCTACGTGCTCTCCAACCTGAGCTACCTGCAGGGCTGGCGCGACGACCTGGAGCGGCAGCTGGCGGCGCTGCCCTGCTTCCCGGGGCACATGGCGGACATGCTCGTCGAGGCCCGCGATGCCCTCTCCGAGTCGCTCGACGGCTGCCGGCGCATCCGGGACATCGTGCGCGACATGCGCTCCTTCTCGCACGTCTCGGACGAGGCGCTCGCGCCCGTGGACATCAACGCGAGCCTCGACTTCGTGCTGCGCATGGCCCAGTCCGAGCTCAAGCGCACGGCGACCCTGGAGAAGGACTACGCACAGGCGCTGCCCGTCGTGCTCGCCAGCGAGAGCCGGCTCAGCCAGGTGTTCCTGAACCTGATCATCAACGCCATCCAGGCCATGCAGCCCGGCTCCCCGCAGCGGCACACCCTGCGTGTGCGCACCGTGCACGAGGGGAAGTACGTACGCATCGACGTCTCGGACACCGGCCACGGGATTGCTCCCGAGGTGTTGCCGCGCATCTTCGACCCGTTCTTCACCACCAAGCCGGTCGGCTCGGGCACGGGGCTCGGTCTGTCCATCAGCCACTCGCTCGTGCAGAAGATGGGGGGCGAGCTGCGGGTGCGCAGCGAGCAGGGTGTTGGCACGACCTTCTCCCTGCTGCTGCCCATGGGCGAGCGGGCGAGCGAGTTACGGGGGGCGGTGCTGGCCTCCTGACGCGGTGTTGCCCGGCGGACACCGGGTTGGGGCATAGTCCGCGCCATGTCGAGTGCTTTGGAGCAGCTCGGGGCGTGGTTCCAGGAGCGGCTGGATGGGGCTCTCTCGGAGAGTCTACGCCGGGCGCACGCCATCGAGCTCAGCCGGGCACGGATGCTCGTCGGGGTGTGCTGGCTGCTGCTCGGGTGCTGTTCGTTGTTCCTGGGGCTCGTGCAGCTCACGGAGTATGCCGGGAGCCTGACGGTGTTGGGCGTGGTCTGCACGGCGTGCATCGGGGCGGCACTGGCGCTGTTGCGCTGGGGGACGTCGACCCGGCCACCGGCGCTGCTCCTGTGCTCCATGCTGGCGGGGGCGGACATCTTCAGCACGTTCCGCATGGGCTCCCTGGCCATGGCCACGCACGCCGCGAGCATGTTGCTCCCGGTGCTCTCCGCCTACCTGTTGGGGTGGCGTCCCGGCCTGTTCTTCTCCCTGCTCTCCGCCCTGAACGCCATCATCTATCCGCTCTACGCGGGCGCCAGCTACGGGGGCAGTGATTGGTTGTTCAGCTGCTTCGGGGCCGTCTTCCTCCTGTGCGGGTGGGTGGTGAGTGGGCTGTTCCTCTCCTCGCGCATCGAGGCGCACGCGGCGAGCGAGCGGGCGTTGAAGACGCTGCGGGACAGCGAGAGCGAGCTGGCCAGCCTCATCGAGAGCACCGATGACCTCGTGTGCTCCCTGGACCTGGAAGGGCGGCTGATCATCATCAACAAGACGGCGAGGGCCTACTTCCGGCGGCGCCTCGGGAGGGACCTGCCACGAGGCGAGTTCATCTTCTCCTGGATGCCTCCCGCCCGGCAGGTGCGGTGGAAGGAGTGGCTCGCCCAGGCCCGGGCCGGCCAGCAGGTGCGGGAGGAGGTGGTCATCCCGCCCTCTGATGGGGTCAGCGCCACGGTGGAGCTCACCATCAGCCCCGTGCTGAGCGAGGAGGGGAAGGTGGTGAAGCTCACCGTCTTCATCCGGGACATCACGGAGCGGAAGGCGGCCGAGGCGCGGCTGAGCGAGCTGCATCGCGGCCTGGTGGATGCCTCGCGTCTGGCGGGCATGGCGGAGGTGGCCACCGGTGTCCTGCACAACGTGGGCAACACGCTCAACAGCGTGAACGTGTCGGCCAACCTCCTGGGGGAGCGGTTGCGCGCCATGCGGGTGTCCGGTCTGGAGAAGGGCGTGCGGTTGCTGCGCGAGCACGAGGCGGATCCGGGCACGTTCCTGACATCCGATCCGAAGGGCAGGGCGCTGCCGGCCTACCTCGAGTCCGCCACGGCCCAGCTGGTGAAGGAGCGGGACGCCATCCTCGCGGAGCTGCGGACGCTGAGCGATGGCGTGGAGCACATCCGGACGGTGGTGGGCATGCAGCAGCAGTACGCGCGCTTCTCCGGGGTGGTGGAGAAGGTGTCCCTGCCCGAGCTCCTCGACGGCGCTCTGCGTCTGCAGGCCACCGCCTTCCAAAGGCTGCACATCGAGGTCCGGCGCGAGTACGCCGCGGTGCCGCCGGTGTGGGTGGACCGGCACAAGCTGTTCCAAATCCTGCTCAACCTGCTGAGCAACGCGCGTCACGCGATGCAGGAGAGAGGCCGTGAGGATCCGTGCCTCACCATCCGCGTGGAGTCTGGAGGGGAAGGGCGGTTGCGCATCGCCGTGTCCGACAATGGGGTGGGGATTGCCCCGGAGAACCTCCCGCGCCTCTTCACCCACGGCTTCACCACGAAGAAGGACGGGCACGGCTTCGGGTTGCACACCAGCGCGCTCGCGGCCGAGGAGCTGGGCGGGATTCTCTCGTGCTCGAGCCCGGGCCGAGGGCAGGGGGCCACCTTCACCCTCGAGCTACCCCTCCAGTCCCTCACCCCCGGCTCTTTCTTGGTGGGAGAGAAAGCGAATCCCGACGCGTCCGCGTAATCCGAGGTGCTGCTCGCCGCCGAGACTGTTTGTCTTCAATCTCTGGTGGCGCATCGAGGTGGTCTCCCGCGCATGATTCACATTCCCGTGACGGCGGGGACTGGCCGAATTTTGTCAGTTCAATGACGATATTTGTCACACGCCAAGGAGGGATGGCGAGGCGCCTCCAGGACTTTGGCGGGTTGCGGGAATCCAAGGGCTGGTACGTCTTGTGAAGGGGCGGCCGCTGCCCATGGATACACGGAGGGTTTTCGTGCATTACGAAAAATTGCGAGCCAATGTAAATGTAGGGTGTGAGCCATTTCACAGCGCCATCGCGTCGCAGTTGGTAGAGGAGCGGCGCCTTGAATCATGTGTTCTGCGTCAGTAATGGAAATCGAGAAAAATTCTCGCTCTTTGAGCGGAAAGAAGAATTCATGAGGCGGATTGTGTTGATGTGGGGGCTCGCCCTGGGAGGAGTGTGGGTGGGCTGTTCGAACAACCAGACGGAGCCCGCGGCGTCAGATGGGAGGGAAGTGCTCACGGAACATCGTCCGCTGCAAGCCCAGAAGGCGACGAAGCAGTTGGGAGAGGACTGCTCGGAGAACGGCGCCAGTGCCTGTCTTTCCGGTGTCTGTCTTCATGTGAAGCCCGGGCGAGAAGAGGGCTACGTTTGCAGCCGCGCGTGCCAGGAGGAGAAGGAGTGTCCTCGGGACTGGCATTGTGCTCAGGTGTACCCGACGCCCCAGGGAAGGTTGTGCGTCCCTGAACTCCCCAGCTCTGGGGACGCCCTCATGGGGCAGTAGGCTTTTTCGTCTGATTCATCGCTGTGTGGGGGTTGGGACTCTAATCGCGACGAGGCGATGTTCGTCATCTTTTTTTGTTTTGATATGAATATGCGACAATTCAATTCATTTGCATATCGCTGGGGTTCGCTGAGTGCCCGGTTTTTGCTTCCGTTGAGAGCAGGGGCCGTCGTGTTCCTGTGGCTTGTTTGCCTGTTGGCGCCTCTGTTTGCCCATGGTGCTGGTTCTTACACGATGTGGCTGCCCCCTCATCCGGGGGATCCCTTCTACAGAGCGCAAATCTGCTCCTGCCCGGGCGAAGACCCTCAGTGGTGCTACACGGGGGACTGTGGAAGTAGCGAACGCTATTGCACCCCGGGGATTCCCCGGTCTGGTGAATGCGAGACTGTGTATACGCAATGTAAGAGGGGATCGGATTATAGAGAAACGCCGGGTCCTCTTCCTCGAATCGATTCCTGCGAGAAGGGTGGTAGGTGGAGGTGTCGGAATAACGCAGACTGCACTGCCCATCCTGGAGGTCAATGCGTTCTCAATGATGGAATGACGGTGAAGAAAATCGAGGATTTCACTCTCGTCTTGAATGAAGGAACGCATTGCACGTACCCGGAGGGGGAGGAGTGCGACGACGGCATCGACAATGATAACGATGGTGAAGTGGATGAGGATTGTATGGACACCGAGCCAAAGGGTGGGCCGCCTCCCACCATGTGCGAGGAGACGAATTGGTTCGACCCCGTCAACATGGTCACGGGGACGACCTTTGAGCGAGTCAAGGATGTAGAGGTTTCGGACAGCGTCATGACGCTGAGCTTCGAGCGGACCTTCAGCTCGCGGGGAGATGAGTGGGCGCATGACGGTCCGATGCTGGGCGCCCCGAAGCCCTTTGGTTCCAGTGGCCGCGACCCGGGCTCCATGGAGTGGTGGCACAACTGGATGGGCGTGGTGGTGGAGCATTCGAACTATTGGAGTGTGCGGGACAGGGAGGGGGCCCTGCTGCGCTTCACCCCGTGCGGGGGCGTGCCCTGTCAAGCGGCCCTGTCAGGCGGAAACCGCAGCCAGCGAGAACGTTTGTTTCGGACTGCCACCGGGTATGAGTTGGTGCAAGCGAACGGGAGTCGGCTCGTCTTCGAGGCTCGTTTCGTGCCTGCTCAGGGTGGACACAATCGCTATTTCCTCTCTCGCGTCCTGTCGTCGACGGGGCAGGTTCTGGCGACGCTCAACTATGCAACGCCAGCATTGGAGGGGTGCGTCCAGGGCGGGCCGGACAGCAGCCCGGGTGTCCCCTATCTGTCGTCGGTGCAGACGTCGACGGGGCGCACGTTGGGTTTCAGCTACCGGAAGCTGGCATCGCCGTACGGAACCTTTGAGTGTGTCATTTCGGCGGTGAGCCTGGGCAGCCCGGATGGGGCGGATGGAAGCTCCACGGAGCCCGAGGTGACGTATTCCTACTACAGGCCAGGGGGGGCGACCGGGGCGGAGCTACCCGGGCGCATTGCCAGGGCCCAGTACCGCACGCGCCAGGAGGAATACCTGTATACGAGTTCGGACTTCCGGCACACACAGCAGGGGGTGGAACTCGTCCGTCATACCTACGGCTCGGATGGGCGCGTGAAGACCGTGGAGGGTGAAGGCTCCAGCGTGTCCATTCAGTGGGATTTGACGGCGGTGGGCTGTCTGCCCGGCTCCAACTGCTGCGGCAGGGTGCCCCAGAAGCGGACGGCGAGGGACTACAAGGTAGGGCGTGGCGATGGTACTGAACCGTCAGCCCTGCTGATATACAACTTCGAGACGCTCTCCAACTATGGCCAGGAGATGGCGCCGCGCCTGTACCAGAAGGCGGAGTCGTGTAGCCCCAGCCAATCGTGCAGCCCGGGCTCGGAGCGCACGGAGTGGACATGCTCGACCGCGGGAATGCCCGGCCATGAGGCGGCGCGCAAGGACAAGAGGGACAACTGGGAGGTGTATGGGTACTCCTTGTCCTCGGAGGCGCAGCCACGGCTGGAGCGCACCAGTGTGAAGCTCGGTGCCTCGGACATGTTTGGAGCGGGAGCGCTGGAGGAGCAGACCTTCAGCTATACCTACGGCCCCAACGGGGAGCAGTTACCGCAATCCATCGAGGAGAAGAGCGTGCTGGGCGCGGCGCCGGACAGCCGGAAGCGTACCGCGTATGTGTACGAGTCGGGCAGACGGAAGGCCGTCATCGAGTCCGGCTGGACGCTGGTGCGCGCCAGCGACGGCAATTGGACGACGACGCGTCGTTTCGTGGGGACCTTCTATTTCACCTCGCATGTGTCCTCGGGCGAGTCCATCCCCGATCCATTGGGCCGGACGATGGAGGTGCATGGCCCATGCATGGTTTCGAGCGAGTCCGCCACCGACTGCAGTGCGGCCGATGACTACCCGCTGATCCGCTACGACTACTACCCCAGCACCGCTGGAGACAGTGTTCGCAACCGCCTGCAGCGGGTGACTGCCTATCCCACGCGCTCTTCCTCCGTGCCCCTGGCGACGGAGTACCTTGCCTACGACGCGCGGGGCCAGGCCACGAGCATCAAGGATGAGAATGGTGTGGTGACGGGCTACTCGTATGAAGAAGACAGGTTGACCCAGAAAGTAACGAACGGGCAACGGACCTTTTTCAGCTATGCGGATGGCCGGCACCTGACCTCGGTCCAGTCTCCTTCGGGGAACGCGGAAGTGTTCTGCTACCGGACGGGGACGACGGGAGATGCGTGCACGGGCGGGACGCTGACCGACAAGCTGCAGTGGAAGGCCCGAGCCACGAGCACGGACGGCACGGGTTGGACGGAGAAGGTGGTGTACACGTATTGGCCGGATGGGACGCGGAAAGAGGAGCGCTACCTGTCCAGGACGGGGGCGACGACGGAGACGCGGCGGGTGTTGAAGTACGCGGCGGACGCGCACCGCAGGCCCACGTGGCAGAAGTGGGGTGATGGGGCGGGAAGTTTCACTTCGGCGAGGTCCTTCGATGGTGCGAACAACCAGACGGGTGTGGGACTGCCCTTCAACAACCCGCCGGCCTGGTGCGGTGGCGTGAAGGCGAACGGCACGCCGCTGTCGCAGTTGTGCTCCTCCATGACATACGACCGGGCCGACCGCCTGGTGCAGGTGGACGAGTTCCCGGCGGACGGAGTGGCCCAGCGCACGCTCTTCGAGTATGACGTGCAGGGCAACGTGTCCGGGGTAAAGGTGGGGTGCACGGCCACGGACTCCTTCGCGACCTGTGTCCAGCCAGCGGCGACGTACAAGTACGACGACTTCGGAGGGGTGGTGGAGGTGACTTTGCCGCACGCGGATGGCCCGGTCCGCTACGCCTACGATGTGTTGGGCAACGTGGTGGTGAAGGAGACGGAGGCCATGCGCCAGGCGCATGAGTACGTCACCTACTCCTACGACATGCTCTCGAGGCAACTGTCCGCCCGGCAGGTGTCCGACAAGGGGTCCCAGCTTCTCTACCGTTACGGTTACGACTCGGAGGGAACGTCCCCCGCCGGCTGCCCGGCCCCGAGCAACACCCTGGGGCGGATTCGCTACCGGGAGGACTCGTTTGGACGGACCTGGTACCAGTACGACCCGGAGGGACGGGTGCTGGGGGAGATTCGCGTGAGGGCCGGGGAGACGACGTGCGGGAGCGTGGCCAATGCGAACCCGCACACCCAGTACACGTACACGGCGAATGGAAACCTCGCCTCGGTGACGTACCCGAACGGGCGAATGGTGACGTACGTGTATGGGACGGACGCCAACGTGGACCGGGTGGTGGCCGTCGACGTGACGCTGTACGACGGCACGGCCTGGAGCACGAAGCGACTGCTGAGCAACGTGTCCTGGGAGCCGTATGGTGGGCTGCGTGGCTATGTGCTGAGTCACCCCACGTCGGGCACGACGAGTACGGTGGAGTATGGCCTGGGGGATGATGGCTCGGTGGCGCCCGCGGGCTGTTCGGCGACCTTCCCGTCCGCGGCGGCCTCGGACCTGACGGGCCGACTGCGCGGCCTGCGCGTGTCCTCGGGAACTGTCGCCATGGGCGCTGGGGCGGGCGACATCTACCAGCGGACGTACACGTGGAAGGCGGACCAGGTGGTGAGGACGGACACGTGCCTGCTGGGGGCTACGTTGCCGAGGACGGAGACGTATGGCTACGACAGGACGCTGCGGTTGAAGGGGATGCAGCGGCTGGAGGGCGGGACCGTCGTCGGGGAGCAGGCCTACGGGTACGACGGCCGTGGCAACCGCGTGTCCATGAGCAGCGGCTCGTCTCCATATGCCATGAGCTATGCGGCCGCGCCTCGCAAGGACAGGTTGGAAGGCTGGAATCCCTCTGCGTCTGGAAGCCTGCTGAAATATGCACTGAAGTATGACGCGGATGGACGAGCCTCCCGGAAGGAAGGAGCCTACGGCTCGAGTAACGTTCCCGGGTATGTGCTGGGATTCGAGTACGGGCAGTCGGAGGGCGTGGCCACGGAGACGGTCTTCCGGGCGGTGAACGTGAATGGAGCCTTCTACAACTACTACTACGACGCGCTGGGGCGGCGGCGGCTGAAGAGCTACCCCGGAGGGACTTCGGACGAGTACTTCCACGACCAGCGCAACCAGTTGCTGGTGGACCGGGGAAGCAGCGGGCTCGCGGCGCCAGTGGCCTACTACACGCAGGACGACTACGTGTGGCTGGGGGGGCGGCCGGTGGCGATGGTGCGAGGCAGGCTGAGCAACACGTGGGCGCGGCAGGCGGACAGCTCGACGGACTGTGCGCGCAATGGAGAGGCCGCGGCCTGTGGGGTGTACTTCCCGGTGACGGACCACATCGGCAAGCCGGTGCTGATGCTGGATGGAAGAGGGCGCGTGGCGGGGGCGGCGGACCATGAGCCCTTTGGCCATGTCAACCGGGTCACGCTGAGCGCGGAGACGACGCATCCGCTCGACAGCACGACCGCTGGCACCAGCACGCTTGCTTCGATGATACAACCGACGAATGGCGCGGTGTCGGTGAAGATGCGAGCCCTGTTCCATCTGCTGGACATGAGCGCGGGGACGGTGGAGTTGGTGGATGGGGCGGCCGGTTCGGTGCTGGCCTCGGAGTCAGGTACGGGGCGTGCGCGCTTTTGGTCGGACTGGGTGCAGCCGTCGACGGGGAGTGCCAGCGTCAAGGTGGTGTGGCCTGGCGGTGTAGGAGGCTCGCCTTCGACGGGAGTCGTGCTGGAGGGGTATGAGTACCAGCGCTACCAGACGGGGGCGCAGCCCTTCTGGACGCCGCTGCGCTTCCCCGGTCAGTACTACGACGCGGAGACGGACCTCTTCGAGAACTGGAACCGCTACTATGACCCGAGCATCGGTAGGTACCTGCAGCCCGAACCGATGCTCCAAAAGCCCGCGATCGTTCGCGACTATGCGCGGCAAAGCCGAATGCTTACGCCCTATGCATACGCGCTGAACAACCCTCTGCTCTTCGCGGATAAGGACGGATTCCTGCCCGATGACGATGTCCTTGGCCGCCGCAATCAATTCTCCCCCGAATTGCTCGCCGCGCACGACCGAGGAGCCGGTATGGCGATTGTGGCAACGGGGGCATTCTTTGCTAGTTACTTTGCCTTGGAATGGATTGGTGCTACGCTGATTCCATCGGTAGCCACTTGTGGCGCCAATTCGGCCACAAAGGTGCCAATCGATCCCAATAAAATGAATCATATATTTGGGAAGGCCGAACATGCGCTTGATGCCTTCGTGAAGGCCCATGGAAGCCGAGAAAGAGCGTTCCTGGCAATTCATGAGGCGGCGAACAAGGCTCTGCAGGAAGGGAAGATTGTGCCTGGACCCAATGGAATGCTTCCGCTAGGTAACGCCGGACCGGTTATAGATGTAGCTGGCACTCAGATCCGTCTGATCGGCGGCAGGGTCATTGATGGCGTTCTTTATGTCGGTTCAGCCAGCAGAATGGGGTTGAAATGAGCGAGGAGCTTTCCCCTCTTGAGCGGGAAATCATTCGGGTCGTTGCATTGGAAAACTGGCCTGGCTTCCGGACCGACGGTCTCGAAGTGCCGAGGCGAGAGAATACGGGAGCTGGTCGGTTCACGCATCTCAGAGACAGGCATGAGCAGTTTGTGCGCGATGGCTTCTACGCCGCCCAAGGCAAGTTCATTGAGATGGACGGAGTCCCTTACGGGCTTTCGTTCGAGGTGGTCGCATCGAACGGGCGCGTTAGCTTTATCGAGATAGCCGTAAACGGAGTCTTCCCGTGGGACGGCACTGAGAGGCAGTGGCGAATAGTTTGATGCTCCAACGGTAGGCCTGCGCCTTGAGTATGTGGCAATGGAGAGGAGGCGGAAATGGTGCTCTCCCTCCAGCTCGTACCCTGGCCGCGCAGCTTGGTCACAGCTTGGAGGTTCACATAACCCCTGAGCCTGCCCACACTCCGGCCCGAGCGGGTGCTGCGGGTGGTCTTCACCGGCATCGCGAGCCGGCGCGCATCCGAGCGTGGGCTGGAACAAGTTATCTCTCCCCTCCTTCTCCCATGGCCAGAGGGAGGGGAGGGGCTCAGCCTTGATAGGACTCGTCGTGTTCGATTCGGCTCAGCACCCAGTCGAAGTCTCCGGATGTCACCTTCGCCGAGCAGTGCGTGCAGTTGCCCGCCATGTTGATGGTCAGCGCCGCCCCTCATGAGGGGCAGCGTTTGTCGGCGCTGGGTTTTCCTCTCGTGCGCGTGCCTCGGATGAGCGTCCAGTATTCGCTGTAGCGGCGCTCTCGCCTCTGGCTGCCACTCAGGCACATCCCATCCGAGTTCTGCACCGTGTAGTCCAGCCCCGCGGCGAACAGGCGCACTGGGCTGATGTCAAAGGATTCGAAGAACTGAAGGAGTGCTTCGCTTACGAAGCGGAGAATTGGAGAGCGATCCGTTGGCGTGAGAGGTAATCAAGATGAACAGTTGGCTTGGCGCTCTGGTGTACGGGGTGCTGCCCGGAGCCATCTCTGGAGGGTTGGTCGGTGCCTACCCTCGCGAGCGCTCTCTCTCCTTTGACGCGCTCCGCTGGGCTGAGCTGCCGAAGAGTGAGCCGTGGGACGCGGGGCCGGGGCTCGTTCTCGGTGCCCTCGCGGGCGCGGTGGTCTTCGCAGTGGTTCGGCGCTTGTGGCCGCGCCTTCCCGGTCCGCTGGTTGCGGCTCTCTCCGCGAGCTGTGTCTTGCTCCTCGGAGTGCTACTTTCAGCGATTCGTGTTGATTGAGGGTCATCCCTCAGCCTGACTCAAGACCGGAGTGGTGCCTCGATGAAGCTTGATGTGAATGGATATATTGTTGTTGAAGAGCCTCGGCAGGGTTTCCTCTATCGTGGGGTCGATAGGAATCCTTGGGAAGTGGTTACTGGCCATTTCTACGAAGGGCGGCTTCCGAAAGAGGAACGGAGCAGGTTTGAGCACATCAACCTTCGTGAGCCGCGCGGATTCTGGTTGCCAGTGAGTCGTGAGATTGGATCTGCCCATGAGTTGTTGGTCTATTCCATCGCCAACGGGTCTCCATGCGAGTTGATCGCGGTGTCTTCTCCGTATCTTTCTTCCCTGCGATTCCGAGCCGAGACTTCCGGTCGTGCTCTCCATTTTTTTGGGGACTGATGTGATTTCGGTCGGAGAGTGGTCTCTCTTGAAGATCTTGCAAGAGCATGTGTTGCAAGACCCGTCGCACCCGCTTCCCTTCGTCCTGAATGAGCACGGGTTGCTACGGGATGGGCGGGATGTTGGGACGGTAGAGTCCCTGTATCGAGAGTGGGCGGAGCTGGGGCGGGTTGAGCCCATCGCGGATGTTGCCAGCGGGCTTCCCGTTGAGCCCGTGGACGTATTTCTTCTGGAGTAGCCCGAGGACCTTCATTCCGAGCCAACCCGCGAACCTCTATACCCTCACCCCGACCCTCTCCCAGGGGGAGAGGGAGGAGGGGGCTCAGCCTTGATAGGACTCGTCCTGCTCGATTCGGCTGAGCACCCAGTCGAAGTCTCCGGATGTCACCTTCGCCGAGCAGTGCGTGCAGTTGCCCGCCATGTTGATGGTCAGGGCCGCTCCACATGAGGGGCAGCGTTTGTCGGCACTCGGTTTTCCTCTCGTGCGCGTGCCCCGGATGAGCGTCCAGTACTCGCTGTAGCGGCGCTCGCGCCGCTGACTGCCACTCAGGCACATCCCATCCGAGTCCCGCACCGTGTAGTCCATCCCCGTGGCGAACAGGCGCACCGTCAGCGCCACGTAGTACCGGTCCACTGTCACCCGCGCCAACTCTACCCGGGTGATGCGCGCGTTCTCCGTCACGTTGCGCAGCCCCGCTCGCTTGTAGGTCTCCATCCAGTAGAGCTGCATCTGGAAGAGGCTGTCGCTCACATACGGGCGCGCCCGCTCCCACTCGCGGTTGGACCACGCCACCTGCAGCTCCCGGAAGATGAGCCCGAGGCGCTGCTCGAGTGCCTCCCACGTCAGCGCCGGGTCCGCCGTGAGCAGCCTGCCCAGGCGCTCGTCCGCCCGGGGTTGCTTCACCGTGGGCAGATCCGTTCCCTCCTCGGGCGTGTCCCCGGTGAGTTGTGGACCGCGCTCCTTCCGCTCCACCACCGACACGCCGTCCACCACCCAGTCGAACTCGCCCGTGTTCACCGTCTTCTGGCAGTAGGCGCAGGTGTTGCCCTGCATCCCCTCCAGCGGCGCGCCGCAGTTGGGGCACTTGAAGACCCGGGCGTTCTGGGGTGAGCGTGACTTCGCCTTCGTGGAGCGCGTGAGCGTCCACTCCTCCGCTACGTAGTAGCTCCGTGCGGCGCCGGAGGCGGACTCCTCGGTGTAGTTGGACTCGAAGCGCACGCGGACGCTGATGCGCTGGCTGGTGGCCGAGAGCGGGCTCGTCGAGAGGTACTGCATGGCGCCCACCACCACCCCGTGCACCCGCTCCGGTTCGCCGAGGACTCGCAGTGTCTGCCGTGCCCGCGTGGAGAGGTATGCGGCCATCGTGTCCAGCCGGCCGCCGCCGCGCGCCTCGTGCACCCGCGCGTACAGCGCGTAGAGGAAGTCCTCGAAGAGGATCTGCGAGAAGTCCGGATCGAACGGGATGGGTCTTCCGTCCGGTCCCGCAGGCCCCTCCGTCCTCAGCCGGTTCAGCCGCTCCCTCGCCTGCTCCTTGCGCTCCGAGGACAGCTTCTGGGTCGTGCTCCAGTCGGGCGGCTTCGGGGCGTTGCGGTTGTCGACGTAGTTCTTGACGGTGACCACGGCGACGACGAGTCCGAAGAACAGGCAGATGTACCCGCCGGGGTCGCTCGAGCCCGAGGAGGAGCTTCCGGAGTAGCTACTCGAGGAGCTGTAGCTTCGCGAGGAGCTGCTGGAACTGGAATAGCCCCGGCTGCTGCTGCTGGAGGAGCTCGAGCCGCGGTAGGTGTTGCCGCCTCCCGGGCGCGCCTGGCTCTCTCGCGAGACGAGGACCAGCGCCAGCAGGAGCGGCGCGGCGAAGAGGATCCATCGGCCAATGCGATTCATGGGTCTCACGCGGCGTGGGGAGCGTCGGGAAGCTCGTTGATGTCATCGTCGGCGCGTGGCAGCGCCCGCTCCAGAGGAGGAGCCAACAGGCGCAGCGCCTCGAAGAAGGGCTCGGGGGACTCGGAGGTGGCCACGGCGGCCGACAGCTTCGCCACGGCCTGCTCCCATTCCGGGCCCAGCGCGGCGGTGTCCACGCCGATGTCCGTCACCACCTCCACGCGCCGCTCGAAGGTGGAGACCAGCACGAGCACTCCGGTGCGCCCCGAGGTGCGCGACACCCCGAGCTCCACGAAGCTCGCGCGTGCCGCCGTCCTCACGTTCTCCTCCAGCAGCGCGCGCGAGGTGAGCCGCCGGCGCGGGCCCGGCAGCCGCTCGCTGACATAGACCCCCAGCGCGAAGGTGAGCGCCACGCCCACGGGGAACGTCTCCAGCGGGAACTCGGGCGGCAGGTAGAGCATGGCCAGCAGCGTCACGAGCGACAGTCCGAAGCCCACGAGGTAGTCCGTGTGCCGGTAGTGGCCGGAGGTCTGGCGGACGGCCACCACCACCTCGGCGGCGGTGCGGGCCTCGATGGCCTTCACTTCCTGGGCGGCCCTCGTCCGGGTCGCGTCTTCGAAGAATGTTTTCATGGCTTGCCGGGCTTCGTGGAGGACATGGGCTTGAGCTCGCCCCTCAGGACGGAGAGCACCATCTCCCGAGTTTCGTCATAGGAGGGCTCTCCCTGGAAGAAGCCATACGTGTCGTGCGCGTTGTCAGGGTGGTAGCCGTCGAGGTGGAACAGGCGCGGACCGTTGGGGTCCTTCTCGCGCGCGAACGTGTTGGCGAAGGAATAGGAGCCCAGGGAGATGACGAGCGAGGGCCTCTCCTGGTCCGGTGTGTACACCTGGAACTCGTAGCGGCGGGCCCAGTCGCCCTCCAGCTCGAAGTTCTCCACCACCATGACGTTGCGGCCCGCTTCGCTGAACTGCTCGCGGATGAAGTACTCCTTGTCCACCTTGCCCGCCTGGCGCAGCAGCAGCAAGGCCTCGCGCTCGGCGTCCCGCTGTTCCTTGTGTCCGAGCGCCTGGTGCAGCTGCACCAGCTTGGCCCGCGTCCTCCAGTCCTGGGGCTCCAGCTCGGCCGCCTTCTGGAAGCGCTCCAGCGCCGCGGCGTGATTCCCCTTCAGCTGCTGGATCTGCCCGGCGTTGTAGTGCGCCATCGCGAAGGCCGGCTCGACCTCGCGTGCCTTCTCGTAGGCATCCAGTGCCTCGAGATGCCTGCCCTGTTCCATGTGCAGCAGGCCGATCAGGAAGAGCGCCTGGGCGTTGTTCGGCTCCAGCGCGAGCGTCTTGTCGATGGCCCCGCGCGCCTCCGCCGGTTTGTCGAGCTGGATGTACAGCGTGCCCAACAGCTGCCAGTACCGGCCCTGCCGGGAGTCCAGCTCGGTGGCGCGGCGGGCGCTGGCGAGGGCGGCCTCCACCGCGTCCCCGCTTCCGAGGACGAAGGCCTTGATGAAGTGGGGCTCGGCCTGGTCCGGCTTGAGCGCGAGGCTCCGCTCGGCCTCCGCGAGCGCCTTCTCCTCCTGGTTCAGGAGGAAGGCCGTGCGTGCCAGCAGGGCATGCAGCCGGGCCTCCCGGGGGCTCTTCTCGAGCTGCGTTTCCAGCTCGTGCGCGAGGGTCTCCAGCTCGGAGAGCGCGGCCTCGCGCCCGGACCCGCGCAGGCCGAGGCGGGCCCGCTCCAGACGGTCCTCGTAGGCGTCCGAGGCACTCGCGCTTGTCGGCGCATGGGCGCGGCCCGCGGTGCAGCCGGCGCCGGCGAGGAGGACGAGGAGCAGTCCTCCCGGGAGTTGGAGTCTTGGCATCCGCGAAGCATGAGATGTCGGACGTACACCTCGCAAGCGCGCTCGACCGGCCGCTTGCTTGAGAGCAGACTCTGGACAGGAGGCCTGCATGACAGCCGTGTCTCTTCCTTGGGTGGAACCGCGCGTGCTCGCCCGGCGCATCGAGAATGCCCAGGCGGAGCAGATCGACCGGACGCCATTCCCCGCGCGCCAGGGGGTCCCCTCGCTGCGTGTCGCGGGCGGGCGGGCCATCTTCCTCGGTGTGCGCTCGCCCTACTCGGCGGCAATTGGCGTGGGGCTCGAGGGGAGGGTGGGCACGGCGGACCTCGAGCGCATCGAGGAGCTGTTGAGCCAGGGCGGAGGTGCCGTGCGCATCGAGCTGAACCCGTTCTGCGAGCCCTCGCTCTCCGCGAAGCTGGGCGCGAGGGGCTACCGGGTGGAGCGCTTCCTCCAGGTGTGGTGGCGCGCGCCGTCGCCCGTGCCGCCGGCGCCTCCAGGCGTGGAGGTGCGGCCCATTCGTCCGGGGGAGGAGCGGCGCTGGGCGGAGCTCTTCTTCCGCGCCTACCTGGGACGGCCCGCCGGGTCCGAGCAGGAGCTGGCCGGGGGGTTGGGCCTGGTGGACACCGTGGGGAACACCTGCTTCTTCGCGCTCCAGGACGGCGAGGCCCGGGGCGTGGGCGTGGTGTCCGCGACGGAGGGAGTGGCCCTGCTCTCGGCGGATGGTGTCGCGCCGCCGTTCCGGGGCAGGGGCATCCAGCTCGCGCTCATCCGCGCGCGCATGGCCTGGGCGGCCGAGCGGGGCTGTGACGTGGTGACGGCCTCGACGGAGCCCCTGACGGCCTCGCAGCGCAGCTATGAGAAGGCGGGCTTCCGCTGCGCGTACCCGAAGGTCGTGATGATGCGGCCACCCCTCTCGTCGTATTGAGCGGGGAGTATTTCAGGCCAGGGCCATCTCGAAGCCGGTGCGTCCCGCGGGGAAGTGCTCGCGCGCCGAGCTCGCTGGCGTCACCGCGTAGAGGTGGAAGTCCAGCCTCCGCTGGAAGAAGCCTTCCAGTGCCGGGGTGAGTGGATCTCCCTCGTCCAGGTACAGCGAGAAGAAGTGGTACCCCTTGCCGTGGTGGTCCGCGTAAACCTGCTCCACCAGCGCGCGCAGGATGGTCGGGTCCTCTCCCGCGATACTCGTGTTGCACAGGTAGAAGTAGCGGAAGTCGTTGCCCGGTTCCGGCAGCCTCGGCGCGCGCAGCACCGTGGCCATCGCGTCGTAGCCCCACTTCACCCACCTCATCGAGCCCCGGTACGCCAGCACCCGGTACCGCTTCACCGCGTCTGGAGCCCACACCGAGGTGCACCCCACCAGCTTCCCGCCTCCGTCGAAGGCCAGGTAGCAGCCCTCCACGCTCAGGCCCGGCCAGCGCTCCAACCGGTGCTCCAGCTCTCCCGCGTCGTACCGGTAGCCGAAGGGGCGTGCCCGGTGGTCCGCGTCCAGCATCGCCGCCATGGCCGGTATGTCCCCCGGTGTGGCGCGACGCACCTGGATGCGGCCTGGGCGTGGTTTGCGCCGACGGGTGAAGTGCACCGACACCGCCGAGAAGCGTCGCAGCAGGGCGTAGTGGGGTTGGGCTTCGCGCTTCTTCTTGCGCTTCACCAGCGCCTGCAGCGCCGCCGCGTTGCTCGCCATCACCGAGGTGAGGAACACGTCCACGCCCAGCCGCTTCGCCGTCTCCTCCAGCACCGGCCCGTAGAAGCGCGCCAGTCCCCGGCTTCGTCTCGCCGAGAAGCGCGTGCGCAGGTCTCCCAGGTACCCCACCCGGCACGGCCGGCCCCCCAGCCAGCCCTCCCTCACGAGCACCGCTCCCATCCCGTCCAGCCCCTCTTCTGCTTCGTGCACCCAGAGCTCGGTGTCTCCTCGCTGCATGTCGTAGAGGCGGAAGAAGTCCGGTGAGCGCTGCGTCGCCAGCACCAGCTCGCCCTGCATCGGCACCGCTCCGAACAGCTCGAGCAGCCGGGGATTGTCTTCTCGCGTCGCTCTTCTCAGGTGGCTCATTCGCGCCTCGCACCCTACGCGAGGTGGGCTCACCTTGGGGTCACGGGGGGACTTACCCTCACCCCAGCCCTCTCCCAGGGGGAGAGGGGGTTACTGGCCTTCGTGTCTGGCGGCCTGACGTGCGTCGTTCACCACTCCCTGGATTCGCCCCGAGTCCGGGAAGAGTTTTTCCGCCAGCTCGCTCAGCTTCAGCGCCTTCTCCAGCGACTCCTTCGTCCGCTCGTGCACCCACGCGCGCAGCAGCCCCGCCCACGCGTCCTCCAGCGTCTCCAGCGCCCTCGCCGCTCCCTCCTCGTACAGCTTCCTCGCCTGCTCCGGCGCGTCGTGGATCGTGTCCAGGTAGTACCCCAGCTCCACCACCGCCGGGCCGCTCCGCTCCGAGCCCATCACCGCCTGCTCCAGCAGTCGTCGCGCCTCCTCGAGGTTCTCCCTCGCGTCCCGCCCCGGCTCGTTCGCGAGCTGCAACTGTCTCGCGAGCTCCAGCAGGTTGGGCGTGAAGGTGGGGCAGCTCTCCGCCAACTCCCGGTGCAGTCTCAGCCGCTCCGGACTCCCCGGTGCTCCCGCGCGCCGGGCCTCGCGCAGGCGCTCGGTCAGCTCCTCCACACTCGGGGGCGAGGGCGCTTTCGTCATTTCACCTTCTCCATCAACCGGTCCTGCTGCTCGATGAGCTTCTCGGCCAGCTTCAATTGCGCCTGCGTCGCCAGCGTGAAGTCCCGGCGCTCCAGCTGCTGCTTGATTTGAAAAAGGGTGAAGTCGCGCAGCTGTGACGGGAAGTCCTGCACCCGTTGCAGCGTGGCCGGTATCTGTCCCAGCCGCGTGTTGAGCAGCGTGATGCGCTCCAGCATCCGCGTCGCCTGCTGCTGCGTGAGGAGCCCCGCCGCCGTCGACTCGGCGATCAGCAGCTGCGCCTCCGCGAACTGCCCCTGCGCGATGAGCGACCAGATGCGCAGCGAAACCGTGCCTCCCTTGGTGCGTGTGCCCTCCTCGGACTCGTCCGCTCCGCACGCCCCTTCGTCGCCCCGGGCACACGCCACCCCCAGTCCTTCCCCGGGCTCCTCCCGCCGCACCGCCTCTCCGTGGCCACACCCGGCGGCGCACATCAGCGCCCATCCGCCGATCAGGACCTTCCAGGTATGCACGGTCCACCCCCATTGAGGCCAAATACGATTAAACCGGATTTGACCATGGGTGAGGGTCAGGTGTCAAGTTGTAACCCAACACGTTGGGAGACGCCAGAGGTGATTTCCAGCTACCTGTCCTCGGCGGTCACCCCGCCGTCACCTCAAACCGTCACCTCAGAAGGCATAGCCGAGGGAGAAGGAGAGCACCGGCAGGTGCACGTACCGCTCGAAGGTCCGGTCCAGGTAGCCCTCGGCCAGACGCGTGAAGCCGGTGACGAGCACGGGCACCTCGGGCACGAACTGGGGCTCTATCCGGCTGTTGGAGTCCAGGGTGAAGGCCGCGCCCACGGCCGTGCGCGCCGTCCAGCCCGCGCCCAGTCCCCAGCGCCAGCCCAGCTCCACGTCCAGCATGTGCAGCACGGAGCGCACGCGGTACACGCGATCCAACACGGACTCGCCCACCGGCGGCGAGATGCCCGTCAGCGTCACCAGCACCTCCTCCGCGTTCGTGTCTCCGCCGAGCGCCACCAGCCCGTAGCCCCCCTCCACGTAGAAGCCCGCCCTCGGGAAGGGCCGCCAGCCCACGTGCGTGCGCCACACCAGCGAGTTCTTCAGCGACTCCTCGATGAGGTCCGCCTCGTTGCGGCCGTAGGCGCCCAGCTCCACCGCCGCGTCATTCACCAGCCGCACGTACGCCTCGGGCAGGTAGCCCAGCGACGTCGACAGGCGCAGCCGCCACGGTGACTCGATTCCCAGCCGCCCACCCACCGACAGCGGGAAGTCCGTGTTCGCCTCCACGGTGATGTCCCAGCCGTGGCGCTCCCGCTCCTCCTCGGCCCGCGCCCGCGCTCCCGCCAGCAGCCCCGCGAGCAGCAGCAGCGCGCCTCCTCCCCTCCATGCCTTCATCGTCCCCCCCTCGCCGCGGCGCACCCGTGTGCGATCCCCGCTCGGGGGCAGGGTGGGCACGCGGTGGGGCCCGGGCCATGCGACTGGAGGCCACGGTCGCTGGCCCGGTGGGTCAGCGCTCAGGCGGGCGTGGAGGTCTGGCCTTCCACCCAGGCCTTCAGTCCTCCGCCGCCCATCAGCGTGCGCCAGCCCTCGCGCAGCCGTGGCACCGTGTGCTCGTCCACCCGGCCGAACACCGCGTCCTCCACCTTCACCACCGTCTTGTCGCCCTCGTCCTTCAGCGTCAGCCGCACCGTCGTCGTCGCGGGCCCTCCGAAGGCCGGCGTCAGGTGCCCCGCCAGCTCCAGCACCGCCGGTGGCTCCACCACCAGCACCGTGTACCAGAGCGCTCCCGCCTCGTTGCCCCAGTCCTCGTACACCCGGCCTCCCGGGCGCGCCTCGAGGACGAAGCCCTTCGGCTCCCGGCCCACGTAGAAGTCCCTGGGCCACCACTGGCCCGCCTCCTCCACCAGCGCCCGCCAGACCCGCTCCCGAGGCGCGCCCACCGTCACCTCCACCTCCACCCGCGCCACGCCCACGCTTCCACTTCCAATCTGCGTCATGTGTGCTCCCTGCCCGGGGTGGGCGGATGGCGCGGTGGGTGGAGCGTGAAGGCCGTCCCCTCCTCCGCGTTGGACGTCACGGCTCAGGAATCAAGGCGCCCTCCTCCGCCGGCCTCCCCGGGCGGAGAGCAGGGCAGCTCGACGACGAAGGTGGAGCCCAGCCCCGGAGCGCTCTCCACGAGGATGTGTCCACCCAGGGCCTTCACCACCTGATGGGTGATGAAGAGGCCCAGTCCCAGGCCGCCGTAGTGACGCTCCGACACACCGCGCTCGAACCGGCCGAAGATGCGCGTGCGCACGTCCTCGTCCATTCCGATGCCCCCGTCGCGCACCGTCAGCCGGGCCCACTCCCCACGCGCCTCCACGCGCACGTGCACGGGGCAGCCCGCGCCGAACTTGAGGGCGTTGGACAGCAGGTTGGCCACCACCTGCTCCAGCCGTAGCACGTCCCACTGGCCCTCGACGCGGTCGGCGGCCTCCACCGTCAGCGGGCACTCCGCGCGCATCGCCTGGCTCTCGAAGGCCGAGGCCACGTCGCGCACGACGGCCGCGAGGTCCACGTTCCGCTCGTAGCGCAGGACGAGCTGGCCGTTGGTGAGGCGCGTGGCGTCCAGCAGGCTGTCCACCAGCGTCGTCATCCGCCGCATCTGCCCGCGCACCGCCTCCACGTGCCGGCGCAGGCGCTCGCGGTTCGGCGGCTCCGCCTCCAGCTCCTGCCACATCATCTGCAGGCGCAGGGCGAGCGGGGTGAGGGGCGTCTTCAGCTCATGGCTGGCCACGGAGAGGAACTCGTCACGCAGGCGCACCGCCTCGCGCAGCTCCACCACGAGCCGCTCGCGCTCCGCCTCGGCCCGCAGACGCTTCTCCTCCAACGCCTCCCGCTCCCGCTCCCGCAGCCGAGCCTCATGGCGCCGCAGCGCCTCACGCTCACGGTGCAGCTCGACGAAGACGCGCACCTTGGCGCGCAGCGTCTCCGGCTCCACGGGCTTGCGCAGCCAGTCCACCGCCCCCGTCGCGTACGCGTGCGCCACGGAGGCCTCCTCGCGCGGCGCGCCCGTGAGGAAGATGAGCGGCACGTGCCGCTCCGACTCGTTCTCCCGGAGTATCCGCGCCGTCTCGAAGCCGCTGAGCCCCGGCATCCGCACGTCCATGAGCACGAGCGCGAACTCCTCGTCCTCGATGCGATGCAGTGCCTCCTCGCCCGAATGGGCCTTCACCAGGTGCAGTGCGAAGGGGTCCAGATGGCGTTCCAGCGCGGCGAGATCCGCCGGTTGGTCATCCACCAACAGAACGCTGGTGCGTTGCACGTCCCCTGGTTGCACGACTCCTCCCAGAACCCGGATATGCCGCCGTATCAGACGGGGCTCCAGACGGCGAGCGCGGATGTAACCCCATGTTGGGACACTGGTATGTTGGAAGACATGCCGCTCCGCCCGCCCGGAGCGCGGCCAGCCGGGCACGGGCTCAATGCAGGCCCGCGTCCGAGGAGGGCGCGGAGGGCAACCGCGCCTCGGGCCCGGCCAGCGGGAGCACGAGGTGGAAGGTGGAGCCCCGTCCCGGTGCGCTCTCCACGTCCACCGCTCCGCCCAGGGCCTCCACCAGCTGCCGCACGATGTACAGCCCCAGTCCAAAGCCACCGTATTTCCGTACTGTCACCGCCCGCTCGAACTTCCCGAAGATGCGCTCCACGTCCTGCTGCGCGATGCCGATGCCATGGTCCTTCACCTCGAGCAGCGCCATGGCCCCACTGGAGCGCACATGGACCTCCACCGGCGCTCCCGCCCCGTACTTCATCGCGTTGGACACCAGGTTCGTCACCACCTGCTCCAGCTTCGCCCGGTCCCACCGGCCCACCACCGGTTCCTCTCCCCGCAGCTCCAGGCGCGTCCCCATGCGCTGGGCCTCCTCCTGGAAGCGCTCCATCACCTCGCGCACCAGCTGCAGCAGGTCCACCTCGGTCAGCTCCAGCCGCAGCCGCCCCTCCGTCACCCGCGACACGTCCAGCAGCTCGTCCATCATCCGCGCCAGCTTCTGGACCTGGCGCTGCGCCTTCTCCAGCCGCTGCACCATCTCGGCGTCCTCCGGCCGTCCGCCCTCGCGTGCCCGCTTCAGCAGGGTGTGCAGCTGCAGGCCCAGGGAGGTGAGCGGTGTCTTCAGCTCGTGCGAGGCGATGGTGAGGAACTCGTCGCGCGCCCGCACCGCCCGCTCCGCCTCCACGCGCGCCTCCTCCGCCTCCGCGAGGAGCTGGGCCCGCCAGCGTGCCTCCTGCTCGCGTTGGGTGACGTCCACCGACAGCCCGAGCGTGCCCGTGGGGTGCCCCTCCACGTCCCTCAGGGGCACCCAGTGGGTCTCGTAGATGGGCCCGAAGGACAGCGCATCCACGGAGAAGAAGTCCTCCCCGGCGAGCGCCCGGCGCACGTGGGACAGCGTGGCCGACTCGGCCCGGTAGAGCTCGAACGCGGACATGCCCACCACCTGCCCGGGCTTCAGCCCCAGGGCCTCCAGTCCCCGGCCCTCGGAGAGGGTGAAGTATCCGTCGCGGTCCAGCGCGAAGAGCACCACGGGCGCGTGGGAGATGAGGGTATGCAGCCGCGCGTCCGCTTCCCGGGGCACGTTGGCCTCCATCGGCTTCCAGGCCGACAGGTCCAACGCGAACGTCACCACGTGCTCGTCGCCCAGGCTCGCCGAGCCCAGCAGCACCGGCACCCTGTTGTCGTTCTTGCGCAGCAGCTCGCTCTCCACGGAGTGGAAGACGCCGTCGTGCCGCAGCCGCCGCAGCACGCCCTCGAGGCTGATGCGCTGGCTCGGTGGGAGGAGCGTCGACCATGTGAGCAGCCCCTCCCGCACGTCCCGCCGCGAATAGCCCAGCATCCGCAGCAGGGTGGCGTTGGCGTCCAACAGCTGGCCCCGGGTGTCGCTGACGAACAGCCCCAGCAGGTCCGACTCCCACAGGTAGCGCACGGCCTTGTCGCGCGTGAGCTCCAGCGCCGTGTGGTTGAGCCGGTCCAGGAAGCGCCCGAAGCGGTGGCCCAGCGCGCTGGCGAGGGTCTCGTCCGCCTCGCGATCCTCCCGGGGGGCCCGGCTGAACAGCTCCAGCACCCCGTACATCCGGCCACCGCCGCCCGTCACCGGGAGGAAGAGCGCCCCGTGCAGGCCCTCCCGCGCCGCCACCTCCGCGCGCAGGAAGCGCGCCTCCCGCGTCACGTCGCGGCACCAGATGGGCTCCCGGCGCGTCCACGCCTGGCCGGGCAGTTCCTCGAGGGGCGCGAGGGTTCGCCGCATCGTGACATTCGTGAAATCGCCCAGGCCGGGTGATGCCGTCCACAGGGTGAGCGGCACCAGCACGTGGGGGTCGTGCTCCATCCGCCAGTACGTGCCCAGCGTCCAGCCCTCCAGCTCACCACAGACCCGGAGCACCGCGTAGGCCGCGTCCTCCTCGTCCGATGTCTGGGAGAACGTCTGGGTCAACGCGGCTTCCAGCACGTGCAGCCGGCGGCACAGCCGCAGGTGCCTCTCGAGCTCCACCTGGGTGTCCAGCGGGTGGAAGGAGAGGATGCTCAGCCCCTCCGCCTCTCCCCCGGGCCAGGGCGACAGCCGTACCTCCACCTCGCGGGTGCGCCCATCGCGCCGCAGGGCACTCACCCGGACGAGGGGGCGGGGGGGGGGCAGGTGTGGCTCCCAGCATGGACCCTGGGGAGGGGCGCTCGGGCCTTCCGAGCGCAACCCGGGCAGCCCCCCTGGAATCACCTGCGTCAGGGGACGGCCGAGCAGCTCCAGCCGCGACCAGCCCAGCAGCTCCTTCATCCCCGCGTTGGCGTGGAGGATGCGTGCCGAGCGATCCAAGGCCAACAATGGGTCCCCCAACGAGTCCAGGACGCGTCGCACGTCGATGTCCATGCCCCAAGTGCCTCCTGGTCCACCCCTCGCCCCGGTTCTCGGCAAAAGATAAGGACGCTCCGCTCCCCAGCCGGGCCGCCCCTTTGTATAAGGGCGCCGACACGGGCAGCGCTCGCTGCCTCGATTGGAAAGGACAGGTTACATGCGGAAGTTTCTGGTGGTGGCGTTGATGCTCGCCGTGGCGGGCTGTCAGCAGCAGGGCTCCTCTGGCGGCGGTGGCACCGGCGCCGGGGCCAACCCGCAGACGGATGATCAGAAGACGTTCTATGCGCTCGGGCTCACCCTGGGCCGGCAGATCCAGGTGTTCGACATGACGCCCGAGGAGCTGGAGTTCGTGAAGGCGGGTCTGTCCGCGCAGGTGACGGGCAAGGAGCCCGCGGTGGACATCCAGACGTACGGGCCGAAGCTGCAGGAGCTGGCGCGCACCCGCTCCACGGCCCGCGCCGAGAAGGAGAAGGTGAAGTCCAAGGAGTTCCTGGAGCAGGCCGCCAAGGAGGAGGGCGCGATTCGCACCGAGTCCGGCCTCATCTTCAAGTCGCTGCAGGAGGGCACCGGCGCGCAGCCTACGGCCACCGACATCGTGAAGGTGAACTACCGGGGCACGCTGCCGGACGGCAAGGAGTTCGACAGCTCGTACAAGCGCAACGAGCCGGCCCAGTTCCCGCTCAACGGCGTCATCCGCTGCTGGACCGAGGGTCTGCAGAAGATGAAGGTGGGCGGCAAGGCCAAGCTGGTGTGCCCGTCCGACCTGGCCTACGGCGACCGTGGCACGCCGGGCATCCCGGGCGGCTCGGCGCTCGTGTTCGAGGTGGAGCTGCTGGACGTGCAGAAGAACGAGCCGCCTCCGGGCATGCCGGGCGCTCCGCAGGGCCAGCCGGGCGGCGCTCCGCAGGGCCAGCAGGGACAGCCCGCGCAGAAGAAGTAATCGGACGCGCGCGAGTCCACCTCGGGCCATCGGGCTCCCACTCCTCGACGGGGCGGGCGCCGGATGGCCCGTCGTCTTTCTTGCACCCGGCGTCCCGCGCGGCTCTGGACCCTGGCGCGCGCGGTGGGAGCGCGCTAGTCCGGGCGTGCTCCGGGGCCCGAGTGCGAGAGAGGCCCGGAGGAGAGGATACGGATGAATCCGCGGATGAAGTGGGGAGTGATGGCTGCGGTGCTGCTCGCATTGGGCGGCTGCGCGACGAAGCAGGGGGCGGAGAAGGCGGGCTCGGAGGAGCGGCGCGAGGAGCTGGGCGGGCTGACGGAGAAGCAGTTCCAGGCGCTGCACGAGCTGAAGGCGGAGGCGGCGCCGCCGCGCAAGGGGCAGATGGTGGAGGTGGCGGGCGCGCGGGCCTACCTGAGCCTGCCGGAGAACGCGGAGGCGCCCATGCCGGGGGTGCTCGTCGTCCACGAGTGGTGGGGCCTCAACGAGCACATCATGCACTGGGCGGACCGGTTGGCGGCCGAGGGCTACGCGGCGCTGGCGGTGGACCTGTACGGCGGCAAGGTGGCCACCACGCCCGAGGAGGCGATGGCCACCATGAAGACGGTGGACGCGAAGCGCGCGGAGGAGATCCTCAAGGCGGCGCACGCCTTCCTGATGACGTCCAACCGGGTGCAGTCGACGCGCACGGGCGTCATCGGCTGGTGCTTCGGGGGCGGGTGGTCACTCCGGGCGGGGATGACCATCCCCGAGCTGAGCGCGGTGGTCATGTACTACGGGCGGCCGGTGACGGACGCGCAGGAGCTCAAGTCCATCAAGGCGCCGGTGCTGGGCGTCTTCGGGACGAAGGACGAGTCCATCCCCAACGACGTGGTGGAGGAGTTCGACGAGGCGCTGTCGGACGCGGGGGTGCCGCACAAGATCCTGAAGTACGACGCGCCACACGCCTTCGCGAACCCGTCGGCGCCGGGACGCTACGACGCCGAGGCCGCCGCCGCCTCGTGGGAGCAGGTGAGGGCGTTCCTCGCCGAGCACCTGAAGCAGTGAGCCCCGGTGGGGCGGGCCTCGCCTCGGGCCGCGTGGGTCAGTACGGCTTCTGCCCCACGTAGTTGCCCGGCGGCGCGTAGTTGCACACCCAGAGCCGCCAGGTGGGGAACTTCGCGCCGAAGGGCGAGTTCTTCGTGCAGGTGACGCTCGCGCAGCCCACCTGCGTCGTGTTGCGCCACACCACCTGCGTGTAGTGGCCGCACACCTTGCCCGGCGCGCACTTGTTCGTCGCGTATGAGTAGTCGGCGGACTCGGACACCCAGTCCTGGACCACCTGCGTGTTCGTCTTGGAGTCCGGGGGCGCCGCGGCCGCGAGGTTCTCCCCGTATTTGCCCCGGTTCTTGTTGTGCTCGAACCTGCACTGGGCCGCGTAGGCCCGCGCGACCTTGGCGGCGTCCTCCGACCAGGTGAGGGGTGGCAGCGCCGGCTTCGGCGTGGGCTTCGCCTTCGCCCGGGCCTGGTTGTGCGCGGCCACCATCTCGGCCGCGAGGGACGAGTTGGCGCCGGTGCTCGTGCCGCGCTTCGTCGCGGCCTCGCTGACGCCGTAGCCGGTGGCTCCCGCGGCCAGGCAGGTCAGCGACAGGGCGAGCAGGCGGTACTTGGGTCGATTCATGATGGGCTCCTGAGTGCTCCAACACTTCGGCGCGGGATTGATTCACGACGAGAAGTGCTCCCGGCGTGAGCTTGGGCTAGAACCCCGCGTGCAACGTACCCATTCGAGGGGGGACCCACATCATGAACCTCAAGGCACTCATTTCCAGCGCCGCGCTGCTGCTCACGCTTTCGCCCCTGCCGTTCGCCTCGGCGCAGTCCGACACGACCGTCTACGTGTTCGAGACCGTGGACAGCTTCGAGATGGAGAGTGCGAGCACGGCGAAGATCACCGGCATCCTTCAGGGGGAGGCCACGCCCAGGACGATCACCGCCTACGACCAGTACGGGAGCTACGATAACTATCAGCGCGCGCGCATCTGCGAGCGCTTCGCGCTGATATCCATGAGCAAACCCGGCCAGTACTACTTCGAGGTCAAGAGCGGCACCAGATCCCTGGGCTGCAAGCTCACGCGCCGCTAGGTCCGCGCTCGCCGACGTAAAGACCCGGAGGGCGGACGGGAGGGGCGTGCTCGAGGCAAGCCCCCTCGTCACTGATGCGGTGCTACCAGCGCTCAGGAGGCCTGCAGGTGCAGTTGGCTTCCGTGGTGCAAGACTCGCCACTCTCCGTCATGCAGTAGAGATTATTGCAGCAGGAGGCACCACCGTTGTCGCACCCCTCTCCTTCGATGGAGCAGGCGTCGCGCACGGCGTACCCGAGCCACTGGGGGAGGTGGTTGGAGACGGTGAGAACCGGGTTACTCCAGGAGCCATCCGGCTGCGCCTCCACCACCTGGATGGAGCCCTTGAAGCTGCGCTGGAGCGTCCCCTTGATGCCAATAGATGACGGTGGACGCGAAGGGGCGCGGCGTGACGTGGGCCATGCGGCTCGGGCTGGAGATGCACGAGGTGGCCATGACGTGTGCCGGGATGAAGCTGGGTGTGAACTTCGAGGAGCAGCCCAGATGGAGGCGGTACCCCGTGGGACACCGCTACGAGGGTAAGCTCCAAGGAGACATCTACAGGGAAGCATTCGGGCCCGAGGTCGAGCTGATTGGCCCTCGCGAAGGAGTCTTCTGGTGAGCGCGTGCCATGTTGGACGGGGAGCGGGCGGTGGTGACGCTGGGGGAGTGGCCGGAAGCAGGTGATACCGAGCAGGGCCGCACACCGCCCGCCTACCGCGAGCTGGCGCGCGTGCTGGAACCCTGGCTCTACGAGGGGCCCCTGTTCGACAAGGACTTCGGCCCGGAGGACAGGCGTCGCTGGGAACGCCGATTTCTCGACTGACTCCGTTCAGGGAGGTGCCACGTGACGGATGCCGAGTGTCTGGAGTTGCTGCGGTGGGCCGCGCCGCGCCTGGGCCTGCGTTACGAGGGCTTCCGCCGCGTGCGCGGGCAGGTGTGCAAGCGCGTGGGCCGGAGGATGAAGGCGCTCGGTGTGGCGGGATTGTCCGCGTACCTCGAGCGGCTGGAGGCGGACCCCGCCGAGCGGGCCGTGCTGGACGCCCTGTGCCGCGTCACCATCTCGCGCTTCTACCGGGACCAGGGCGTCTTCGATGCGCTCCGTGAGCCGCTCCTTCCCCGGGTGATGGAGGCCGCTCGCGCTCGCGGGGAGCGTGTCCTGCGCGTGTGGAGCGCGGGGTGTGCCTCGGGCGAGGAGCCCTATACCGTGGCCGTCCTCTTCCACCTGGGCCTGCGGCCGCGCTTCCCGGACTTCCGCCTGGAGCTGGTGGCCACCGACGCGGATGCCTCGCTCCTGGAGCGCGCCCGCCGTGGCTGCTACCGGCGCGCCACGTTGCGCGAGCTCCCCTCCGATTGGGTGGACGAGGCCTTCACGCCCCAGGAGGGCGAGCTGTGCCTGCGGCCCGAGTACCGCGAGGGCATCGGCTTCCGCTGTGAGGATCTGCGCCAGCGCATGCCCGAGGGCCCCTTCCACCTGGTGCTCTGCCGCAACGTGGCCTTCACCTACTTCGCGAGGTCCGTGCAGCACGAGGTGCTGATGCGGCTCCTGGAACGTCTGGCTCCCGGGGGACTGCTCGTCACGGGGGCCCACGAGTCCCTGCCGGAGAACGCTCAAGGACTGGTTCGCGCCGCAGGGGCGCTGCCCCTCTTCCACCGGGACGACGTGGGGCTTTGACGCACCCCGACTTGCTGGAAAACGACAGTTCCGCTAAATCTGGATTCCTCTCGTTCTATGCGCATTTGGGAAACGCCCGCGCAAGAGGGATACGAGCTTATGCGGAAAGTCTTGGGAGCGGTCACCGCGATGATGCTGTGGGGCTGCGGAGGGCAGGACAGCGGGTCCGCCGAGGCGGGACGAGCGGCGGACGGGCTGGAGCTGACGCAGGAGGCCGGTGTGGTGTCCGGCCGCTTCACGCAGGGGGGCTCGGAGGCGCGCTTCGCCTCGCGGGAGGTGGAGCAGGGCGTCTACCGCATCGAGGTGCGGCAGAACGGCATGACGCTGACGGGCCTGGTGGACGCGGTGAATGGCGTGTCGACGCTGGACGGCTTCGCGGAGGAGAGCGGGCAGGGCACGCAGATGCTGGACGGGGACCGTGAGCTCTTGTCCGGCCTGTACGCGGCGCTCAACTCGCAGCTGCCGGCGGGTGACGCGGCGGCGGCCGAGGCGAAGTACCTGCGGCGCGCGGTGAGCCTGTGGTCGCAGCATCCGACGACGGTGGAGCTGCAGCGCACGGTCATGGGCGAGCAGGGCCGTGGCTACACCATGCTGTGCAGCTACGCGAAGTGCAATGGCTCCTGGACGGGCAGCTGCGGTGGCTCCTACAACTGGTACTCGTACGCGAAGCACGACTGCCAGCATGGCGGCTTCGACTCGACCATCAACCAGCAGATCGCCCAGCTCGGCAACCACGGCACGTGCAGTGGCGACGAGTACTACCTGCGCAGTGGCTCGTGGGTGTGCGGCGAGCCGGACCACTGGAGCCGCCCGAAGGTGATGGGCAACTGTTTCGGCCGCTGCGGCGGCGGTTGCGGCGGTGACACCCAGTACACGCTGGACGCCACCAACCACGACGGCTGCGTGCGCAACGGCCACGCGCTGGCGAGCGCCTACTGCGACGACCAGTTCGCCTCCGCGAGCGACGACGAGATGTACGCTCCCAACTGCTACTGATGATGCGCTCGCTGACGGTGAGGGCGGTGCCGCGTGCCGCGTTGTGGCTGGGCCTGCTGGCCGCCCTCGCCTGCAATCCGGAGTCGAGAAAGACCGAGGCCGCGCGGGACACGGTGCAGCGCTTCTTCGAGGCGCTGCCCGGGGGGGACTGCGCGGTGCTCGGCGCCCTGCTGATCGGCAAGGCGGCCGACACCTGCCGCGCGACGGTGGACGAGATGAACGCGCACGGCTTCTCCCTGGTGGAGGTGCTGGACGTGAAGGTGGACGGGCGCGACCCGAACGCGGTGGTGGTGCGTGCGCGGGTGGCTCGGGATGGGCAGGTCCGCGAGCAACCGCTGCTCCTGCGTGTGGAGCGGCATCCGGACGGGTGGAAGCTGCGCCTGTGAGGAGCATGATGAACAACCGGTCCCGATTCGTTCCACCGCTCGCCGCGGGCCTGCTGTTGGGGGCGGCGTTGGCGCTGCGCATCTTCTGGCCCGGGCCGGAGGTGAGGCCCTCGGAGAAGGCGGGTCCGCGCGTGACGGCGTCTCCCGTGGCGTCCACGCCGACGCCGCCCGTCGTATCCCCTGTTGTCCCCGCGCCGACGAATCCCGAGCCGGTGAAGGCCGCGCCACGCATGGAGATCGCGGAGGGGCGGGGGACGGTGGTGCCCCTCGGACCCGGGGACGAGGTGCCGGAGCCCGAGGTGGCGAATCCGTTGCCGCAGCAGAACGATCCCATCGAGCCGGAGAAGCCGCAGACGGCGGCGTGGCGGCACGGGAAGCTGGTGCGCATCACGGAGCTGCTGGGGCGGGACATCGAGAGGCTGGAGCAGGAGCGGAAGGAAGCGGAGTCGAGAGGAGACGGGGCGGAGGCGAGGCGGTTGGAGGTGCAGCTGACGCGGCATCGGGAGCGACTGGGCAGGCTGCGAGAGGAGACGGCCGCGCTGGCGGAGACGGCCCAGCGAGAAGAACAGGGCGCGGTGAGCGCGAGCACTCAGGCGCGGTAATCGGATGAACCCGGGTCGCGAGCACCCTCTCCCTCCGGGAGAGGGCCGGGGTGAGGGTCTCGAGGGCCCTGGCGGAACCCAAGCGATTCTGTTCACGACACTGTGGACGCTCTGCGTGGCCTGCGCCCCCATCTCCGCCCCACCCGAGTTCCCCCCGAGTCCCACGCCGCGCACGGACGCGGTGGTCGGAGGCACGGCCGCACCGGGAGACACGGCGGTGGTGGCGCTTCTCCCCCGTCGAGCGCGGTGCGCACAAGACGCGGAGGCGCTGCTGTGCTCGGGGGCGCTGGTGGCGCCAGACGTGGTGCTGACGGCGGCGCACTGCCTGGAGATCTTCGGCGAGGAGGGCGACTACGAAATCTTCCTCGGCGAGCGGCTGCTGCCGGAGCCCGAGCCGGGAGGCCGCTTCGTCCGGGTGGCGCGCGCGGTGCGTCACCCGCGCTACGCCCGGACGACGCACGCCCATGACGCGGCGCTGCTGCGTCTGGCGAAGCCGGTGGACGTGTCACCGCTGCCACTGCCGGAGCCCGGCTGGGGAGCGCTGGAGCCAGGCCAGGCGGCGAGGGTGGTGGGCTTCGGAGAGACGAAGGAGGACGGAGCCCCCGCGGGCCAGCGGCGCCAGGGCGTGCTGGAAGTGACGGAGGTGGAGCCGGGCGCGTTCCACGCGGGGCCCGCTCCGGCGATGAGCTGCGTGGGAGACAGTGGCGGTCCCGTGCTGGCGCGCGGAGCGGACGGGCGCGAGGTGCTGGTGGGAATCACCGCGAGCGGCGACGTGGCCTGTCGGAAGGAGGCCCTCAACGTCCGCGTGGAGGCGCTGCTCGAGGACTTCATCCAGCCCTTCCTCGCCGAGCGCCCGGAGCCCCAGGGTCCGGTGCTCGCGCCCGAGTCCCTCTGCACCGCCGCGTGCACGCGCGACGCCGAGTGCCCCGCGGGACTCTCCTGTGTCTCCGTGACGGAGGACGGGCCGGGCCGCTGCCTGCAGTACGCACTGCAGGAGGGGAACTACGGCGCCGCCTGTTCCGAGGACGCGCAGTGCGCGGCGGGCGGCGTGTGCGCGCGCCTGGAGCCCGAGGGGGCGGAGGCGTGCCGCTGCTTCACACCCTGCGCCCCCCTTCCACTCGAGGAAGCGGAGGCGTCGAGTGGTTGCACGGGAGCGCCAGCGGCGTCACCCGTGGGGTGGGCCCTATGCGTGTGGGCGCTGTTTCGGAGCCTCAGCCGCCGTGGATGCGGAGGCGCTTGCGCGGCCCGCCGCGGTGGGTGATTTCCATCTCGCTCGGGGCCTTCTTGCGGCCCTGCACGGGTGAGCCGCGCTTGCTGCGCGTCTCCTGGCGCTGCTTCGCCTCGTTGCGCGGAACCTTGGGCCGCTCCTCGCGGCGGTAGGCGGCGGCGTTCTCGGTGGCCACCGTCTTGCGGCGGTGCCCCTGGCGGTAGGTGGCGGCGGCCTCGTCCGGAATCGTCTTGCGGCGTGAGGTGCTGCTGCCGGTCTCGGGCAGGGGCAGCTTGGCGCTCTGGGCCGTCTTGCCTTCGCCGGGTGGGCGGCGCCGGCTGACGGAGCGCTCGGTGGTGCGGGTGCGGCCGGCGATGCCGCGGCTCTTCTTGAGGGCGTGGGCGCTCTTGCCTGCGGGGACGTCACCGGTATCCGAGGCCATCACTGTCATCGTCGTGCCCTTGGCCTTGGCCCGCTTGGCGCGCAGCTGCTTGGTCTTCTCTGGCATGGGTCCTCCCCCATGTGAGGTAGGGATGGCCGGCCGGATTGACCAGGGGCCGGTCCATCTGTCGGGTTCGAATTGTCGGATGGGGCGGGAGGGTCAGACGGTATTGCCGCGCTTGGCCTTCCGTCGCGAGAGGGTCTTCTTGCCGGGCCGCACCTCGGTGGTGGCGGGCCCGTGCCCCACCGGCTCCGTCATGGCCGGGCCGGGCGTGGCCTTGCGCATCAGCTTCTGGCGACGCAGCGCCGCGGCCTGATCACGGGGCACGGTCTTGCGCCCATTGCTGAGTCCCGGGGCCTGACGGTTCGTCTGCGCCTCGTCGACATTCGCCATCCGCCGCTTGTTCTTGATACCTGCTTCCCGAGTCCTGACTGCCATGGATGATGGCCTCCTGAGTGGGAGGTAAGGACGCTCGGGCCGTTTTTCCATCCCCCGCCCAACCATTCCCTGGCCGGGCGCTCGCAGGCTCAGCGCCCCATCCTGGCCGCGGCCCTCGGACAGTCCGCCACGATGGCCCGGGCCCGGGCATCACCGTCTTCCGCCTCTCTCACCGCGCGCGACACCGAGGTCGTGCACTTGAAGGGCGAGGGCGGCGTCCTCGCGTGACAGCAGCGCCACCCATCCAGCTTCTTCAGGTACGAGAGGGCCTCGCGCCGGGTGGGCATCACCACGAACCACGCCGACGCGAACACCATCAGCAGCCAGAAGCCCTGCCAGCCCAGCGCGCGCTGCCATTTCTTCGTCAGGAGCGGCACCGCCTCCGGCTGCACCTTGAGCGAGCGGTCGCAGTACCGCCGTTGCAGCATGGGCGAGATGAGCAGATCCACCGGGACGAGGAAGGCCCGGATGAAGCCTCGCACGGGGCCCGGTGCGCCCCCGTCCGTCACCAGCCGCAGGCCCACCAGTCCCCGCCACAGCGTCCAGCCGCTCAGCCCGCCCGCCACGGACATGAGGAGCCACGTCACCACCCCGGCCACCACGAGCGCGCGCGGCGTGCGATCCACGTCCACCGCGCGCAGGGCACCCCAGCCCAGCAGCGCCGAGGTGGCCAGGTCCAGAATGTCCGCGAACCACAGCCGCCACAGGTAGCGTGTGTCAGCCGGTTCGAACTCCGAGGAGAACAGCGCGTCGCTCATTCACCCCCAGCATAGACCGTGAACCGCGCGTGTCCCCGATTTGTTGACCGCGTTCATCCACCGTTGCGCTTGATGTGCATCTGGCTGGGCGGCTTCTTGCGCCCGCGCACCGGGGCCTCCGTCCGGGGAATCTTCGGCAGGTGGGGCTCCGCCGCGGGCCCCAGCCGGGCCCGGGCCAGCAACCGTTCGCGCCGGAGCAGCGGAATCTCATCCCGGAAGGGGAGGGGCTTTCCCTTGCTGGTGTGCTGGCTGGGCTGAGCGGAGTGCGCGCTCGCCTGACGCAGGTTCTTGATACCCACGGTATCCGTCCGAACCGCCATGTGTCGTTCCTCCTTGGACAGACTTCAGAGGAGGAATGAGCGCGAGGGGCGGTGACGTCATCCCACGAGGAGCGGACGGAGGCTCCGAGCGGTTGCCCGGTGGGCGTGGCTCAGGAGTCGCGGCGCTTGCCGCCCGACAGCACTTCCGGAGGGAACAGCCAGCCCTCCTCGGAGAACTTGAGGGCCTCCTGGCGCCGGGTCTTCACGGGCTTCTCGTTGGCCGTCTCCACCCGGGTCGCCTTCACTTCCCGGCCCGAGGCGCTCGGCAGGGCCTTGAGCGGCGGCAGGTTCACCTTGCGGCAGTTGCGGCACCACGACTGCGGCCGGCGCTCGCCCCGGATGATGCGGGTGCCGAAGTCCTGCTGTGTCGGCCCCACGTGTCCACAGCGAGGGCAGCGCGACAGCGCCGTCTTGCCGATCTCCTTGGCGACCTGACGCCCGCGCTGCACCACCAGCGCCAGCGCCGTGGCGAACGCCGGCTTCTGCTCCACCTTCTTGCGGGAGCGCTTCTTTTGTCCGCTCTTGCCGAGAAGAGGCATCAGGTCCGCCCCGCCGAGAAGGTTCCCTTGTTCCAGGACTCGCAACGCGCCGTTGGTGGTCGAGTGGCTCACGACTCTACTCATATTGGAGGGGTCTGACATGCCCTGCTGATCCGCCCCGGCCGCCCGCTCGTTCCCCAGGCGGCCGGCCCGGAGCCGCCCCCCCGCGTCGCCCGTGTGATCGGCCATCCCCCTCATCCCGGGGCGTGCCCACCTTTCGACAAACGACACACCGCGCGAGGAGAGCGACATGGCCGACACTCCACCGGGAGCCCCGGGAGCCCCCCAGAGCCGTAGTGAGAAGCGCCACCAGTCCCACATCGGCTCCACCTACGCCGCCTTCATCAAACACCTGTCCGAGGTGGGAAAGCTCGATGCCGGCCTGGCCGAATGTGCCGCGGTGTCGGTCGTCAACGCACTGCTGCACCGCATCCAACCGGAGGAGGCGAAGGATCTCCAGGCGCAGCTGCCGCGCAAGCTGTTGGACTTCCTGCCCAAGGACGAGGCCCAGAAGCCCGGACGCACCCTGGGCAAGAGCCGGGACGACTTCCTGCGGGCGGTGGCGGAGGACCTGCGCAAGGACGTCTCCGAGGTGGAGCCCATCGTGCGCGCCGTCTTCCTGGGGCTGCGTGAGCACATCTCCGAGGGCGAGGCCCAGGACGTGGAGAGCAACCTCTCCCGCGACCTGCAGGACCTCTGGCGGCGCACGCAATAGGAGTGCGGACACCCCCCTCTTGATTCCCTCCGCGTCAAAGGCTTAGTTAGTTACTAATAGCTAACTAAGTGGTGGGGCGGAGTCATGGGACGTCCTCAGCAGGTCCTGGACGAGGAGAGTGTCGAGAGGGGAATGGCTCGGAGCCTGGAGCCCGGCAAGCGCGCCGAGGCCGCCGTGGCTCCCGTCGCGGCGGTGGGCGCGCGCCAACAGGGGGCGTCCCCACGCGCCGCCTTCTGGGATGCGCGGGACGTGTACCTGCGAGGCGTGGACGTCGTCATCCTGGTGTCGTGCGCGCTGGCGGCCCTGGCGCTGGTGGGGCCCGCCCGGTGGGCTCCCGGCTCCACACGGTCCGCCGTCTACTTCACCGTCTTCGCGCTCGGGCCGCTGGTGCTGCGCACCCTGGAGGCCACCTTCCCCAGGCGGCGGCTGGTGGCCTTCGTGGCGTCCTTCTGGTTGCTGCCGGTGCTGGGCCTCGGACACGAGATGCTCGCGCCCCTCGTGACGGCCGTCACCCCGGTGCTGCGAGATTCCCAGCTCGCCGCCCTCGAGTTGCGGATGGTCGGTGCGTACACCTCGGTGGTGCTCGGGCAGTGGGTGCCGCCCTGGCTCACCGAGCTCCTGATGCTCTGCTACTACGGCCACTTCCTCTGGCCGCTGGTGCTGGCCGCGGTGCTGTACTTCACCCGGCGCCGTGACGCCTTCGACGAGTACCTGTTGGCGCTCGGTCTGCTCTTCGCCTTCAACTACTTCTGCTACGCGCTGGTGCCGGCCATCGGCCCGCGCTACTTCCTCTTCAATGACTTCCCCGAGCCGCTGAAGGGGCTGTGGCTCACGCCCTTCCTGGACTCGGTGATGCGCACGCCGCCCTTCTCGAAGGACTGCTTCCCCTCGGGGCACACCGGCACCACGCTGGTGGTGCTCGTGTATGCCTTCCGCTTCGAGCGGCGCGTCTTCCGGGTGATGTTGCTGCCGGGGATCGGCCTCATCGTGGCCACCCTGGTGGGCCGCTTCCACTACGCGACGGACCTGGTGTGCGCGGTGCCGCTGGTGCTGGTGGTGCTGGGGCTCGCCCGGTGCTGGAGCCGGGCGGCGGCGCGGTACGAGGCCGGCGTGCGTCCGGTGCCCATGGGCTCCGCGTACGCTCCCGCCTCCTGGAGCGCACGCAGATGAAGCGCCCGGGTGCTCCTCAGGGCGCGCTCGTCTCCGCGGCGTTGGACGCGAGGACGGGCGTGCCTCCCGGGGAGCTCGGGTCGTGCGGCAGGCTGCCGCGGGGGCTGCGCAGGTAGACGAACGGCGTGGCGAAGAGGAAGTTGCTCACCCGCGACGTGTAGATGTCCGCGTAGCGCTCCACCTGGCGCGCCAGGTGGCTCTTGTCGTTGCCCGCCCGCGTCAGCAGGCCCCAGATGGGGTTGGACAGCTCGCTGGCGGCGCGGGCCATGGGGCCCAGCTCCGCGTCGAGCGCCTCCAGTTGCAGGCGCAGCTCGGCGGCGCGGGCGTGGAGCTGCTCGTCGGGGGCCGAGGGATCGCGCGGGCCGTAGCCCAGCCGCCGCCGCTGCAGCTCCAACTTCACCTGGCAGGACTCCGCCTCCAGCCGCTCCTTGTGCACCATGCGCTCCTCGAGCCGCGCCTCGGTGGCGCGGAAGGCGCTGATGGCGCGGATCTCATCCTCCAGCTCGCGCAGGATGAGCGCGGTGCGCCAGCGCAGCACGTTCTTGGTGACGTGCACGTCGCCGAACATGTGGTCGCCCACGTAGAGGATTTCATCCCCGCTCATGCCCAGCGAGCGCTCCACCTCCGTGGCGCTGCCGCCGAAGTAGGGCACCCCCGGCTTGAGCGGCCCCGAGTGCGGGCGCAGCAGGCCCTCCTGTCCCGGCTCCGTCACCACCTCGAAGAGCGAGGAGCGCGTGGTGAAGAACTCGGGCTTGCGCGCGCTGACGATGACCACGTCGAACAGCTCGCGCCACGTCATCCCCCTGGGCAGGTACGGGTCGAACGCGGCGTGCATCATGGGCAGCGTGTAGGCCCACTCGCTGTTGGTGATGAGCAGCAGCCTCTTGCCCGCGTTCTTCTGGTCCAGCAGCGCGAGCGCCGTGTCCGACTCGGCCAGCACGTAGCGCCCCGGGTCGGCGATGATCTCCGCCTTGAGCTTGCCCTCCATGTGCGTGGCGTCGAGGCTGCGGCGCACGTGCTCGTAGACGTCGGCGTAGCCCATGGGGCCCGCGAGCTTGCCGGCGTCCAGCAGGTCCACCACCTGGGCGTAGAGGCACGCCTCGGAAAGTGAGAAAAGGGTATTGAGGAAGACCCAGCGGCGCTCGGACAGGTCGATGATGGTGCGGGCGTACTCGTTGCGCTGTGTCTCGAAGTCCATGGTCCGGGTGCCGTGGAGCGCCTTCTTCACGAACCCGAAGCGGTTGGCCTTGAGGAGGTTGCCCTTCTCGGTGTCGATGATGAGGCCGCGCATGGCCAGCATCGGCTCGAACGTCAGGTGGGCCACGGGCCAGCCTTGGGCCACGAGCCGATCCCTCATATGTTCGTAGGCTCGTTGTTCCCACGCTTCCACTTTGTAGTGGATGAGCGTGTAATCCATGTCATACCCGATGGCTTTGATGGCCCTCATGTTGAGGGTTCGATTGCAGAAGAGCCCGCGCTCCGGTGGGGGGGCTGTCAGGTGGCCGATCATATGGCTACCTTCGTGCCCTGGCCGGTGCCAAAAGTCGATGCTTCTGGCGGCGAGGGTGTTGGTGGAGGGCGGGAGACCGGCCGGGGCCCGCCTCACAGTGAGGGGAGTCGAACATGAAGGGCCTACTGGTCCTGGTGGTCGCGTTGGCTGCGGGTGCCGTCATTGGCGCCGAGACGTGGGAGAAGGTCGCGGACGGGGATGTGGTCATCCGCGTACGGATGCGTCCGGACATTCCCGGCGGGCGAGAAATCTGGGCGGAGGGTGAGCTGGACGCAAGCATCCAGGACGTCCAATCCGCGCTCAGGGATCACGAGAGCTTCCGCCACTGGATGCCGTACGTGACGGAGTCGCGGGTGCTCGCGTCGGGGCCGGACGGCTCGCGCGTGACGTACACGCGGCTGAACCTGCCCATCATCTCCAACCGCGACTACGTGCTCAAGGTGGTGGACGAGCAGGTGCTGGCGGCGGACGGGACGGGGGAGTTCCGTCAGAAGTGGGTGCCGGAGAACCAGGCGCTGCCGGCGCGCAAGGGCGTGGTGCGGCTGCTCCACAACGAGGGCAGCTGGCTCTTCACCCCGCGCGGCGAGGGCAAGGTCCACTTCGTGTACCGCTTCACCGTGGAGCCCGGTGGCTCCATCCCGGGCTTCCTGGCCGGCCTGGGCCAGAAGGACGCGGTGATGGACACGGTGCGCGCGGTGGAGAAGCGCGCGCGGCAGCTGGCCACGGAGCGGGCCTCGGCGCGCTAGGAGAGCCCCACGCCGAGCAGCACCAGCGTGAGCGTCCCGGCCACCCCCAGCGTCCAGCCGATGGAGTGCAGCCGCCGGGGCGAGGGCAGGGCCACGCACAACCCGAGCGCCACGAGGCCCACGGGCAATAGCGCCACCACGCGCAGCGGGTGAAGCCCGGAGTCGAGCGCCCAGAGCACGGCCGTGGCGAGCAGGGCCGTCACCAGGACGGCGCCCGTGCACCGCAGCCGTGTGCGGTGGGCGCGGGGCCGGTGGCTGGCGATGACGAGGCGGACGGCGAGGGTGGCCAGCGCGAAGGACAGCCCATAGGTGCCCCAGAGCGTCATCGCGGTGGAGGCCGGCATGCCTCCGGCCATGGCGACGGGGACGGCCCAGGCGCCGAGCGCGAGTGAGGCGAGCACCTCTCCGGAGAGCGTGCGCTCCTGGCGGTTCCACACGAGCAGGAGCACCTCGCCGCCGAGGATGAGGGGCATCGCGAGGAAGGGCCGGGCCTCGGGCGGCAGCGTGAGGGCGCCGAGCGCGAAGCACACCGCGCCCACCGCGCCCACCAGGAGGCCCCATGTCCGTGCACGGCCCCCGTCACGCTCACCGCGGCGGGCTCCCCGGTGGCCGAGCAGCAGGACCAGCGGCTCATGGGCGAGCAGGCAGGCGAGAGCGGCCCCCGAGAGCCAGAGGGCGCTGGCCGGTGCGCCGGAGACGAACAGGGCGGTGACCAGGGGCAGACCGAGCTGGAACCAGACGCCGTGCTCACGCGGGAGGAGCCCCTGGAGGAGCGGGCCCGGAGCGGGGTGGGTGGAGAGAGGGGACATGATGCGGCTCGGAGCAAGGGCCGTTCCAGCGAGGGTACGAGAGAGCAGCCCGCCTGGGTGCGCAAGGGGTGCGGAGGGACCCGGGGAGACCCGCAATCCTTGCGCAGGTGAGGCGGGATTCAGGAGCGGATGCGCGAGGCACGTTTCCTGAAACGAGGCTGGAGCCATATGGCGGCGGGCCCGTGCGGCGCGCCGGAGAAGTGAGGGCGCATCATGATGGACACGTGGGAGAACGAGGCACGGGCGGCGTTGCTGCAGCGGCGGAGCAGCCTGCGTGGCCTGCCGCGAGACACCCTGGCGGAGGCCGAGGGGCTGAGGCGCGGGCGGGAGGCTGAGCTCGTGGACGAGCCGGCGGAGGGAAGCGCGGAGGAGGTGCTCGAGCAGTTGTCGGAGCGGGAGCAGCGGGAGTTGAAGGACATCGACGACGCGCTGGTGCGCATCGCGCAGGGGGACTTCGGGCACTGCGCGCGCTGCGGCGGGGCGATCGGCCGGCACCGGCTGCGGGCCATCCCCGAGGCGCGTCACTGCATGGCGTGCAGCGAGGAACTGCGGCGCTGAATCGGGGCCGTGGTTTCCCGCGAACGTGATTCCAGAAGTCGATTGTGACGAAGTGACCAGAGAAGTGGTTTCGCGCTTGCTCCCGTGAGGGGTTCCTCCTAGGTTGTCGGGGTGCGCCCTGGAGCATGGTTCCTCGTCGCCTTTCCGCTCTCCCACACGGCCTCCGGGCGGGAATGGGGTGGAGGGCCAGCGCTCCAGTGGCGCACACCCGTGCTCCCGTGGCGGGAGTCAGTCGAGGAAGCGGCGCTCCCAGCGGCGCAGGTCTTCATCGGCGGCGCTGTCCTGGGTGGGGGGAGACTGGTAGAGCCAGGGCTCCAGGACCCGTGCCAGCTCGCGATACAGGGGCAGGTCGTGGCCCTGTTCGGTGTCACCGGCCTCGGGCCACATGCCGAGGGTGACGACGGCCCGCGCTCCTTCCATCTCCTGGACGGTGATGTCCGGGGAGGAGAGACGGGCGCGCAGACCGGCCGCGCCTCCCAACTCACCCAGCACGGGCTGGCCCAGGAAGGTGAGCCAGTACGCTCCTCGCACGCGTGTACCGAGGTTTGACGCGAGGTCTTCCACATCCCGGACGTCCATTCCCGGGTAGCGGAAGCACGACTGGCGAATCTCTCCAGACACGCCCGGGAGTTGTCCCAAGGCGTTGAATGAGAGGCCCGCGTGGCCGGAGTTGAAGGGCAGCGGTGCCGCCATCTCCTGCGCCAGTTCTCGCACCCGCTCGGGTCCGTGCTCTTCGAGGAACTCGGTGGGCAGCCAGAACTCCACCGCGGACACCATCCCTGGTTTGTTGACAGACCAGGGGGCATCGAGCTGTCTGCCGTAGTACTCGAACCGGTACTGGCCAGCGCCCCCCGGGATGTCCTTCAGCGTGACGCGTGCGGAGTTGCCTGCACTCAGCTCACTCTGGACGACTTCCCATCCCGCGGTATCGAGCTCCTGCCAGTCCCCTTCATGATCCGCGTACCAACAGAGCGCCTGGGGTCCCAAGGCTCTCAGATAGGTGTCCAGCGAGCGCATCACGCCTGGCGCTATCTCCTGATGGGAGCGGCGCATGTAGAAGCAGATGCTCAGGCCATCGCAGAGCAGGACTTCACCATTCCGTGCGTGGACGCGGAGCCTCGGGAAACGCTCGCTCATGGGTAGACTCCCCATCGGGGTGCCACGGGATGGGGCTTTACTCCAAAGGCTTCCTTGTACATCGCCCCCTGCGAGAATTTCTCGTAGGGGTGTCCTGGGGGATGGTCGTTCCACCTGGGTTCATTGGTGGAAGGGCAGGGGAACTTGAAGTCGTAGATGGCCAGGACTTCGAGCGGATTGCCCGAGTGGATGACCACATCGGGCTCGAGTGTACCCAGGAGCTCGTCAGCGCACCTCTGCTGGCGGAGTGTCTGTGCCGCCTCGCGGCTGACCAGTTGTTTCTGCCCTGTCTGTCGGTCGTAGCGGTAGCGCTGCTCCAGGCTGAAACGTCCCGGTATCAGCGCGCCCAGCTTCTGCTCCGCGCATTGGAGGGCCAGGTGGTGCTTCTCGGTGCCCAATTGCATGGCCCTCGTCACCTTTTTTCCACATGGGTCCATCCCCATTTGCTCCTGGCACTGGCTGCGTGAGGGGCTGTTGCCGCCGAAGTGTCGGCGGTTGACCGTGTCGCTCGCCCATTCAGCGCACTCCACCAACTCGCGTTCGATGCTGGACTTCATGCTGGCCGTCAGTACCCGGAGCGTGGCCCCCACGGAGGCGAGCTCGGCGGCGCCCCGGACGCTGGTGGGCACCACGGCCTCCTCGCCCGCCGCGGTGGCGCAGTAGGCAGGGTTCTGACGGCAGGCGCTCGTGGCGGAGTCCACGGAGTAGCCCGCCGAGCCGCAGGCCGTGAGCAGGGCACTGGCGGCGAGCACCGCCCGCCGTAACCGGGCCTTCGAGGGGAACCTCATGGAGCGCTCTCCTGGCGTGCACCGGAGGGCGGGGATTCTCGCACAGTGAACACCCAACCAGTCCTACCTGACGCGGCGTGTCCGGGCCTGGGCACCCCCGGGGCGGGCAGCCGAGAAGGCGTGCGCGGTTCGCTCCCAGGGGCTATAGCTCCATGACATGACCGACGTCTCCACCGTGCGGGTCGCACCCGCAGTGTTGCCCAAGCCGAACGACCCTTGTTGGTGCGGCAGCGGCACCAAGTACAAGAAGTGTCACCGGGGGGCGGACGCCGTGGAGGCACGCAAGCGAGGGCCAGAAGCCCCCTCGCGTGGCATCCGGCCAGGCGTCATCAGCCCCATGCGCACCGTTCCCGCCCACATCCCGCGTCCGGACTACGCGGTGTCGGGCCGGCCCGGCCGCTTCTTCCCTCCCTCCGAGGTGAAGAGCCCGGACGTCATCGCCCGCATGCGCCGCGCCTGCAAGGCCGCCGCCGAGGTGATGAACGCCACCGCCGCCCACGTGCGCCCCGGCATCACCACCGACGAGCTCGATGCCATCGCCCACGAGGAGTACATCCGCCGCGGCGGCTACCCGAGCCCCCTCAACTACCACGGCTTCCCCAAGTCCATCTGCACCTCGATCAACGAGGTCATCTGCCACGGCATCCCCGACAACCGGCCGCTCGAGGAAGGCGACATCATCAACCTCGACATCACCATCTACCTCGAGGGCGTGCACGGGGACTGCTCGGCCACCTACCTCGTGGGCAGGGTGGACCCGGACAGCGAGCGCCTGGTGCAGGTGACGCGTGAGTGCCTCATGCTCGGCATCGAGGCGGTGAAGCCCGGCCGTCCCATCAACGACATCGGCAGGGCCATCGAGGCGCACGCGACGAAGAACCGCATGGGCGTGGTGCGGGCCTACTGTGGCCACGGCATCGGCGAGCGCTTCCACACCTCGCTCCAGATTCCGCACCACTTCGATCCCGAGGCCAAGACGATCATGGAGCCCGGGATGACGTTCACCATCGAGCCCATGATTACGCTCGGCCACTGGCACCACCGGACGTGGGATGACGGCTGGACGGCGGTGACGGCGGACGGCAGCCGCACGGCGCAGTTCGAGCACACCATCCTGGTGACGGACCAGGGCGCGGAAATCCTCACGGTGGCCTGAGGCGCCTATGGCCCCACGCGCCGCACGCGGCTGCGCACGCTGGTGAGCACGCACAGCATCACCAGCACGGCCGCCCCGAGTGTCCCTCGCCCCACCGGCTCGCCGAGCAGCAGCGCGCACCACCCCAGGGTGAGCAGCGGCTGGGCGAGCTGGAGCTGGCTGACACGCGCCACGCCCCCGAGCGCCAGTCCCCGGTACCAGGCGAAGAAGCCGAGGAACATGCTCACCGCCGAGACGTAGCCCAGGCCGAGCCATGCGCGCGGGCTCGCGGAGAGCATCCCAGGCTCCACGGAGAGCGCCACCACGGGCACGAGGACGGGCGCGGAGAGCACCAGCGCCCAGCAGATGACGCGCCAGCTCCCCAGCTCGCGCGAGAGCACGCCACCCTCGGCGTAGCCCACCGCGGCCGCGGCCACGGCGAGCAACATCAGCGCATCCCCCGCCGTGGGCAGCCCCGCGCCCTGTGCCACCGCGAAGGCCAGCACGCCGCCGAGCCCCGCCAGCGCCGACAGCCAGAAGCCCCACGAGGGACGCTCGCGCGCCCGGAAGACGGCGGCCACGGCCGTCGCCGCGGGCAACAGGCCCACCAGCACCGCGCCGTGCGAGGCGGGCATGTGGCGCAGCGCGAGCGCGGACAGCAGGGGGAAGCCCACCACCACGCCTCCGGCCACCAGCGCGAGGCGCGGCCAGTACCGGCGCTCGGGGAGCCGCTCGCGGCGCACGGACAGCACCAGCCCCGCGAGCACCGCCGCCACCACCGCCCGGCCCAGTCCCACCACGGTGCTGCCCAGCTCCGGCACGGCCACCCGGGTGGCGGGCAGGGTGAGGCTGAAGGCCACCACCCCGAGCGCGCCGAGCAGCAGCCCCTCCAGCACGCGCGCGGACTCGGGCTGCGGCGTGGGGGCGAAGTACAGGCGGGCGGGACGCAGTGCCTGCACCACCACCCGTCCATGTCCCTCCACCTGGAGCGCGTCCCCGGGTTTCAGCACGTGGTCCTCGGAGTCTCCCTCGCGGGTGAGCCACACCGAGCCTTCGCAGCAGGAGAGCATCAACCCTCCCATGCGGGGCAGGTACGTCCACAGCGCGCCCTGTGCGAGCGCCAGTCCCGCCGGCTCCTCACCCGCGACGCGTGTCTTCCAGGCCATGTGCCGCCTCCTCTCGAGCACTCAACATGCGTCCCGGGCGACGAGCGGAACAGATTCAGCGCGGTGCGTTTGTAACCAGTACAGTTCACTCCCGTCGAACTGTGCTGGTCCTCGCGAGGGGCAGCTGTATCTGTGCCGGAACAGGCCACCCCGTTAGGAGCGGAGACAGGTCTCGGAGAGGAGGACGCGATGAGGCAGGCGAGCGCGGCGCACAAGTCGAGGTTGTACGAGCAGGTGGCCGAGCGGCTCGGCGACGCCATCGCGGCGGGCACGCTGCGGGCGGGGGACCGGTTGCCCTCGGTGCGCCAGCTCAGCTCGAGCGAGCGGGTGAGCGTGTCCACGGTGCTGCAGGCCTACCTGCACCTGGAGTCGATGGGGCTCATCGAGACGCGGCCCCAGTCCGGGCACTACGTGCGCCGGCGCGAGCGCCCCCTGCCCGCCGAGCCCCAGGTGTCCCAACCCTCGGGCACGGCCTCGCCCGTGAGCGTGAGCGCGTTGGTGGCCCGGGTGTACCGCGCGGTGAGCGACCCGGGCATCATTCCCCTCGGGGCGGCGGCTCCCTCTCCGGCGCTGCTGCCCACCCGGCGCCTCAACCGCGAGCTGTCCCTCCTGGCCCGCGAGTCCGGCGAGGTGGCCATCGACTACGACATGCCCCCGGGATGTCTGGTGATGCGGCAGCAGGTGGCGCGCCGTTCGCTGGATTGGGGATGCCCGCTCGCGCCGGAGGACTTCGTGATGACGTGCGGGGCCTCGGAGGCGGTGCACCTGAGCCTGTTCGCGGTGGCCCGCACCGGTGACTCCGTGGCCATCGAGTCCCCCGCCTACTACGGCGCGCTGCAGGCCATCGAAGCGCAGGGGCTGCGCGCGCTGGAGATTCCGAGCCACCCGCGCCACGGCATGGAGCTGGACGCGCTGGAGGCCACGCTGAAGAAGCGCAAGGTGGCCGCGGTGCTGGTGGTGCCCAGCTTCAGCAACCCGCTGGGCAGCTGCATGCCGGAGGAGAACCGTCAGCGGCTGGTGGAGATGCTCGCCGCCCGGGGCATCCCCCTCATCGAGGACGACATCTACGGGGATCTACACTTCGGCCCGCGGCGCCCCAGGCCGGCGAAGGCCCACGACAAGGAGGGCCTCGTGCTGCTGTGCGGCTCCTTCTCCAAGACGCTGGCGCCGGGCTACCGGGTGGGCTGGGTGGCCCCGGGGCGCTTCCGGGAGAAGGTGGAGCTGCTCAAGTTCGCGCAGACGGTGGCCACGCCCACGCTGCCCCAGCTCGCCATCACCGCCTTCCTTCGCGACGGCGGGTATGACCGACACCTGCGCTCGCTGCGCAAGCAACTCGCCTCGCAGGTGCAGCGGATGGTGGAGGCCATTGGTGGACACTTCCCCGAGGGCACGCGCGTGACCCGGCCCGAGGGAGGCCCCCTGGTCTGGGTGGAGCTGCCGCGCAAGGTGGACGCGCTGGTGCTGCACTCGCGGGCACTGGAGGCGGGCATCAGCATCGCGCCCGGCCCCATCTTCTCGGCGCAGCGGCGCTACGGCAACTTCATCCGCCTGAATTGTGGCTTCCCCTGGTCCCCGCGGCTGGAGGGCGCCCTGGCCACCCTGGGGAGTCTCGCGCGCAGTCTCGCGTGACAGGGCGCTCGCTGCCATACTGCGCGCCCCACCATGCTCATCAGGTCGCTCGCGAATGGAACCCGGACGTGGACCTCCACCAATGGAGAGCTGCGCCTGTGGAGCCCCGCCCTCCATGTCCTCGTGTTGAGGTTCCGCGGGCCCCTGTTCGACTCCGCGTTCTCCCGGATCGTCGTGACGGCCGTCGACGAGCTCATCTCCCGCAACCGGCAGAAGGTGGACATCTTCCATGACTGGGAGGCCATGGCGCTCTACACCACGGACGCCCGGACCGAGCTGACGGACCTGGGTCTGCGCGTCGCGCCCCGGCTCAGCTCCCTCAGCGTGCTGATCGGCTCGAGCCTCGTCGAGATGGGCGTGACGATGGCCGGCATCAAGCTGGGGGGCATCCGCATGTTCACCGCCCGGGCGGAGTTCGAGCAGGCCGTGCGGCAGGCCGTGGAGTCCCGGGGCGGCACGTACACGCCCCTGCCTCCGGGGGAGTGACGCCGCTCAGCTCGTGGGCTCCGCGGCGCTCGTCAGGGGCGGCTCGCTCTCGCTGGCGGCGCGGACGGAGCGCCACCACGGCTCCACGCTCTCCACCCGCGACGGCTCCACCGGCGTTCCCAGCCTCGGCATCACCAGCCGCACCCGCTGCTCCTGCCCGAGCCGCACGAGCGTCTCCGCCGGCTCGTCCCACGCGTGGAGGGCGAGGTTGAACGTGCCCCAGTGCACCGGAAGGAACGCACCGCCGCCGAGCAGCTCCAGCGCCTTCAGCGCGTTCTCCGGCCCCAGGTGGATGTGGCCCCACGCCGGGTGGTACGCGCCCACCTCCAGCATCACCAGGTCGAACGGCCCGAGCCTCTGACGGATGTCGCCGTACTCCGGAGTGAGCCCCGTGTCGCCGCTGAAGAAGACCTTGTGCTTCGGGCTCTCGATGACGAACGAGGACCAGAGCGTGCGGTTGCGATCCGCCATGCCGCGGCCGGAGAAGTGCTGCGAGGGCGCGGCGGTGATGCGCAGCTCTCCGCGCGGGAGCATGGCGGACTCCCACCAGTCCAGTTCGGTGATCCGCTCCGGAGCGATGCCCCACGCCTCCAGGTGCGCGCCCACGCCGAGCGACGTGTAGAAGGGCACGTCCGTCCGCGCCAGCTCGAGGATCGTCGGGTAGTCGAGGTGGTCGTAGTGGTCGTGCGAGACGATGACCGCGTCCAGCGGCGGCAGCTGCGAGAGCGTCACCGGCACCGGATGGAAGCGCTTCGGCCCCGCGAAGGACATGGGCGAGGCGCGCTCGCCCCAGACGGGGTCCGTGAGCACGCGCAGCCCGTCGATCTCGATGAGCACCGTCGAGTGTCCGAGCCACGTCGCGCGCAGTCCCGTGTCCACCGGCCGCGCCCACGTCGCGAGCGGACTCTCGGACGGCAGGGGCGCGGGAGGGGTCCGGTCCCTGCCACCGCGCAGGTACTCGCTCATCGTCGAGAACGTGGTGCCGGGTTTGAGCCCGGGGCCCACCGGCGCGGTGTTCTTGAAGACCCCGTCGCGGAAACGGGGTGATGCACGCATGCGCTCGAGGCGCGGACCGTGGGCCTTCCCACCGAAGACGGAACCCTTGGACATGGCGGCAGGTTTAACGCCGCATTCTCCCTCGTGCCACCCGGCCGGCGAGGTCCCCGGGACGGAGATGGAGATGCTTCATCATCCTGGGGAGCGACGACAGGTCCCGCGTAAGCGGGCCCGCCATTCCTTCCCCGGCGTCCGGTTCACCCCGCGGGGATGCGGACGACGAAGGTGTAGTCCACGTCGATCGGCTTGCCCTGCGCCATCACGGGCGTGACGCGCCAGGTGGACAGCGCCTCGAGCAGCTCCTGCTCCATGTGGGGCAGGCCATTGAGCAACCGGCAGTTCGTCACCTGGCCCTCGCGTGTCACCACGCAGCGCACCAATGCGGTACCGCGCACGCGCTCGGCACGGGCCTCCGAGGTGAGCTGCGGCTCCCTCCCGCTCACCCGCTGGGGGCGCGTCATTCCCCCGGGCTCGAAGGGCACGGGCTGCGAGGGCGTGGCTCCCAGCGACGCGTTCGCTCCGTCCATCTGCGGCCGTCTCAGCTCGGGCGTCCTCGCCGCCACGGGCGTCCTCGCCGCCACGGGTGTCCTCGCCGCCACGGGCGTCTTCGTCTCGGCCTTCACCTCGGGGGTGCTTCGAGGCACGGCCCGCTTCCCGGCCTTGGGCTTCCCGGCCTTGGCGACGGGTGCTGGAGTCGGCTGGGGCTCGGGCGCCGGGGCCGGCGTGGACTCGGCGATCGGCTCCGGCGCGGGAAGCGGGGAGGTGCTTGCCCGTGAGGTCGTGGCACACCCCGTACCCCCCAGGGCCACGCATGCGGCCAGCAGGCAGGCGAGGGTAAAACGAGGATTCACGGAGAGTGAGAAGCCAGTCATGTCATAATTTTACACGAAAACGGACCAACGCGCTGCTGATCCAGCTGTTTCCCGACATTTCCGGGCTGGAGTGGATGTGGGATTCGGTGGGGGGGCCGGGTGTTATCGAAGGAGAGGAGGTGGCCCATGCCGCTGCGACGAGACATCCCCCTGTTCCAACTCGAGTCCGAGGACGGTCATCCGCGTGGGACGCGCGATGCATGGCAGCGGCGGGAGATGCTGGTGGCGCTGCTGCACGCCAACTGTGATGCCTGTCAGGGGCTCCACCGCGAGCTGATGGCACGGGCGCCCGGGTGGCGCCAGGAGGAGGTCGAGGCCTTCAGCGTGGTGATGCCCGGACGGCCCGGAGAGCCGCTGTTGCCCGGGGCGCTGTTGGACCCGGAGGGCGCGGTGACGTGGAAGCTCGCGGAGCGCTTCGGGCGCGTGCCCGGGACGGCGGTGCTGGCGGTGGCCAACCGCTTCGGCGAGCTCTACCGGGTGCTGGATGTGCACGGCCGGAGCGCGGCGGAGGTGCTCGGCGAGGCCCTGGAGTGGTTGGACCTGGCGCAGCGCCAGTGCGGCGAGTGCTCCGCGCCGCTATGGGACTGAGCCGCGTTTCCGGGGCACCACGTGCACGGGGGCCTCGATGAGCCGGGGCTCGGTGGCCTGGGGGTCATCGGGCTCATAGGCGGGCGCGTAGGGGCCGGCGTGCGTCTCCTTCCACTTGCGAGGCACGCGCTCGAGGCCCACGGGGAACACGGTGAGCTGCCCGTCCTTGTCGATGCGCAGCCGCAGGAAGTTCTTCCAGTCGGGGATGGCCAGCGAGATGAAGGCCTCGTTGGAGTGGGCCTCGAAGCCGTTGACGCTCACCATCAGGTACAGGCCCATGATGAAGGGCCCGACGAGGAATCCGCCCACGAAGGTGAAGAGTGAGCTCAGGAAGAACTTGGCCCACACGTGTTTCCATCCGGCCGAGCACAGGGCGACCCCGGGGACCAGCGATGCGTTGCTCTGTATCACCTCGGGACAGAAGCCCAGCACGCTGACGGTGAAGTACACCGAGCCCCACGCCACGAAGAACGCGGCGAGGATGTGCGCCAGGCCGTGCAGTCCGCCGACCAGCAGGCGCCAGCGTCCGAAGGCCTTGTCCGCGAACCCCATCAGCCCACCGAGGGTGGCCAGCCCCAGCGTCAGTGACCACGGGCGGGTCACCACCGAGGAGGCCACCGCGCTGACGGCTTCCTTGTAGTCCGACAGGCCGAAGGCGCCGAGCTCCGTGTACGTCGCCAGCGCGAGCAGCAGGTAGAGCGCGCCCGTCATCAGCCCGAAGAGCGGGCTGTGGCGGATGAGGAGGAGGTTCTGGCGCGCCAGCTCCCGAGAGGTCTTCTCGTCCGGGAAGCTCTTCTTCTGCACGTACCCATCGCGCAGCCGCGGCGCCGCCGGAGCATGGGTGGGCGCGAGGAAGGCCCCTCCGCCGCCCGCGGTGATTTTATGCCGGCCATCGGGGCCCTCGTGCCGCCGGTAGTGGTGCAGGTCGCCCGCGAGGAAGAGGCAGATGCGCCGGCCGAACACCTTCTCCTGGAGGTACTCGAGGTTGTTCTCCAGGTAGCCGCGGCGCCGCTTGGAGGCTGCCGCGAGGATCCACGCGGGCTCGGCGTTGCAGAGGATGATGCGGTCCCCCTGCTTCATGTGCGTGGCCACCTGACGGAAGTACTCGACCTGGGGCACGTCGATGTCGCTGTCGAGCTGCACGTCCGTGCCGATGAGCCACCACCCGTGTGGGAGCTTGAGGGCGAAGTAGCTGCGGCTCTGGCGCGTGCGCCGTCCCGCCACCCAGCGGTTGGCGCAGAACAGCCGCATGAAGGCGGCCAGCCCGTCGTACCAGTCGTGGTTGCCGGGGATGGCGAACAGGTCCGGGCTGGGCGCCTTCGTGCGCGCCATGGCCTCCTCGTACGGCAGCACCAGACGCTCCTCGTACGTGTCGCGGCTGGCGCCCGGGTACACCTGGTCTCCGCCGAGCACGAGGATGCGCCCGCGCTCGAGCGTGTGGGACTGGTTCTCGGGGTCCTTCACCTCGAGCGAGGGCAGCGCCATCAACCGCGCCACGGCGTAGGTGGAGTTCCACCCGTCACCGGTGTCCGCCACGTAGTCCAGCCAGAAGTCCTCGTCGGGGGACTCCTCCGAGTAGTCGAAGTAGGGCGGCTGCGGGCGCACCACGGCCTCGATGAGCCGGTGGTCCGCGCGAGCACCGAAGACGGCGGCCACCAGCGCGTCCAGGCCGGTGCGGATGAGCATGCCCGGGTGGAGCCAGCGCACCATGTCCGCGTGCTGCCGGGGCTTCGTCGCGGTCCCGGTGTCGCTGGGGCCGACGTCGTGGAGGGTGAAGTCGCGGGAGGGCTCTTCGTGCGTCTCCGGAGATTGCGGCTTCTTGGCGGTACCAGGCTCGTGCTGTGTCACTGTGCGTGACGGTCCCCCAGGCCCGAGTTCCGGTCAACTCCGCGAACTTCCGAGCCCGCTCTCCGAGCGAGCGGGCGAGCGGACGATTCCGGTTGCCGAGGGGCCCGGGCCGTGGTGCATGGCCGTTCCATGAACGACTTCCCCATCACCGTGCGCTTCCCCATCCATTGGAGCGAGATGGACGCGTACGGACACGTGAACAACGCGCGCTACTTCACCTGGTTCGAGTCGGCCCGTATCGCCTACATGAATCGGGTGGGGCTGGTGAGCCCGGAGATGCAGAAGCCCGAGGGCGGCGTGGGCCCCATCGTCGCGGCGACGAACGCGGAGTACCTGCGCCCCGTCGTCTTCCCGGCGGAGCTGGTGGTGGGCGCGCGCGTCACGCGCATCGGCACCACGAGCATCACCATGGAGTACGCGGTGGAGGATGCCCAGAGTGGGGTGCGCTACGCGCGCGGTGGCGCGGTGCTCGTCACCCTGCAGTACCCCACCTACCAGAAGGTGCCCGTGCCGACGGAGGTGCGCGCCGCCATCGAGGCGCTCGAGGGCCGCATCTTCGAGTGACTCGCACCTCCAGGGCTCGTGGGCGGTCCTGCGATGGCAGGCGAAGCCCGGCTCGCCATCCACACCGTCTCCGCGTGCTCCGGGAACTCGTAGAACCTGCCTCATGTCCCTCGTACCCGGCGCTACCCGCGGCGCGCGTCCGCGGGGGCATTGGGGTGGCGCTGCAACAGCATGCGCAGCTGCGGCTGTCTCCTCACGGCCTCCTGCTTGAGCAGGTGCGCGATGAGCACCGGTGGGGCCGCGCTCCAGCGCGCGATGTTCTGGATGAGCATGGGCGAGCGGTAGGTGCGCCCGCACAACAGCGCCGCCGTCTTGCCGTCCACCCCCAGCCCCACCAGCGAGGCCAGTACCCTCCCCTCGGTGTTGATGATGAGCTCCACGCGCTCCTCGGCGGGCGCGGTGTTGAAGCGCGTGCGCATCACCTCGCGCGCGGTGCGGCGGGTGCCCTCGGGCACGTCCCGGTCCATCGCCACCTTGTACTGCTCCAGCAGGCGGCGGCCACTCCACAGGCGGCGGTAGAGCCCCGAGGGCAACTGCGGGTTGCGCACCAGCCACCGGCGCACTCCCACATCCGAGGCGAAGGCCGCCCGGCCACAGAGCGCCTCCAGTCCCACCGGGTTGTGGTGGTGCCGCGCGATGAGCCGCGCGTGCCCCAGGCCCACCCGCATGTTCTCCAGCACGGACTTGATGACCGCCGGCACCGGGTCGAAGCAGAAGGCGGACAGCTCCGGCTCCTCGGCGGAGCGGGCGAGGCTTGCTCGCTCGTCCTCCGGGAGGGGGTGTAACCGTCGCTCGAAGAGCTGCCTCCAGTTGCCCGCGGCGGCCTCGGCCGAGGCGTCTTCCTCGGGAGCGTCCTCCTCGGGGGTCAGGGTCTCCTCGCCGTCCACCAGGAGTGGCTCGCCTTCTTCCTCCGAGGACTCCTCCTGCTGGGGCGGTGCGGCGCTCCGGGGCGTGGTCGCGGAGGGGGTGGGCGCGGAGGCGCTGGTGGGCGCGGGGAGCACGGCGCCGTGTTCGACGAGGCGCGTCAGAATGGCCTGGATGCGCTCGGGAGGGAGTCCGGTGAGGGCCGTCAGGTGCCGCACGGGCGTGGCGCCGTCCAGGCGCGAGAGGACGAAGCCTTCCTCGGGGGTCAAAGGAAGCCTGGCGAGCGCGGTGGTGGAATTGAGCCTGGGCGTCCAGTCGTTCACGATCCGTCCTCCCGCATCCCTACAAACCTGGACCGAATGATACCGGAGCATCAAAGAGGTGTTGCAAAGGGTTGACGGAAGGGGAGGCTCCGGAAGCACAATTCACCTATGACCGAGCGCATCCCGACCTACGCCGAATTCTGGCCGTATTACCTGCGTGAGCACTCGCTGCCGATCACCCGCTGGCTGCACTTCCTGGGCACTTCGGTGGCGGTGAGCCTGGGGGTCACTGCCGCGCTGACGGGTAACGTGGCGCTGCTGCCGGCCGCGGTGGTGGCGGGCTATGGCTTCGCCTGGGTGAGCCACTTCACCCTCGAGAAGAACCGCCCCGCGACCTTCAAGTACCCGCTGTGGTCGCTCTTCTCCGATTTCCGGATGGCGGGCCTGATGCTCGTTGGCCGGCTGTCCAAGCACCTCGCGCGCGCGGGTGTGCGGGACGAGGACGATCAGTCCGGCGGCCACCTCCGCCCCATCCCCGTGCCCGTGCGCAGCCGCCGCAACGGCCGCTGAGCCGCCGTACTTCAGCAGGCGAGCAGGCTGGCCGCTCCCACGGGGTTGGCCGCTCCTGATGAGCGTGTGCCAGCGCGGACCGGTGCTCCCCTCGGTAGCCCGGGACACGCGCCACTCCCGGGTGTACACCGGGCCGCGATGCGAACCCGACTGCTCGCCGCCCTGTGCTTCCTGCTTCCCTCCGTCGCGCTCGCCGGTGATGCCCGCTGCAAGGGCACTCCCAAGGCCCGCGCCGCCCGTTTCTCCGACAAGGCCCTGAAGGGCAGGTCCCCCGCGGAGCGCTACGCCGAATACGTCAAGGCGTGCGCGCTCGACGAGGTGGTGGACCTCACGAAGTCGCTGGTGCGCTTCAAGACCGTGAGCAGCGAGCAGCCCGCGGCGAAGAGCCCGGAGGTCGCCGCCATGGGCCGCTTCCTGGAGAAGTGGGCCCGCGAGCACGGCCTCGGTTTCCGCTCCGTGGGTGGCAATGACGTCTTCGAGCTGTCCTGGGGCGAGGGCGCGCCGAGGCTGGGGCTCGTCTTCCACGGGGACGTCGTCCCCGCGCCCGCGCACGAGTGGAAGAAGCCTCCCTTCGAGCCGTACGTCGAGAAGGGCCGCCTGTATGGCCGCGGTGTCGAGGACGACAAGGGTCCGCTGGCCTCCACCCTCGTGGCGATCTCCCTGGCGAAGGAGCTGGGGTTGAGCCCCCGCCAGGGCAAGGTGCTCGTCATCATTGGCAACGGCGAGGAGAGTGATTGGAGCGGGATGCAGAAATACGCCGAGACGCAGACGCCGCACCCCACGCACGTCATCTCGGTGGATTCGAACTTCCCGGTGGTGGCGGCGCAGGGCGGCTTCGTCGCGTGGCAGCTCGAGGCCGATCTCGGGACCGCGCCCGCTCAGCCCACCGCGGGGCGGATGCGCGCCGTGGACGTCACCGCGGGAGAGTTCCTCACCCAGGTGCCTGGCGCCGCCGTGCTGAAGCTGGAGCCCGCGGGGCTGGCGCCGGACAAGGCGCTCGCCGCCGTGAAGGACGCCGTGGCCGAGGTGCGGAAGGCGCGTCCCTCGCTCCAGGCCGAGGTGAAGCAGGAGGGCGCCCAGGTCGTCCTCACCACCCATGGCAAGGCGGTGCACGCCTCGGTGGCGGAGGAGGGGCACAACGCGATGTGGGACCTGGCCGCCGTGGCCGCGAAGCTGCCCCTGGAGTCCAACGGCATCGAGGCCCTGCTGGGCGTGGTGGCGAGCCGCTTCGACGGGGACAACTGGGGCGAGAAGCTGGGCGTGGCCTACCAGGACGCGCTGATGGGCCGTCTCCTCGTCGCGCCCACCGTGCTGCGGGTGAAGGACGGGAAGGTGAGCCTGGGCGTCAACATGCGCCGGCCCCAGGGCCGGGACAACGCCGCCTTCAACGCCTCGCTCGATGAGGCCGCGGCCCTGCTCTCGCGGGACTCGGGCGGACGGGTGAGGGAGCCGAAGGCGGTGAAGGGCGGTGAGGGGAGCCGGTACGTGGGTGACCCGCATGTGGCGGACACCTCGGGGCCACTCGTCACCACGCTGCTCGACATCTACAAGCGGCACCGGGGCGAACCGGAGGCGAAGCCCACGTCCGTGCGCGGTGGCACCTACGCGCGTCTCTTCCCTCGCGCCGTCGACTTCGGGCCCGCCTTCCCCGGAGACCTCTACACGGGCCACGCTCCGGACGAATCCATCTCGCTCGACAACCTCGACGCCGCCACCCGCATGGTCGCCGAGGCCCTGCACACCCTGGCCCTCACGCCACCGGCGAAGAAGTGAGACGGGCGGGCGCGTCGCGCGGCAGGCGCACCGTGAAGGTGGTGCCCTCGTTCCGGCTGGAGCGCAACTCCACCTCGCCTCCGTGCGCGCGCGCCACCTGCCGGACGATGTAGAGCCCCAGCCCCACGCTGCGGGTGGCCGCCTTACCGATGGCGCCGCGGCGGAAGGGCTGGAAGAGCATCGCCTGCAGCTCGGGGGAGATGGGCTCTCCCTCGTTGTGCACGGAGAGGCGCACCTCGCTCCCGGCGTCTCGCACCTCCACGCGCACGGGACTGTCCGGCCGGCCGTGGTTCAAGGCATTGCTCACCAGGTTGCCCAACACCTGCGTCAGCCGGTCCGGGTCCCACCAGCCCCAGCCATCGCCCCTCGCGTCCAGCTCCAACTGACGGCCCGGGTGGGCCACCTGGAGCTCCTCCAGCGCGCTCCGGCAGATGTCGTGCAGGTTCGCCCGCTCGCGGTGCACGGGCAGGCCGCCACCCATGCTGCTGAGAGCGAAGTCGAGGATGTCGCTGAGCATCCGCGTCATCCTCGCCGCGCTGTTGCGGATGCGCTCCACCGCGCGCTGGGCGGCGCTGTCTTCCAGGTCTTCGCTCCGCTGCAGCAGGTAGGCCGAGGCGCTGATGGCGTTGAGCGGGTTGCGCAGGTCATGCCCCAGCACCCCGATGAGCTGCTCGCGCAACTCGCCCGAGCGGCGTAGCTCGGTCTCCACCTCCTTCTGCTTCGTGATGTCCACCACCACGCAGCCCACCCCCAGCACCTCGCCGCTCTCGGCGCGCACCGGGTAGTAGTTGCCCAGCCAGTGGTGCGTGGGGCCCGTGTCGTCAGGGTTCCGGCTGGTGAACTCGTGGTTGGATACCGGCTGGCCCGTCGCCAGTATCCGCCGCAAGAGGCGCTCGTGGGTGTCGGCGATCTCCCCGGGCAGCACCTCTCGCACCGTCTTCCCCAGGTGGAAGGCCACCGGCTGGCCGTTGAGCTTCGCCAGGGTGTCGTTGACTCGCAGGTAGCGGAGCTCCCGGTCCAGGAAGCCGATTCCCACCGGGGCGGCCTCCAGCAGTGTGTTGAGCTGCGCCAGTGAGCGCTGGGCTTCGTCCCGTGCGAGCCGCTCGCGCTCCGCCAGCCTCGCCTGCACGATGAAGCCGGTGGCGCGGGTCATCATGGTGCGGAAGAGCAGCTTGTCGGACTCGCTGAAGTCGAAGACGGTCCGCGAGCCCATGTGCGCCACGCCGATGAGTGTCTCGCCGTGTAGGAGCGGGACGCTGTAGGTGGCGCGCAGGCCGAGCTCGCGGGGGAGGTCGTAGCTCATCCGCGGGTCGGTGGCGGCCGAGCGCACCTGGAGGGGCCGCCGCCCGCTGATCACCTCGCCGGAGATGCCCTGGTCCATGGAGATGCTGAAGCCCTCGGCCATGGCTCGCCCCGCCCCGAGGCCCTCCGCCGCGCGCAGCCGCAGCAGGTCCCCCTCGCGCAGGAGGATGAGGGCCCCGTCCACCGCCACCGCCGCCTCCATCAGCACCCGCAGCAGCTTGGGCAGGAAGGTGTCCACGTCCTCGCTCTCGAGCGCCACCTGGGACACGCGCTCCAGTGCGTGGAGCATCCGTTCGCGCACCTGGCCGTAGCGGGTGAGGGCGTGGATGACGCCCTGGTCGATGGCCTCGTCGAGCAGCTCCAGCTCGGTGAGACTCGGCCCGTGGCCCTCTCGTGCCAGCCGCTGGAGGATGCAAGCGCGCAGCAGCCTGTACTCGAAGGCCACCTCCTCGGGCGTGCATCCCTGCTCCAACCGCTCCAGCGCGTGCTCCTGGGTGAGGGCCTGGGGCTCCCTCGCTCCCGGTTCGTCGTGGGCGTTCTCCGCCGCGTCCGCCAGCAACTCGAGGAAGCCGGGGAGGTGGTCGCGTGGCGGCACGCCTTCCGATGCGTGCTCCAGAGCATGCGCGTGCAGGGCATGCGCCCAGTCGGTGAGGATGTCCTCCCGGTGTCGTCGGAGGAGCACCGCCAGCCGGTGTTCACCGCGCTCCGGCACGGAGGTCCGGAGCGGTTGAGGTGGATCCTGGTCCCGCATGAGCGCGCTCCCCCGAGGCTGCCCCCCGCCGCCAGCCTCGAGTCTGCTCATGGTGGGCCGCCCCCGCCTCGTACCAGAGATCCTGGACCGAGGGTCGGCGGAGCGCCTGGAGTACCCCTCGTCATGCGACGGAATCCCCGGGCGCTCCTCGCGCGGGCCGTCCCTCCCCGGCGGGCAGCTCCCTTGCCGCCCATCGGGCACGACATGGCCCCCGGAAGGAGGGGGAAGGGTTAGGTTGGGGGGAAGATGAGCACGCTCCTTCTCTCCCGCACCGACGTCATCCGCCACATGGAGGCCCTCACCCTTCTCTCGGAGATGCGCGACGCCTTCCGCACGGACGCCGAGCACCGCTCGGTGGAGCCCCAGCGTGCCCGGGGGGCCCTGCACGAGCACGGCAGCGCCCTGGTGGTCTTCCCCGGCACCCTTCAAGGCATCCCCGCCTACACCGTGAAGGTCCACGCGAAGTTCCCCGGCCGCTCTCCGGCCATCCAGGGCGTTCTGCAGCTGCATGACCTGGAGACGGGGGCGCTGCTGGCGGTGATGGACTCGGGGCACCTCACGGCGCTGCGCACCGGGGTGGTGGGGGCGCTGGCCGCGGACGTGCTCGCCCGGCAGGACGCCTCCCGGGTGGCGCTCATCGGCGCGGGGGCCCAGGCCTCGATGCAGCTCAAGAGTTTGCGGCTGGTGCGCAGCCTCAACCACGTGCGCGTGTATGACGTGGACGTGGCGCGGGCCGTGGACTTCGCCACCCGCATGTACAAGGCGTTGGACCTCCCGGTGCGGCCCGCCATGTCGGTGGAGGAGGCGGTGGAGGACGCGGACATCGTCATCACCGCCACGCCCTCGCGCGAGCCCTTCCTCTATCCGGGGATGATTCGCGGAGGCACGCACATCACCGCGTTGGGCGCGGACGAGCCGGGCAAGGCCGAGCTCGCCGCCGGGTTGCTGCGCCAGTCCACCTTCTTCTGTGATCACCGCGCGTTGAATGTCGCCATGGGCGCGCCCGCGGGCGTGGGCCTGGGTGACGAGGTCATCCACGCGGAGCTGGGCGAGGTGCTGGCCGGGACGAAGAAGGGCCGGACCGACGCGGGGCAGGTCACCCTCTTCGGTGCGGTGGGCCTGCCCTTCCAGGACCTGGTCGCCGCGTGGCACGTCTATCAGGTCGCGCGGACGGACGACGCGGTACAGCGCGTGGACTTCGGAGCCTGAAGCCCTCCCCTCGCGAGCGCTCAGTGCGTGGTGCGCCGGGCCGGGCGGGGGATTTCCCGGGGCCCGGAGAGCAGGCTGTCCGGACCATGGCGGAGGTGCACCTCGTCCGCGATGATCTCCCGCACGTCATCGAGCGGCACGGCGTAGTCCTTGCGCCAGACGAGGAGGCCCTTCTCGACGATGAGCTCCTCCTCGGTGACCTCGACCACCTGTCCGAGTTTCTCGCCCCGGTGGGTCCACACCGTCATCCCCGCGTGCAGTTCCGAACGTTCCACCATGTGCTCTTCCCTCCTCCACGAGCGGGGCAGCGGGCGGCGGCCCCCAGCATTCAACCTAGGGACGTGACAGTCGCCCGGCACCGGGCGGGCAAGCAGACATGCGAGGAGGGTTGGCCGGTGCACGAAGGTGGCGAGCGGCCTGGGGACGCTGGTGTCGTCTGCCCTCGCGTGCCCATCTTCCTCGGGCCTGGGAGGTGCGTATGGTGGGATTCATGGCTTCGAGGACGGGACGCTGGACACGCATGTTGGCGGGGGCGGCCCTGGTGGTGGGCGGGCTGTCCTCGGGCTCCGGTAGGGGGAAGCTGCTGTCACTGGTGGGGCTGGTGCCCCTGCTCGCCGGAGCGTTCGACGTCTGTCTTTTCGGTCCACTCTTCGGCCTGCCCGTGAAGGGCGAGGCCATCCGTCGCAAGGTGGGGCTCATCGGCGAGGACTCGCTGTTGCCCCATCCGCCGATGGCCCTCACGGAGCGCCCCACGCTGCTGCACTAGGAGCGCACGACGAAGGGGATGGAGAGTGTGCCGAATCGCTCTCCGGTGCGCGCATCCACCAGGCGCGCCTGGAGGGTGACGTGGCCCTCGCGCTCGCTCACGTTCTGGAAGTAGAGGAAGCCGGTGAGGGTGCCGCCCGTCTCGAGCGTGCCCTCGGGCAGGGACTTGCGCACCATGTCCCGGGTGGGCAGTGGCTCCGGGGGACGCCAGGCGTAGGAGCCGTAGTAGGGCCCATAGAAGGGATCATACCAGCCCGGCCCGTACCAACCCGGGCCCCAGCCCCAGCGTCCCCAGCCGTACGAGGAGCGCAGCGGACCCGGTCCCCATCCCCACGAGGAGCCGATGCCCACGCCCAGGGCGACGTTGCCGTCGACTCCCGAGCCACCCACGGCGGAGAGGCCCTCCTCGCGCAGCTCGAAGGGCGCGAGGGCGGAGTATTCGAAGCGCGAGTCGCCCACCAACACGAAGTGGTCGTAGTCGATGCGCAGGGCCCGGCCGCTCTGGTTCTCGATGCGGACCTGGACCGGGGTGACGATGTTCTCGAGGTTGGAGGGATTGCCCCGCCAGGCGGCTCCGTTCGCCACGAGGCGCACACCTTCGGCCTCGCTCACGGCCGAGCCCGCCTGGGTGGTGGGAGTCGTTGGAAGGGGTTGTAGGGTCGTCTGGCTCACGCAGCCCGCGGCGAGCAGCAGCGCCGCGAGTACGGGCCACGGGGCACGCGTACGCATGGGGGTCTCCTCCCGGAAAGTTAGGAAGGACCCCGGGCGCGTGCGCGAGGGCACATGGTGGCTGCTCGCTGGACGGGCTAGGTGGGCGAGGGTTCGGCGGCGACGGGGCCCCGCCAGGTGGTACCTAGAAGGGCATCCCAGTCCTGCGCGCGGGCCCAGTCCTCGAAGGTGTGCCAGCCCACCTCGGGGTAGTCCCGGCGCATCAGGGAGACGTCGACGTGGTAGCCCTCGCGCTGGAACCACTCGAACATCAGTCCCAGGTCCTCGCTGCGCGAGCGGACGGCCTCCAGGGGAATCTCCTCGTAGCGCAGCTTGTGCCCGCTGACGTAGGAGATGAGGGCCGCGGCCTGTTCACCCGTTACCTCGTCGGAGGCGACCTCGATGCGCCGGCCGAAGAGCTCCTCGGGCCACTCCAGCACCCGGGCGCAGAAGGCGGCGATGTCCGCCACGGGGACCATCTGCAGCCCGCGGTGGGGCGGCAGCGCCATGGAGAGCACGCCCTCGTGCAGTCGCTGGGCGAACGCGGGCCCGAGGAAGTTCTCCATGAAGAAGACGGGGGCCACGATGGTGTAGGGCAGGCCGCTGTGGCGCAGGTGCTCCTCCACCACGTGCTTCGTCTCGAAGTGGGGAATGCCCGTGTTCTGGTCCGCGCCCGCCACCGAGGAATAGATGAAGTGACTCACGTGAGCGAGCTTCGCGGCGTCGATGAGGTGGCGGCCGTAGCGCACCTCACCCTCGAGACCGCCCGAGGTGAAGGGCGTGGCCACGGCGAACACGGCGTCCACGCCCCTCATGGCGCGCTCGAGGCTGTCCGGGTCATCGAAGTCACCCGGGGTGAGCTCCGCGCCGCGTTGCTGCAGGTCCTTCGCCAGGGGCGAATCCGGAGAGCGGACGAAGGCGAGCACCCGGTGACCTCGTTTCAGGAGCAGTCGGGCCAGCGCGCCGCCCTGTTTTCCGGTGGCACCGGTCACCAACACTGTCAGGGGTCGGAACATGCGATTCCTCCGGGGAGAAGCCTCTCTCCAAGGTGGGGATGGGCGGCGCGCGGGGCGAGGGTGGCACGGCGGTGCTAGCGCTTCTTGCCTGGCCCCTTCTTCTCGGCCCTGAGGGCGGAGACCTCGCGTGCCACCCGGAGCACGCCCGACATCGCATCACCGGCCAGCTTCCGGGCGCCCGTCAGGGGGCGTCCCTTGGCGGCCTCGCGAGCCGCCTGCACCACGCTCGTCACGGCATCCTGCGCCAGCTCCTTCAGGCCCTCGTGTCCGGGCTCCTCCTGCTGGGCGGCGACAGCGGGCTGCTCCTGGGTCTCCGCCTTGCTGGCCTCCATCGGCGGGACCTCCGAGCCCATGGGCTCCTGCTGGGCCTCGGAGACGCTCAGCTGCTCCGCGCGCTCCCGCTCCTCGCGGCGCTTCTGGTACAGCTCGGCCGTCCGTGCGTGCTGGCGGCCGTAATGCAGCTGTCCCTCTTCCGAGGGCGGCACTGCGGGCTTCGCCTGCTCCGCCGGAGGTGTCTGCTCGGCGCCACCCGGGTTCGTCGTGCTGGGTTCCGGCTTGTCCGCCTTGTAGTGATCGAAGCTGTAGGTCCGCATCCCTATCTCCTGAGCTGTCGGCCGGTTCTCCGGCGCGTATTCGCGGAAGGTAGGAAGCACCCCGCGATGCTGGAACCGTGGTCGGGGGCAGGCGGGGAGACGAGGCCCTCTCCGTCAGGCCGATGGGGCCGACGAGACCCGGGGTTCAGCTCAAGTAGGAGGGGGCGAAGTCCCGGGCGTCGACGATGGGCCGCCGTCCCGCGAAGCCGCCGTCCAGCTCGTGCCAGTGCTGCACGGCCGGCTCGCCGAATCGCCAGCAGAGGTAGACGGGTCGCCCTCCCTTGAGGGCCCGGAAATCCACCAGGCCATCGGCGGCCTTGAGCTCCACGCCCAGCTCATGGAGCTGCTCCAGCTCGGCGCGGATCTTCTCGAGCAGCGCGTCGCGCTCGGCGCGCAGGGGCGCGGTGCGCTCCGCTCCGGCCCCGGCGCCCAGGAGTGACTTCAGCTCGCGGACAGTGGAATGCGCGCGCTCCACCCACGGGCGCACCTTCTCGAAGGTACGGGTGAGCAGCGGGATGAGACGGTTGGCCTCTTCCACTCCGAAGTAGCGCATGAGGACCCCGAGCTTATCGCCCGAGGTCCGCCCGCGCGGGGGTTCTCAGCGCTTCTTGGTCGGCTTGCGCGTGGTGGCGGTTTTCACGGCGCGCGCCACGGTCTTCTTCGCCGCGGCCGCGGCGCGTGTCACCACCTTGCGTCCGATGGTCCCGACCAGCCCGGTAGCGGACACCTTCTTCCGGGCGGGGGTCCTCGACGTCTCCGCCACCTCCGCGGGCTGGCGGGCGGGAGTCTTCGGGGCCGCCGTCCTGGAGGTGGCCGCCTTGGGCGTGGCCGCCTTGGCCGCCGTCTTCCGGGCCGGCGCCCGCTCGGTCTTGGCCTTCTTCGCCGCGGGGCGCGCCTGGGTGGCGGTCTTCGTCGCCGAACGCTTGCGCGCCTGGGCCCGGGCCTTGTAGCGCTTCACGGTCTCGGCGTGGGCCTGCCCATACTCGGTGGGAGCCTTGGGCAGGGTATCCTTCTCCTCGTCCTTGGTGAGGGCGATCTTGTGCTCGTCGTTCCCCAGACGCGGACCGGAACCTTTGAAGACCTGCGCGGGCTGCTGTGACAAGAAGGGTTCGAAACTGTAGGTCCTGCCCATGTATGTCTCCCTGCCTGCGTGCCTTGGATATCTCAAAGGTATAAGGACGCCTGCCGGGTTTCGGAATGGTCCTGGAGACCGGAGCAGGCAGGGGGACGGGTCCTGGCGCACCTACCCGGCCTGACTCCCGGAGAGGGCTCCGCGCGTATCCACGGGCAGCGGGAATCCACTCCATCCAACCCAATGCAAACACTACACGGCGGATGGATGGTTTTCCGTGCGGGTCTGAAAACTTCCAGTGGCACCTGTTCACACCCCGTGCGGGGTGCCAATGACCTACCGGGTCGATTTGACCTCCTTGTAAATCAAGAGAAAGTGGGAATATTGAAAAGCACGGGGTGGAATTCTATGTCTCGCTCCCTCTAGCGCCTTGCTCCCTTGCCCCCTGGGGTTGTGTGTGTGTTGACGACTCGAAGCATGGGTCCACGCCTTGCACGACACGTGTCGGGTCGGATTCGCAGGTCGTCGTTGGGGGAGCGAACATGAACGCCTTTCATCTTCCCAGGCTGTATTGCCCATTCCCGCAAGAGCTGAACCCCCTCATGAATGTCATCGAGGGCGAGGCGCTGGAGCGCTGGGCGAAGTACCTGGGTGTCCATGCGAAGCACGCGGTCTTCCGCAAGCTGCAGCGCAGCCACTTCCCCGTGCTGCTGGGGCGGTGCCACCCGGAGGCCTCGCGGGAGGCGATTCGCGGGGCACTGGACTTCCTCATCTGGAACTTCTCGTGGGATGACCAGGTGGACGTGGGCGAGGTGCCCGCCGAGTGGGTCCGCCAGCAGAGCGAGCTGGCCCTGGCGGTGCTCGAGGGGGCCATTCCCTACAACGACGCGCCGCCGCTGCTCTGGCTCCTGGCGAGCATCCGCGAGCGCATCGCCGAGCGGATGCCCGCGGAGTGGATGGAGCGCTTCATCCATTCCTGCGCCTGCTACTTCAAGGGCACCATCTGGGAGGCGGAGGTCCGCAGCAACCGCGTCTGTCTGGACGTGGACACGTACATCGAGCTGCGCCGCCTGTCGGTGGGCACGTACATGGGCTTCACCCAGGTGGAGGCCATCGAGGGCTTCCTGCTGCCCGAGGAGGTGCTGTCGCACCCGGCCCTCACGCAGCTCATCGAGACGGCCACGGATGTGATTGCCTGGGCCAACGATCTGTTCTCGCTGGCGCAGGACCTGAAGGACGACTTCCATCCCAACCTGGTGTTCTCGCTCCAGAAGCAATACGGGCTGGAGCTCCAGGCGGCCATCGACAAGGCGGTGGAGATGCACGACGCGGCCGTGCGGCGCTTCATCGAGCAGGAGAAGAACCTGCCCTCGTTCGGCGAGCACGACGCGAACGTGGCCCGGCTCGTGACGGGTGTGCGCCGATGGATTCGCGCCAACGTGGACTGGTCCATCCAGACGGGGCGCTACGAGGAGGGGGGCGAGGCCGAGCTCGCTCCCCAGCGCTCGCGCGTGGCCTGAGCCCCGCGCCCGGCGCGCCTAGTCCCAGGAGAAGTCCACCGTGCTCTCGCTGAGGCTCGTCTGCCGGCCGATGGCTTGCGCGTTCTTGAGTTGCGCGGCCGAGAGGATCTGCAGCACCGAGCCGGAGAAGTAGGCGACGGGGATGGCGTTGACGTAGGTGAGCCGGCCGCTCCTGGGCCCGTTCCACGTCAGCGTGCACCCACCGTGTTCCCACGCCGCCTTGTAGGCGCTGGGCATGCTGTCGATGAGACGCTTGGGATCCTTGCCCACCAGCGACAGCAGCATCTTGCCCGTGGTGGACTCCAGGAAGCGGGGCGCGGCGCGGAAGCCCAGTTGCTGCATCGCGCCGTCGAAACCGTTGTACTTGCCGCTCAGCTCCCGCGCGGCGGCGTAGGTCAACTTGAGCAGGGTGGCGACAGGGTAGGAGAAGAAGGCCGTGAAGTTCGTGTTGCCGGCGGCCTCCATGCAGCGCTTCAGGGCCTCCGCGTTCGCCTCTGTCTTCATGAAATCCAGCGCGGCGATGAAGAGAAATCCGCGCGTGGTGTCCTTGGGGCCGACCACGGCCAGCCGTTGCTCCAGCTCCTGCTGTGAGCCGGGTCCCTGGGAAGACTGCGCCGTCGAAGTGCTGTTCATGGAGGTCCTCCAACGAGGGGGGTAATCCGAAACCCGCCGTCATGACGGGTTGCGGTGTCCCTGCATTCTTATCATGGAAGTCATTGTTGTGTGGGCGCCGCGATGGGAGGAACATCGCGGCGCCGATAGTGAAGAATTACAATGACATGAGGTGTTTGATTCTAGAGGTCGAGAAAGGTAAGCAGCGCACCCAGGTCCTCATCGGACAAGGCTTCGAGGCTGTAGGGTGGCATGTTTCCGCCGACGCCGAAGAAGCGGCCGTGGCGCACCTTCTCGATGAACACCAACCCCGGGGGCACGTTGGGGAAGAGCGTGCCGTACTCCTGGGAGACCTCGGGGAGGATGGGGGCGAGCTCCGTCGGCCTGCCCTTGCCGGTGTGGGCCTCGCCGTGACAGTCCTGACACGCGGCACGGTACACGTGCTCGCCGCGCCCGGCGTTGCCCCGGGGGACGTTGGTGATGTCCTTGACGAGGGTGAAGGGCTGCGCGGGCGCGCTCGCGTCCGGGCTGAGGCCCACCAGGTACTCGTAGAGGGCGCGGCTCTTGGGGTCCTCGGGCGTGAGCGGGGTGACGCCACGCATGAAGGCCGTGTAGCAGAAGTTCACCGCGTCCAGCAGGCGCGTCTCGTAGCCACCCCACCAGTGGGGACGGGAGGCCACGTTATGGAGCGACAGCCCCGAGTACATCTTGTCCGCGGGAGGCGTGGCCGTCGTGGCGTGGCACGTGGCGCACGAGAAGGCGTTGTACTGGCTCGTCGAGAGCGTCGGGTCGCTGAACAGCTTCTCGCCGTATTCCGCCGCGGGTGTGGGGCCGCAGCCGACCGCGAGCAGCACCGTGCCCAATCCCAGCCATCTCATGGCGTCCCCCGCAGGATGGCCACCGAGTCCGGGAAGATTCCCACCCGCACCGTCTTCACCACCGTGCCCTCCTCCAAATCCAGCACGTGCAGCGTGCCGGGGCCCTGTTGGTCGCCCTCGCACACCGCGAGCGCGTGCTTTCCGTCTGGTGTCAGCTCCACCTGGTGCACGTTGATGCAGCCCTCGGACGAGAGGTGGATGTCCCCCTTCCGGGCGGACGTCGCGGTGTCGATGACGGCCACGGCGTCGATGCGCTGGTAGGGCATGTAGAGCGTGCGGCCATCCGCGCTGACGACGCCGAACATGGGCGAGCCGCCCAGGTCGTAGATGGACCGCTCCGGCACCACCGTGAGGGTCTCGGGGTCCAGGTAGTGCAACGTGCGGCTCTCGAGCGAGCTCACCCACAGCGCTCCATCCGTGGGCGACAGGGTGAGCGCGTACGGCTCGTGCCTCGGTGCCAGGGCGGTGCCCGGGTTGGGCATCTTGATGCGGGTGACGGGGTAGCCCTCGGTGTCCAGCCGCACCACGGCGACCTCGTCCGAGATGCAGGCCACATAGGCCCGCGTCCCGTCCGGGGACAGACGCACCGCGTGCGGCGCGGGACACACCGGCACCATCGCCTTTCGCGTCAGGGTGTCCGCGTCGATGATGGCCATGCGGGCATCCATCTCGCTCTCGGGGCCGCCGCGCTTCGCCACCTCGGTGATCTTCACCATGTCGAAGTGCGTCTGGAACAGCGTGCGGCCATCCGCGCTGATGATGAGGTCTCCCGGGTTGCGGTCCACGCGCACCGAGCCCACCAGCCGGTGGGTCTTCGCATCCAGCTTGAGGCAGTAGCCATCCGCCGTGCCCGTGCCGTGCGCCCCGTGCGGACCCGAGCCCGCGCCGGGCACGAAGTAGGAGAGGCCCACGTAGTAGTAGTCCCCGCGTGGAGAGATGGCGGAGTGGTGCGGCCCCTCCAGCTCCACGGGGTTGAGCCCCACCGGGATGCGCGCCAGCTCGCCCCAGTCCGGCGAGAGCATCGTGTCGAGGTCCAGCAGGCTCAGCGTGTCGTCCATGCTGTTGGTGATGATGATGCGCCCACTGCCCACCGGGGGCAGCTCCGGCCCCGAGGGCCACGGCTGCTCAATGGAGTAGTCGAGCTCCGGCACCTCCGAGCTCGTGCATGCCCCGAGCGCGAGCGGGGCCAGCAGCGCGAGCAGGCGGCGCCTCACTGCGCACCCCGGCGGAACTTGCGCGGCGTGTCGAGGCGGTAGGGGCCCTCGGTGACGCGGTTCTGCACGAGGTAGGCGCTCATCACCTGCACGGTGAGCTCCTTACCCGCGTGCTTGCCCAGCTCGTCCCACGTGTTGGAGTCGAGCTGCCACGACAGCTCCGAGGTCAGCACCTGGGCCACGGGGCACTCGGCGCCGGGAGTGGAGATCTCCACCCAGTAGAGGTCGCCCGTGTACGGAGGCAGGTGCGCATGGGCCGTGGGGACGAGCAGCTCTCCGAGCCACGCGGTGAAGGAGCGGGAGGGACGGGGTGCCGCCTGGAAGGCGAGCGCGCCCCGGGCGCGAGGACGCTCGAGCGAGGCGATCGGCGAGGTCCATTCCCAGGTGGGCGGGGTGGCATCGGCCGGGTACACCTCGCCCTCGGCGGGGGAGAGGAGGGTGACGGCGCGGGAGGAGTCGATGGGCCGCGTCTTCACATCCACCATGGCGTGCCAGGCCTCGTCGGTGGCCCCACCGCCGTAGAGGGGCTCCGGGCACTCGACGGGCTCGCTCTCACAGGCGGACGTGGCCAGGGCGATGGCGGCCACGAAGGCGGTGCTCAGGTGTCTCACGTTCATGTCGTCAGTTCTCCGGGTTGTGCCGCCGTGAGCGGCGGAGGGTGGTGAGAACGAAGAAGGCGGCCGCGGGCACGAGTCCTCCTGTGGACGAGCACCCGGACTTCTTGGGGGGAGCCGTGGGCGTCTCGGGTTGCTCGGACGGGCCGGCGTCCGGGGTGCCCGAATCCGGCGAGCCCGGGTCCGGAGTCCCGCCATCCTGTCCCGGCAGGGTGGGATCGGCGCCGATGTCGGGCTGGGACGCGAACTGGGGCCAGAGGGGAGTGCAGAGGTCCTGCACCGGGGTGCCAGCGGGGCACGCGGGGGGCTTGAGGTCGGGCAGGTTGAGGAGGGTCGTGTACGTGTCGCCCTCGTCCATGGTGGTGGCCAGGGCCCAGTCGTGCACCCGGGTGGCGCCGCAGACGAAGAGGACGTCGCCCTGGCGCTCCGCGCAGGCGTTGCCGTCGGGAAGCGACAGGAGGGTGGCGACGGTGTCTCCCTCGCGCAGGCGGAAGAGGCGCGTGGGGGTGGCGGCCCAGAGGGTCTTCGCATCCGCGGAGACCTCCATGTCCATGAGGTACTCGTCGATGCCGTCGTGTTCCTGGTTCGCCGGGTGGAGGATGGAGCGGAAGGTGTGGCCGCCGTCGCGGCTCTCCAGCACGTACGTCCAGCCCTGCCAGGAGACTCGCGCCCAGAGGCGGTCCGGATCATTGTCGGACACCCGCAGGACGAAGAAGTCATACGCCCGCGAGGGACTCGAGTACTCGGGGAAGGGCTGGGGAATCGTGTCCCAGGTCTCGCCCTCGTCATCGCTGCGATAGAGGCGCAGGCCCTCGGGGGTGCTGCCGGAGACGTAGAGGCGCCGCGTGTCCGAGGGCGCCACCTTCACGGAGGTGTAGACGGCGTTGTCGTTCTTGTCGGGGGTGTTGCTCTGGAGGGGGGTGGGGGTGAACGTCTCGCCGCCATCGTCGCTGCGGTAGACGCCGTTGGGGGCGGCGGCGCGGCCCGTCGACACCCACAGCCGCGAGGGGTTGGACGCGGGGGACGCCAGGCTCATCGGCCACAGGCCCCTGGGCTTGAAGAAGGGGTGCGATTCCCAGGTGCAGCCGCCATCGCGCGAGCGGATGAGGTCGGCGCCGGTGGCCGCGAGCAGGGTCCCCTCGGGCTGCCAGAGGAAGGTCTCGGGGCGCCAGCTGCCGTAGCCCATGCCCGCGGGGCAGAGCCAGTTCCAGCTCTTCCCGCTGTCGCGGGAGATGACCGCGCCGAAGGTGGCTCCGACGAACATGTCCTCGGGGTGGCCGCGACGGAGGGTGACGCTGGTGGTGTCGGGATATCCCAGGTGCGCGAGAGCGGAGGGGGCGTGCAGCGCGAGCGGCAACAGCACCCATCCACGGCAGAGCGAGGTCAGCAGTTTCATGGAGAAGCACTCCGTGGGCGGAGACCGCACGATAAACGTCGTGGGGGCCACGGTATACCGGTGCCTCGCGCGGATGACCCGATATGTGTCCGTTGCCCGCTCGTTCTCCGGGCATGCGCCGGGGCCGGGCGAGGCCTGCCACGAGGTGGAGGTAGGGTGCGCGCCCGGAGCCACGAAAGGGGAGCGCGCACATGAGAGGGATGCGGAGTGCCTGGGCCGTCCTGGTCCTGGGCGGCCTGTCGTTGTCCGGCTGTCGTGAAGAGAAACCGCCCGTGTTGTCCTCCGACGATGCGGACTGGGCGGACACCGGCCGTTACGCCGCGTGCAGGGTGATAGGGGATTACTCCTCGCATACCTGTGGGGCTGAATCCTTCGAGCTCATCGGGTGCGACAAGGCCTCACTGGCCAGCCTCCCGCGTGACGGCATCTACACGCTGGTGTATCGGACCGAGCACGAGCCGCCGTACATCAACGCGGGCTCCTTCCGCATCTCGGAGGACGGCAGCCTCGACTCCTTCCGGGGAGGAGCCCCGACGGAGCGCTGGCAGGAGGTGGAGGGCTTCTTCCTGACGCGCACGTGGAATCCGTCCTCGAGTGTGTCCATGCGCAGCTCGCTGGTGGGCTGCCGCGCCGAGGGCAACCGGCTGTACGGCTGCCATGCCACGTGCCGCAATGGCACCCTCACCTACGCGGGCACCTTCATGGCGGAGAAGTGGGAGCCGCGCGCGGGAGAGGCGGAGGCCTCGGGGTTGCGGCTCGCGTCCGAGTCGTTCGTGGAGCAGGGCGAGCCCGTGGACATCTACGTGACGCAGGGCCACGCGTACGTGGTGTCCATCCCGAGGGGAGAGGAGCCGGGAGGCCTCTCGGTGTTCGACGTGAGCGACAAGGCCGCTCCGGTGCTGAGGAAGCGGATCAGCCTGCCGACGGACAACTACTGGAACGGGGTGTGGGCGAAGGGGAACGCGCTCTACGTGGCGAGCGCGGACACGGGGGTGGTGGTCTTCGACATCTCCAATCCCGCGGAGCCGCGGCAGGTGCGCAGCTTCCCGGGGACGGGGCCGATCGACGTGCACACCGTCTTCGTGGAGGGGGAGCGGCTGTACGGCATGTCACCGGGCCCGCAGCCGAAGACGCTCATCTTCGACATCCAGGAGCCCACCGCGCCGAGGCTGCTCGGCGAGTACGCGGAGCCGGGAGCGGCCGACAACCCCTGGGTGGTGGGCTATCCACATGACGCGCTGGCCTTCGAGGGGCGGCTGTACATCAACCACTGGTCGAGCGGGTACGTCATCGTGGACGTGAGCGATCCGGAGAACACGAAGCGGCTGGGCTCGTACGCCTACCCGTACGCGACGAGTCACGCGAACGCGGTGGGGAAGTTCGGGGAGCGGCTCATCGCGTTCGAGGGAGGAGAGAACTGGGGCGCGCACCTGCGGGTGCTGGACGTGACGGAGCCGGCGCGCCCGAAGCGGATTGGCGGGTACGAGCTGAACGAGAACGTCTCCATCCACAACATGGTGTTGAAGGGCGAGCGGCTCTACATCGCGCACTACCAGAACGGGGTGAGGGTGCTGGACGTCTCGGTGCCGGAGAACCCGAAGGAGGTGGCGTACTACAACACCTACCGGGAGACGGATCCGAACCGGGGAGAGAGCTTCTACGAGGGGGCGATCGGGATGAGGGTACCGGGAGACGGCTACCTGTACGTCATCGACACCTCGAGGGGCCTGCTCATCTTCCCGGAGCCATGAGCCAGAGCTCACCCCCACCCTCTCCCTCTCCCTCTGGGAGAGGGTCGGGGTGAGGGTATATCCACCCGTGTTCATCTCCTGGCCACACGAGCCGTGGACACGAGCGATCGGATGACTACGCTCGGGCCCTCTTGCGAATGGAGGCATCCCTGATGACCCCGAGCATCATTTCCCCCCGAGCGCTGCGAGCCCTCTTCACCACCGTGGCGCTGCTGTCGATCACCGCCTGCAAGCACGGGAGCGAGGCGCCCGCGCACACCCACCACGAGCACGGGGCCCACCACGGAGGGATGCCGCATCGCTTCGAGGACGCGGAGGAGTGGGCGAAGCGCTTCGATGATCCGGAGCGGGACGCGTGGCAGAAGCCGGATGAGGTGGTGAAGGCGCTGGAGCTGCCGCCGGAGGCGAAGGTGGCGGACATTGGAGCGGGGACGGGCTACTTCGCGGTGAGGCTGGCGCGGGCGGTGCCGCAGGGGCGCGTGTACGGCGTGGACATCGAGCCGGACATGACGCGCTACCTGGGCGAGCGCGCGAAGCGCGAGGGCGTGGACAACCTGGAACCGGTGCTGGGCGAGCCGGCGGATCCGAAGCTGCCGGAGCCCGTGGACGTGGCGCTCATCGTGGACACGTACCACCACATTGGCGACCGGGTGGCGTACATGAGGAAGCTGGGAGACGAGCTGCGACCCGGGGGGCGGGTGGTGATCATCGACTTCCGCGAGGACTCGCCGAAGGGGCCGCCGCGGGAGCACAAGCTGACGGCGGAACAGGTGCGAAAGGAATTGGAGGCGGCGGGCTACGAGCAGGCCGGGGCGCACGACTTCCTGCCGGACCAGTACTTCCTGGTGTTCGTGCGCCAGGCCTCCTGACGGGAGCCGTCACATCGCGATGGGGTGGGCGCGCAGCCACTCCTGGGCGCGGCGGATGCGCTCGGCGGGGGCGGGGAGGTTCATGCGCTCGAGCAGCTCGCGATAGGGCTCGAGGTCCTCGGCGGTCCACCGCGTCCTGGCCTCCAGGTCCGCGCGCACCACCTGCTCCTCGGCCGAGCGCGCGCGGGGCTCGCTGCGCGAGGTGAGGATGGCGGCGAGCACCATGCGTACCGGCTCGGCCTCGAAGGCCACGGCGGCGTCGGTGTAGAAGTCACGCGTCATCTCGTCGAGCGCCGCGTCCTTGGACAGGATGCGCAGCCGGTCCAGCAGACCCGTGAGGAACTGCTTGTCCGAGTCCAGCGCGGTCCGCACGGACGCCAGGAAGGAGGACACCGCCTTGCCGCGGGCCTGGGCGTCCAGGTCCGGCGAGCGCAACGCGTTCAAGGGCTCCCAGAGGACACTGGTGAGCCACACCAGCTCCTCGGGCGCGAAGACGGAGGGCGTGTTGGACTGACGCATCGCGGCCTCCACGCGCTCCGAGCGCTCCCGGGCCTCCTGGGCGATGCGCGCGGCGAGCCGCGGAGCCGACTCCACATACTTCACCAGGGGCCCCATCTCGCCCTCGCCCGCCTTGCGGAGCACCTCGCGCGCCTCGTCGGAGAGGTCCGCGTTCTCGGCGAGCGTCTCCAGCTTCGCGGCCAGCTTCTGGCCCTGGCTCGCGCCCCACTCGCGGAACTGCACGCCGAACACCACGTCCAGCACGGGCCGGTCCTCGGGCTGGAAGCGGCCGCTCTTCGGGGTGGAGGCGAGCAGCGCGCCCAGACACAGCGCCTGCCTTTCCTCCGAGGTGAGTCCGGCCGTGGTGGCCCGCGCGAGCAACGTGGCGCGCAGCTTCTCCAGGAACGAGCGCGTCCCCAGCTCGCGCACCGTGCCCAGCCGCAGCACGTTGCGAGCCTGGCCGGGGTCGCGCTCGACGGCGGACTCCAGGCGCTCGAGCTCGCGGGACACATAGGTGTCGAAGGCCTGGGCATCGAAGCGCAGCCCCGGGGCGGGGCCCCATCGGGTCAACAGCTCGCCGAGCCTGTCCAGCGTCTCCGAGACGCGCGTCAGGTCCGCCTCGCCGAGCATGTTCATCGCCGCCTGCAGGTCGTTCGCGAGCGGGTGCTGGGGAGGAGCCGGGGGAGCAGCCGCCGCCTCGCGTGCCCGGTCCTCGGCGGCATGGCAGGCCTTGTACTTCTTGCCGCTGCCGCAGGGGCAGGGGTCGTTGCGTCCGGGCTTCTCGCGGCTCATGTCCTTCGACCTCTCGAGGAGAAAATACCCGGCTCCTCTAACAGGCCGCGCGCGTCACCGCGAGTAACCCAGCGTCAGACCAATCACATGGGCCGAGCCGCTGTAGGTGCCGGGCAGCTCCTCCGCGGTGCTGCGCTGGTCCTGGAGCAGGACGAACTGGTAGCCCAGGTCCGCCCGGAAGTGGGAGACGGCATAGCCCACGCCCGCCGAGAAGTTCAGACGGTCGGCGTCCGGCAGGTCCGGCGTGAGCGTCTCCTCGGGGGTGGGGCTCGGGTCGTAGATGAAGCCCAGACGCAGTGCCAGGGCGTCCGTGGCCTTGTACTCCCCGCCCACGTGGAAGTTCCACGTGTCCCTCCATCGCTTGGGGGCCGGCTCGTTGAGCGCGGGGGCTGTCTGGAACTCGAACAAGAGCTCCTGGATGGTGGACCACTCCACCCAATTGGCGTCGACGGCCAGCGTCAGCCGTTGGGTGGGGGTGAAGGCCACGCCCAGCCCCACCGTGGCCGGCAGGGTGACGTCCAGCGTGACGGGTTGATCCACGAGCGACGCGGCGACCGGCGCTGGAAGGCCCGGCGGGATGCCCTCGAAGTCCGCGTCGCCCTCCGTATTCATCCCCACCCGGCTGCGGTAGGTGGCGCCGAGGGTGAGCAGCCCCGGCAACACGTCCGCCTGGACGCCCGCGTTGAAGCCAAATCCCCACGCGTCGGTCGTCAGCTGCAAGGAGCCCTCGGGGATGCCGGCGCCGAAGGCGAGCTGGCGCTGGAGCTCCACCATGCCGTAGACGATCTGCGCGCCCGCGCCAATCCGCAGCCACCTCACGGGCGCGAAGCCCAGTGTGGGATTGATGTCGAAGGTGCTCACCGACGACGCCAGGGCGATCTGCCGCCCCACGAAATCATCCGGCCAACGGCTGTTGGCGCCGAAGGGCGTGAAGACACCGATGCCCGCGCCCAACTGTTCGGTGAACTTGTAGACGAAATAGGCGTGCGGCGGCGGGGAGACGGTGTTCTGGGTCTGCTCCGTGCCTCCCTCGGGGGTGAAGCCCAGGTTCACGAGGATGAGCGCATCCCCGAGCTGGGCGTCGAGCTTGTTCACTCCCAGGATACCCGCCGGATTGTAGAAGATGGCCGAGGCGTCCTGCGCGCTCGCCACCCCCGTCGAGCCCATGCCAGTGGCCCGGCCACTCTGGGTGTCGATGGCGAGGCCCGACGCCTGACTGGCGCCAGCGGCGAGCAGGGTCACTGCCATGAGTGTCTTCTTCATACGCGAGTCCTTGTTTCGCGGCGTCTGACTTCAGGGGGTAAGCGTGTGTCTCACCCTGGTGGGCCGCATCCCCGCCGCGCGGGCCAGGGCGCGTGCGCTCCCAGACAGAAAAGCGTGCGATGCCAGCGAGCCGGGCCCGGTATAGGTTGGGCCCATGAAACGATTTCTCGGTGTGATGACGATGATGGCGGCCGTGGGCATGGCCCAGGCCCAGACGCAGCAGACGACGCCCCATGCGCAGCAGGCCGCGCAGGGCGCCCCCGAGGCGGGTGGGCTCACCTGGTCGGCGCCCACGGGATGGGAGTCGCAGGGCTCCCGGCCCATGCGCGTGGCCACCTACCGGATTGCTCCCGCCAAGGGGGACACCGAGGGCGCGGAGCTGGCCGTCTTCTACTTCGGCGCCGGCCAGGGCGGCGCGGTGGACGCCAACGTGAAGCGCTGGCTGGGCCAGTTCCAGAAGGCCGACGGCACCCCCGTGACGGAGAAGGACGCGCGCACCAAGAAGGAGACCCTCAACGGCATCTCCGTCACCACGGTGGACGTCAAGGGCACCTATACCGGCGGTGGCCCCATGATGGGCCCCTCCACGCCGAAGCCCGGCTCCCGCCTGCTCGGAGCCATCGTCGAGGGCCCCCAGGGCCCCGTCTTCTTCAAGCTCACCGGCCCCGAGCGCACCGTCGCCAGCGCGGAGAAGGGCTTCCGCAAGCTGCTCGAGTCGATGAAGAAGAAGTAGCGGAGAACGCATCCGGAGGGCCGCGTCCATCCGTGGACACGCCCGGCTGTCGTGAGGCGGACGCGAGCCCCTCCCGGGTGTTCGTGGATTCACACGCAACCCCGTTCCCACTGCACGGCGCTCGATGCGGACACACGTTGAGCGCCGAGCCGGGGCGTGTGCATTCCGACCCATCACCAGGCAACTTCGCGAGTGATCACGCCACCAGGGCTCCTCCTCCCTGTGGAAAGGGGAGGTGTGTCGTCATCTCCATGCCCTTGGAAAGAGCCCCATGAGAAGTTTCGCGAAGATGATGTGGGTGATGATGTTGGCCGCGCTCGGCGTCGGGTGCGGTCAGCAACGGCAGGCTCCGATCCCCGAGCAGGTAGACAAGCAACAGCTCGCCGAGGACTCGCGTGCCATGGCTCGTTCCTACGCGCAATGGCAGCAGTCCCCCCACGCCTTGTCGAGGAAGGGGGGCGCCAACGCGCGGATGCCGATCGAGCTCTCCGACGAGGTGCAGTACCGCTTCGTGAGGAACCGGCTGGGGGCCGCGGGCATCACCGCCCGGAATGCCCCGCGACTCTTCGCGCGCCTGGATGAGCTCCACCGCCGGGGGCGGCCGTCCGAGCCGGGGCGGCCCCTGGCTGCTTCGGAGGGGCGGACGCGGGCCGCGGACGTGTCGGGCACGATGGATGGGGCGTGGTGCGGGCACCTGATTCCGCTCGGTGGCACCGGTGGCGACGCGGACCATGCGCGCTTCCAGGGCACGGGCCTCACCTCGTGCTTCGGCGGCTCGGACTATGCCTTCGTGGACCTCAATGCCTTCGTCACGGACGAGTCGCGGATGGTCTTCGACCCGGTGGGCTCCGAGTCCCATGAGGAGTACGGCGGCAGGGTATTGGAGACGGCGCCCCTCTCCCTGTCCCTGCCCAGGCAGCCGGGCAAGGAGCTGCTCGCCGATTCGCTCGCCGTCGCCTTCAACGAGGCGACCGGCCAGGAGCACCTCACCTATACGTCGGTGACGGCCACGCTGAACATGCCGGGCGAGGCGGGGGACATCCTCGTCGAGCACCCGCGCGAGCTGCTCGACGAGTCGCCGTCGGACCAGGCCATCCGCAGCTGTCTGGAGCGCGGGAGCGTCCACGGCTTCCTGGACTGCGACTACGGCGCGGTGCGAGTCCTGCCGGATGGGGGCTGGAGGCCGTTCGCGGGCGGCGCCACGGGCATCGCCGCGGTGGATGTCGAGGCCACGAAGGCCACTGCCTCCGATGGGGGCACGCCGACGTGGATTCCGGACAGGAGCGCGTACTGGGAGCCCGAGGGGAAGCCCTTCGATCCGGCGCGCTTCCAGGTCCCCGCACGCGGGAAGTTCCTGCCCCACGTCCTCGAGGAGTGTCAGGTGACGAGCGTGACCAGCAAGGTGGCGGCCATCCTGATGGACACGGGGGGCATGTGCGAGGCGGGTGGCACGCCCGGCACCACGGTGGCCCATGGCGAGCTGCCCTTCAGGCCGTCCACCACGCCCGGCGAGTATCCCTTCGACGGCATCATGGACTTCGGCACGGGCAACTGTCTGAACAACGCGCAGAATGTCCGGTTGGAAATCTGGGTCTACGCCGAAGGGACCTGTCCGGACCCGTTTGGCGGCGAGCCCGAGCCCTTCCGCTGCCCCTCGAAGACGGAGGTGGAGCGCGTGGACTACAAGCGGGGCTGCCTGGCGGAGGGGACGTGGGTGACGCGGGCGGACGGGAAGGCCGTGCCGGTGGAGCAGGTGAAGGTCGGCGACAAGCTGCTGGCCAACGGCAAGGGATTGGCGCTGACGGTGACGACGGTGCACCGCGGCGGCGAGCGCGAGCCCCTGGTGAAGCTGCGTGACGAGCACGGGGACGAGGTGCGGGTGACGGAGACGCACCCCCTGGTGACGGTGTCGCGGGGGGTGGTGCCGGCCGGCGAGCTGAAGGTGGGCGAGGCCGTGCTCACGCGCGCCGGGGCGAGGAAGCTCGTCGCCGTGGAGCGCGTCCCCTACGAGGGGCTCGTCTACAACTTCTCGCTGGGCACTCCCGGGGAGCTGGCCCACGGGGGGCTCGAGTCGAGGTCGCTCTACGCCAATGGCTTCCTGGTGGGGGACAGCCAGATGCAGGCGGAGCTGGAGAAGCGCAAGCGGATGGACGCGCGGGAGGTGCTGTCCCGGGTGCATGGCGCCTGGCACGAGGACTTCCGCCTCTCCAGGGCCCGGCACGCGGGGAAGCCGCCTGGCTGGCCGCGTGTCCATCCCGGCGGATGAGAGGGATTGTCGGCTGTTGGTGGGGATTGTCCTGCGGGGTGTCTGTGTTTGGACATGCTGGGAAAAGGTTTTCCATGTCCATCTTCACAGCCCGCGAGGAATCCCCAGGTTGTTGGACGAACCGGCGCTCACTCCCGCTCGCCCGTGTTCCTCCTTCTCGTGGTTCGAGGGGAGTCGAGTGCCGTTGCCGACCTCTCGAGGTGAACCCCATGAACGTGTCGTTGAGTGCAGCATCCCGGAGGATCTCGCGTCTCGTCCCTGCCCTGGCGTGTCTGGCGATGCTCGGTACTGGCTGTGGCCAGCAGAAGGCACCGTCGCGGCAGGAGGCGGATCGACGGGTGCTGGCCGCCGACTCGCTCCACATGGCCCGGCTCTACGCGCGGTGGCAGCAGGAGGTCCAGGCCCAGGGCAAGGGGGGCCGGAAGAACGATGACGGCAGGCAGATGCCCATCGACCTCTCCGACGACGCGCAGTACAGCTTCGTGAAGAACCGGCTCCTGGCCGCGGGCAACACGCCGGAGAACTCGCCGCAGCTCTTCCGCCGCCTGGAGAAGGCGCGCAAGGAGAAGAAGACCGGCACTCCCCCGGGCGCGGCGGCCCGCGAGGCCCTGCTCACCTCGCAGACCTCCGGCGAGTCCTCGGAAGGCTCCCGGTGCGGCCACCTGCTGCCGCTCACGGATGTGGTGACCTCCGACACCTCGGTGGCCCGCTTCCAGGCCTCCGGCCTCGTGACCTGCTTCAACGGCTCCGACTACTCCTATGCCGACGTGACGGCCTTCGCCGCCAATCCCGAGCGCACGCGGTTCCGCGTGCTCGACACCCAATCCCTCGAGGAGTACGCGGGCGCGGTCCTCGAGACGCCGCCGGTGGACCTCGGCCTGGCGGTTGGCACCGGGGAGGAGCTCTTCGTGGACTCGATGGCCATGGCCTTCGACGAGTCCACTGGCGAGTCGCACCTGTCCTATGCGGCGGCCGAGTCGTCCATCGTGGCGCTGACGGCCCGGGACTACAACATCTTGCGAATCGAGCACCCGCGCGAGCTGGTCGGCAATCACTTCCAGGACAACCCCATCCGCACCTGCCTCGAGCGGGGTTACCTCCAGGGCTATCTGGATTGTGATTACGCCACGGGGAGCAAGGATCCCGTGACGGGCGTCTTCACGCCCTTCGCCAAACCCTACACCGGCATCTCCGCGGTGGACCCCTCGGCGAGCAAGCCCCCCATGGGCGAGTGGGTTCCCGCCCGGGGCCACTACTGGGAGCCCGCCGGTGGCTATGACGTCTCGCACCTCTATGTCGCCATGAGCGGCGAGTACCTGGTCTCCCTGCCCGAGCACTGCAACGTCGACACCCTCACCAGCGATGCGTCCGTCATCCTGATGGAGCGGGGCGGCAAGTGCAGCGCGGGCACGGCGCCCGGCACCAGCGTGCTCAAGGGGAGCATTCCCTTCAAGACGCCCTTCGCCGACACCTCTCTCCCCGCGCTGTTGCACGTGCCCTTCAGCGGGGTGGCGGACTTCGGGAGGGACTGTCTGCGGCAATTCCAGAACGCGCGCCTCATGCTGCGCGCCACCATGAGGGCCACCTGCACCGACTCCCGTGGCAACCAGACCTCCTATACCCGCTCGCGCTTCCAGGACATCGTGAACGTCGACTGGCGCAATGCCTGCCTCGCGGAGGGCACGCGGGTGACGAAGGCGGACGGGAAGACGGTGCCGGTGGAGCAGGTGAAGCTGGGGGACAAGCTGCTGGCGAATGGACGGGGGGTGGCGCTGACGGTGACGGCGGTGTCGCGCGGTGGCGAGCACAAGCCCCTGGTGAAGCTGCGGGATGAGCAGGGGGGCGAGGTGATGGTGACCGAGACCCACCCGATGGTGACGGCGAAGCGCGGCGTGGTGCAGGCCGCGGAGCTGAAGGTGGGCGAGGCCCTGCTCACGCGCACCGGGACGGCGACGCTGGTGGGTGTGGAGCGCGTGCCCTTCTCCGGTCAGGTGTTCAACTTCGCGCTGGGCACGCCGGAGGAGCTGGCCAGCGTGGGTCCCGAGGCGCGGACGCTGTACGCCAACGGCTATCTCGTGGGTGACAGTCACATGCAGGCCACGCTGGAGAAGCGGCGCACGCTGGACACCCGCGAGCTGCTGACGCGGCTGGATGGCGCCTGGCACGAGGACTTCCGGCTGCACCAGGCCCGCCACGCGCGCAAGTAGGCGCAGGGGCCCGGCCGGGCCGTCACACTCCAGGTGAATCCAGGAAGGGGCTGTCCCGGGTGCGTCGGGAGGGCCCCTTTGCCTTTGCTCGGATTGGCAGGTGGATTGCTACGGACGGGGCAGCCTGGATGGCTTTCTTCCTGGAGGTACCCGTGTCGCGCCGGATCATCGAGCCCCAAGTCGTCGCAATGCCTGACATCATCCTCTATCCGCGGGATACGGTGATGCGAGCGCTCGAAGTGATGCACCGTTATGGCGTGCACCTGTTGCCAGTGGTGGATGAACGACACGGTGAGATCCTCGGACACGTCAGCGAGGAGGAGCTGCACCGCATCTGGTCCACGCTGCCCCTGGCCCGTATGTCTGAAATTCTGACTGCCCGCGCGACCATCGCCTCGGAAGGAATTGCCGGTGAGCAGTCCTCCGAGCGTTCCTCGCGTCTGGTCTTCATACCGGGCGGGCAGGGCGCTCGCTCGAACTGGGTGCACTAGCAGCGCGCGTCCGCCACCCGTCAGGGGTTGGCGGCGATGAGGTCCCCTCCGGTGAGTTCTGCCACCGGAAGGGTGTTCCAGGGGAGGGTGGGGTCCCTCCACTTCGCGGCGTGTGCGTGTGGACAGCTCCCGGGGCGTATCGCTCAGCCCCAGGCCGATGCCGTCTCCGGCGCCGATGGCCTCCCTTCCAAGGGAGGACTCCAGGTGAGAAGTTCGCTCATGAGCGGAATGGCGTGGCGTTTCCGTGTCTGGTGAACATCTCACTCCCATCAAATGCTTTCTTCCCGACGCCTCGTCCCCAGGGGCGAGGCCAGATCTCTCCACGCTTGCCAGCCTGTAGCAGGTCGCTCCCACGCCAACCGGTGGGGGCTCGAGGAGGCGTGGCATGAAGGCAGTGGCAATCATCCTCGCCGCGGGGGAGTCCAAGCGGATGGGCTACCCCAAGGCGCTCATCGAGCATGAGGGGGGTAAGAGCTTCCTCCAGTCGCTCGCATCGACGTTTGGCAAGGCCGGCTGCTCGGTCATCGGCATCATCGGCAAGGAGGCCGACGCCGTGAGGGAGCAGCACCCCGCGGTCCACCTGGTGGAGAGCGAGCGGTGGCAGGACGGTCAGCTCGCCTCGGTGAAGGCCGGAGTGGAGGCGGCCTTCGAGGAAGGCGCGGACGTGCTGCTCATCCACCCCGTGGACATGCCCGCCCTGAGGGCGTCCACGCTCAAGTCGCTCATGAAGGGGCTGGGGGACTCGCTGGAGGCCGTCCGCCCCGAGTTCGAGGGCGCTCCGGGCTACCCCATCATCCTCTCGCGCGCCGCGGCCGAGCGTCTGCGGGACAAGGAGGTCTCGGGTGACACGTCGCTGGAGGGGGCCGTGCGAGGCCTGCAGGTGCGCCGCGTCGCCGTGAAGGATCCGGGCGTCGTCGTCAACATCAACACCCCGGAGACCTATGAGCGGCTGTTCGGCTCCGCGCCGCGGCTCGCTCCGCCGCCCAAGCGCCGGGGCAAGAAGGCGGAGTCCACCGCGGGGAGCCCGGCACCGGCCTCGCTGGAGGCCGCGTCCGAAGGCATCTCCGGCAAGTAGGTCCGGAGCTGGCTGGAGACCCTCCCCCCTCTCCTCCCTGGAGGGAGAGGGGAGTGGCTGTCAGATGCTCAGGCCAAGGCCCGCGTAGGGACCGCTGAAGGTGTCGCGGTGCGCCTCGCCGTCCACGTGGCCGCGGTCGTCCAGCATCAGGAAGCGCCAGCCGCCGCGCACCGTCACCACACCCAGGTGCAGCGCGAGACCCGCCTGCGAGTCCAGTTGCAGGTAGGGCAATGGCACGAGCTGCGCGCGGGCTTCCGCGTCCACCGCGCCGAACAGGCAGTGCTCGAAGGACATGCCGAGGCTCGGGCCCACGAAGGAGATGTCCGGCGCCTTCGCCGCCGCCACGCCCAGCTCTCCGCGCAGCCGTCCCCGCTCGCTCGAGTACATCGCCAGGGTCAGGTGCGCCGCGTACAGGTCGATCTCGTCCTCTCCCTGCGTTCCGTCATCCGTGGGCAGGGTGAGTGACAGCGCGGACCCGTTCACGCCCACCACCTTCCCCTCGATTCCCACGTTCAGCCCTACCGCCGAGCCCTCCACGTCTCCCAGCGACTGCCCTTCGAAGCCCAGCCGGAACAGCACCGGGTTGCGGTTGCCTCCTTGCGGTTCCGACTGCCGCTGCTCGACCTCCGGCGGCCGGTACGAGTAGGGGTACATCGGCGTGTGGCCGTCGTCGGGGGCCGTCACGGGCACGCTCCCGTAGGTGCTCGTCTCGTGGGCCCGCACCCTCTCGGCGGTGTCCGCGACGAAGAGCAGGACGTCGAGGAGCGTCGAGACGGTGTCGATGGTGTTGGAGACGGACGCGTCGCTGTAGCCGCTCGAGCCACCGGAGCCGCTCGAGCCGCTGGAGCTGTCATCGTCGTCATCGCTCGAGCCCACGGGCGAGGCGTCGTGGACCTTGCTACCGCTGGACCTGGAGGAACTGGAGGACTTGGACGAGCGTTTACCGAAGCGCGCCTCCGCCGAGCCAGGCTCGAGCAGCAGGCCAGTCGCCAGGGCCGCGCACAGCAGTTGCCTCACGTTGGGCACGAGGAGTCTCCGGGGCGGAAGGGGCGGGTCGGTGGGGGACCCGGGGCTCGGACGGCTGCTCGCTTCATTTATTCAAGGATTTTCGGGGGCCCTCGTCAGCGGGGATTGCCCGGGCGCTTCTTGGCCAGCCGCTGGTCCGCGGGCGGGGCCGGGGGAGCCGCGGGTTTCAGCGGCGGCGGCGCGGGCATGAGCCGCAGCTCCAGCCTCCGGTTGCGCTCCCGGGACTGCGGTCCGTCGTCCCGCACCACCGGGTGGGCGGGCCCATACCCCGCGGCCACCAGCTTCTCCGGGGTCAGCTTCGTCTTCTCCCCCAGCAGACGCACCACCGTCACCGCGCGGGCCGCCGACAGCTCCCAGCTCGTCGACGCGGAGGCGGGCTCCGGTGTCTCCGGCGTCGCGTCCGTGTGCGCCGCCACCTGCACCAGGTGCCCCTCCACCGCCAGCTTCGCCCCCACCCGCGTCAGGAGCTCCTTGCCCCCGGGAGTCAGCACCGCCTTGCGCGGCTCGAACAGCACCCGGTCCGCCAGCTCCACCCGCAGCCGGCCCTCGGACTCCTCCAGGAAGACCTCGCCCCGCCCCAGCTCCGCCTTCAGCAGCTGTTCCAGCTCCACGCGCACCGCCTCGCGCCGCGCGAGCAGCACGTTGTGGTCCCCGGTCCGTTTGTTGAGGGCCGCGTGCTGGGTGGTCAGTCCCTGTTGCTGTTGTTCCAGCAGGCGCATCCGCCGCGTCATGCTGTCGCGCAGCACCTGCAGCTCCGCCACCCGGGCCTCGGACTCGGAGGCCTCGCGCTCCAACTGCTCCACCCGCGTCAGCAGCGAGGAGATGGAGCGTGCCGCCGCCCAGCCGCCCAACACCGACACCCCCAGCGAGCCCGCGAGCAACAACCACGGCAATCGCGCGCGCCGGCGCTTCTCCGCGTCGCTCGTTGCTCGCTCCATCCGGGCCCTCTCCTCGGCGCTCGTGGTTGGTTGGAGCTCAGAACATATTCAGGGCGCTTGGGTAGGTCTCAAGGTGCAAGGGGTGGGCACGTGCGCCGTTCAGTGCAACAGGCCCGCCAGCGCCCACGCCGCCAGTGCCAGCGGTGACAGGAGGAGCGCCACGCTCAGTGCGGACGACAGCAGTGCCGCCAGGGACCAGCCCGCGAAGGTCCACCGGTCCTTCCACGTCGGCGCGGGCACCGGCCTGTCCATCCCGAGCGCGTGCCGCATCTCCTCCACCGTCCGTCCCAGCAGGGCCTCGCCGTACTCGGCGCGGTAGAGGTTGCGCGTGTGCAGGCCCCGCTGGAAGGCCCTCGCCACCCGGCGCGGCATGAAGAACAGCCCCGCGCCCATGCCGGAGACGTTCAGGAGCCAGGCGACCCAGTGGTTCGTGCACCCGCCCGCGATCTCCCAGGCGGAGATCTCGCACTCGCCCGGGAAGTCCGTCCGGTAGCCCGTCAACACATGGTGCAGGTCATGGAAGCGCAGCGCGCGCACCCGCTCCGCCGAGTTGGGGAACCACACCGGCACCGGGCCCACCTCCACCCGCACCCAGCGCTCGTCGTAGTTGCCTCCCGTCCCGAAACCGTTCTCCTCGAAGTAGCGCTCGCGCGCCTGTCTCAGTGTCAGGGTCGCCTCGTGGCTCATGACTTCCTCCGGTTGTTCGTGGATGGGGGGCGCTCGCCGGGCCCGAGGCCCCGGAGTTGGAGCGCGAGCGCGCGTTCGAGTGTCACCCGCCAGCTCTCCCCGGGCCCCAGCGCCCCGGACAGCCAGCCCATCAACGTCGTGATGTACAGCGCGAAGAGGTTGAAGCCGGCCGTCTCCAGGTCCACGTCGGGCGCCACCTCGCCGCGCTCCCGGGCCGCCGCCACCAGCTCCGCGAGCCGGGCCGCGAAGCTCCGCTCCAGGTGGAGCCGCTCGCCCGCCGGACCCGGCTCCAGGAAGAGCAGCTCCCGGATGAACATGCGCGCCAGCTTCGGCTCCTTCGCGTAGAAGGTGAAGAAGCCCTCGATGACGTGCAGCAACTGCTCCAGCAGCGGGGCCTCGCGTGGCAGCGTGCGGAAGCGCTCCTCCTGCACCGCCTCCACCCGCTCGGCGAGCACCAGCATCAACAGCTCCTCCTTGGTGCGCGCGTAGAGGAACAGCGTCCCCGTCCCCACTCCCGCCCGCTCGGCGATCTCCCGCGTCGTCGTCTCCGCGAAGCCCTTCTTCGCGAAGAGCTCCCGCGCCGCCTCCCGGATGCGCTCCAGCTTCTCCTGCTTGTTGCGCTCCCTCAGTCCGGGGGCCTCGGCGGGCTCCGGGCGGGCGCGGCTCTTTCGAGAAGTGACCATGCTCAAGAATGAGCATGCTCGGATTTCAGGCGCGGCGCAAGGGAATCATCCCGGGTGGGGCGAGGGGGAGGGGCGCTCAGCCTCGCGGGAGGCGGAGAGCGAGAAAAAGTCCGTGAGACAGGGGGGGCCGAAAAAGAAGAGGCGGCGCGCCCGGGGAGGGGATCCGGACGCGCCGCCCCGCCGCCAGCACCCGAGGGTGCCCGGCGGAAGTGCAGCCCTACTGCATGGATGCTCTGGTGGCCTTCCCAGGGGACCGCCGGAGCATGTGGCGCCACGTCGCGCCGACACCTGGAGTTCTATCTGGAGGGTCTGACATGCCCACGATTCCTCCTCCGACCGCGACCTCCGTTCTGCACTGAGGGTCTGACACACCCACGCGCCCAGTGGTTCCACCGCCCCGGCTGACGCGCTCCGGCTTGATTCCGGAGGGAGAGGGCGCCTATTTCCCACTTCCTACGACAAAGAGGACTCAGGACGATGGCGATTCGATGCGTGGTGCTGGATTTCGACGGGACCTTCACCGACGTGGCGGCGGAAGGCGCGCCCTTCGTCCAGCACTTCCGCGGGCGCCTGTCCGAGGAGCTCGGCCGTGACGTGATGGAGGCGGGGTGGGCGCAGGTGGAGGAGCAGGTGGTGACCAGCAACGAGGAGCACGGCTGGGAGGTGGGAGGCCGCATCGTGGCGCCGGCCACGGCGGACCCGTACCTGCTGTCCAACTTCGTGGCGCGGCGGCTGTGTGAGCGGCTTGGGGTGATGCGGGACGAGGCGGAGCGGGCGGCGCTGCTGGACAGGCTCTACCGCGAGGCCTACGCGCAGGTGGGCATGGCCTTCAAGCCCGAGGCGAAGGAGGTGCTGGAGGCGCTGCTCGACACGGGGCTGTCCATCCACGTCGTCACCAACGCGCACACGGACACGGTGGAGGCGAAGCTGACGAAGCTGGCGCCGCGAGGCCGTGAGCGCCTGCGGGTGTCCGGCGACGCGCGCAAGTTCCTCATCGAGTCTCCCGCGACGTCCGATGCCGTCTTCGACGCCCTTCCCGAGACGATGCGGGTGGAGGGCGCGCTGGTGCGTCCCATCTTCCTGCGCCGCGGCCGCTACTACGAGGCGCTGCGCCGCATCTGGAACGAGACGGACACCTCGCCGGAGACGACGCTGGTGGCCGGCGACATCTTCGAGCTGGACCTGGCGATGCCCGCGGCGCTCGGGGCCAGTGTGCAGTTCGTGGCCCGCACCAACACGCTCGAGTACGAGCGCCGGGCGATCGCCTCGCTCGGGGCGCGCGGCGGCATGGACCCGAGCCTTCGCGCCATCCTCCCGCGCCTGCGCGGTTGAGCCGCGTCAGGCGCCGCCGAGGCCCAGCTCGCGCACGCGGCGCTGGAGCGCGCGCCGGGAGACCTCGAGCCGCTGCACCATCTGGTCCAGGTCGCCCTGGCACTCGTGGAAGCAGCGGGAGATCTCCTCCGGGCTCAGGTCCCCGGCGGTGCGCAGCAGGGAGCTCTTCTCGATGAGCATGTAGATGGAGGCGCGGGAGATGCCCAGTCGTTCCGCGGTGGCCTTGAGATCCCAGGCGCTGGCGCGCAGGGCCTCCAGCAGCTCCTGCTCCCCGACCTCCGAGGGCTTGCGCCGGGAGGGGGACGTCTCCTCGGGGAGGGGCATGTCCTGGGAGATGGGCGTGGGGCGCGGGGTCGGGGCGGGGCCGGGGAAGGGGAGGGCGGAGGCGTCCAACTCCTGCGCGAGCCGTTCATCGACGTGCAGGCCCGGCAGGCCACGGCTGCCGATGATGAGCTGGCGGGTGACGTTGCGCAGCTGGCGGATGTTGCCGGGCCACGCGTAGCGCACCAGGCGGACGGCGAGCGAGGCGGGCAGCCACGGCTCGGCGCGAGGATCCGTGTCCGACAGCCGCTGCGGCTCCCCCGTGGCCTCCAGCTCCTGGCGGGCGAAGTGCAGGAAGAGAGGGGCGATGTCCTCGCGGCGCTCGCGCAGCGGCGGCACCTGGATTTCGAAGCCCGCCAGCCGGTGCAGCAGCGGCGCCTTGAAGACGCCCTGACGGATGCGCTCCTCCAGGTTGGCGTCCGTGGCGGTGATGAGCCGCACGTCCACGGGCACCGGAGCATGGCTGCCCACCGGGAACACCTCGCCCGTCTCCAGCACGCGCAGCAGCGCCACCTGCACCTCGGGCGGAGCCTCGCCCACCTCGTCCAGGAAGAGCGTGCCCCCGTGGGCGGCACGGAAGAAGCCCTCGCGGTCCTTGGCGGCGCCCGTGTACGCGCCCTTCTGCGCGCCGAAGAGCTCGGCGGAGACCAGCTCCTTGGGGAGGGCACCCAGGTTGACGCTGATGAAGGGGCCGGCGCGGCGTGGGCTGTGCTGGTGGATGGCGCGCGCCACCAGCTCCTTGCCCGAGCCCGTCTCGCCCCGGATGAGCACCGGCACGTTCAGGTCCGCCACGCGGAGGACATTCTCGCGCACGCGGCGCACGCCCTCGCCCTGACCCACCATGCCCAGGTCCCCCGTGGGGGGGAGCTCGGGCGCGCGCGCCAGGTGGAGCAGCACCACCACCCGTTCGGCGAACACGAGCGGCACGCCCGCGGCCAGTTCGGCGGGAGTGAACTCCCGGCCTCCCCGGACGGGCACACCCGCCACCCGCACCGGCGTGCCGTCCTCGGGCACGAGCAGCCGCAGGCGCCCACGCGCTCCAGGCTCGAACTGCACGGGCTTGCGGCTGAGGAAGGGATCTCCCAGGGGCCGCGCCAGGGGGCTGCCGGGGTGGGAGAACTCGGGGGCATTGCGTGACAGGGACGCCGTCCTGCCCACGGCGGCCAACATCTCGAGCAGCAGCCGCTCTCCGATGCGCTCGGGTTGTGGATGGGAGACGAGTGTCAGCGCCGGCACGGTGGTCTGGGCGGGCTTCTCCCAGCCACGCGAGTGCGTGGCCGTCGTCGCAGGATCATCGGAAATCTTCTTCTGCATGGAGCGCCCCCTGGTACGGCGATCAGCGTGCGCGAGTCTACACCGCCGGTTCGATGGACCGAGGTCACCGCCGGCGGAGGGGGCGGGACCGGCCGCACCCCTGGGAGCCGACCTGTGCGTTATGCCGTCTACACGGACGTGCCGCCGCCGCCGGAGGTCCTGTCCGAACGTGAAGCGGCCAACAAGCCGCCCCCACCCCCGCCTCCCATTCCGGGCACCTTGGTGATTCCCTCCTCGGAGTGGACGGAGGACGTGGAGGGCACTTCGGTCACCCGGAAGAAGTAGGCTCGGGGGTCGTAGCCACTCAGTCTCGGGGAGAGTCGATGAGAGGGATGCGAGGGTGGGCGCTCGTGTTGGTGCTGCTGGCGGGGTGCAAGACGCCGGGCAGCTACCGCGAACCCGTGGCCTTGTTCCAACAGGGCAACACCCAGGCCAGCACCGCGCTCGGCCAGTACTATTCGGAGCTCAACCGTTTCGAGCGGGACGTCTACCTCGACGAGCGCCTGTACGATCCGGGGTTGGAGGTGCTCGCCACGGACACGGCCGGCCGGCCCACGCCGCTGGTGGGGACGCTCTTCTCGCCGGAGTCCATCCAGGCGCGCATGGACGCCATCGCCCTGCTGGGCGTCTACGCCGAGCGTCTGGCCACGCTGGCCGGCGCGGAGAACGCGGGCAAACTGCCCGAGGGGGCCACGGCCCTGGGGACGCAGCTCGGCTCCCTGGGTCAGCAGCTGCAGACGCTGGCGGGCCAGGGTGACTCCACGGCCAGCAAGTACGTGGAGCCGGTGTCCACGCTGGTGGGCGTGGTGGGCTCGCTCTTCCTGGAGGCCAGACAGGGCCAGGCCCTTCAGAAGGCGCTGGAGCAGGGCTCGCCTCGGGTCAACGCCATCATCGAGCTGCTGGAGAAGGACATGGTGGAGGTGCTCGGGCCGCAGCGGCTCTCGGGCGCCAAGCAGTCGCTGGCCTTCCGGGTGATGTACTACAACCTCCAGCGCTCGAAGCTGACGCTCGCCGAGCGCCGCGCCGTGCTGGACGACATCCGCCACGCCTCCGAGTCCTACGAGGCGTTGGTGGTGGCCAACCCCGTGGAGCTGGCCCGTGCCCTGCGCGACGCGCACGAGGCCCTGCTGCGCTTCGCCCGCGCGGATCGCAAACCCGAGTCCTTCGAGGAGCTCTCCTCCGCCATGCGGGCCTTCCAGGGCCGGGTGGAGACCGCAGCCGCCGCCGTTCAGCGCATCCGCGCGCCCCAGAAGGAGTGACGCCATGCTCTTCGACACCCAGACGTTGACCCGCATCGTCGAGCGCAGCTTCGACCTGTCGATGAGTGGCGCCCTTCCGCAGGAGACCCGCGCCGAGTACCTCGCCCACGGCAAGCGGCTGCGCGAGCTGCTGATGCGGCTGTTGGGGGCGCGCTTCGACGCGGATTCGGCCGAGTTCAAGCGGGCCACCGACGCCATGCACGAGACCAACCACGCCCTCACCGAGGCCGCCGACGACCTGAACAAGATCAGCCAGGCGGTGGGCCGGTTGACCGAGCTCGCGGGCTACCTGGACAAGGCGCTCAAGGTGGCCGGGCGGGTCCTCACCTGAAAACACGAAGCCCCGCGTCCCTCGAGGGGGGAGCGCGGGGCCCGGTGGTGCTTCACTCCGGGGTGACGCCGATCAGATCTTGGCGCCCGCCGTGGGCTGGAACACGTCGTTGAACTCGGTGAGGGCCTTGTTCAGCGCGGCCTTGATCTCATTGGTCAGCTCGCGCTTGGACGCGATGTCCTTGGCGATGTCCGGGTAGCGGCCGTCGGCGAACTCGATGAACTCGCGCATCCAGCGCACCACGTCGGACACGGGCACCTGGCGGATCCACCCGCGCTTGTTGGCGTCGTCGCGGTTGGTGGCGGCGTAGAGCTGCATGACCTGCTTCTCGACGGGCATGGGCTCGTACTGGCCCTGCTTGAGCACCTCCACGAGGCGGGCGCCGCGCGCCAGCGTCTCCTGGGTGGCCTTGTCGAGGTCCGAGCCGAACTGGGCGAAGGCGGCCAGCTCGCGGTATTGGGCCAGGTCCAGCTTCATGGTACCGGCCACCTGCTTCATGGCCTTGATCTGCGCGGCGCTGCCCACGCGAGACACGGAGAGACCGACGTTGATGGCCGGACGGACGCCGGAGAAGAAGAGGTCCGTCTCGAGGAAGATCTGCCCGTCGGTGATGGAGATGACGTTCGTCGGGATGTAGGCCGACACGTCACCGGCCTGCGTCTCGATGATGGGGAGGGCCGTGAGGGAGCCGGCGCCCTCGGCGTCGGACAGCTTGGCGGCGCGCTCGAGCAGGCGGCTGTGGATGAAGAACACGTCGCCCGGGTAGGCCTCGCGTCCCGGCGGCCGGCGCAGCAGCAGCGACAGCTGGCGGTAGGCCACGGCCTGCTTGGACAGGTCGTCGTACACGATGAGCGAGTGCATCTTGTTGTCGCGGAAGTACTCGCCCATGGCCACGCCGGCGTACGGCGCGAAGAACTGCATCGGCGCGGGGTCCGACGCGTTGGCCGTGACGACCACGGTGTACTCCATGGCGCCGAAGCGGGTGAGCTTCTCCACCACCTGGGCCACGGTGGACTGCTTCTGGCCGATGGCCACGTACACGCAGAAGACGTTCAGGCCCTTCTGGTTGATGATGGCGTCCACGGCGACGGCCGTCTTGCCCGTCTGACGGTCACCGATGATGAGCTCGCGCTGGCCGCGGCCGATCGGCACCAGGGCGTCCAGGGCCTTGATGCCCGTCTGCAGGGGCTCGTGCACGCTCTTACGCTTCACGATGCCGGGGGCCTTCACCTCCAGCTTGCGCACCTCGGTGGCCTGGATGGGGCCCTTGCCGTCCACCGGCTCGCCCAGCGCGTTCACCACGCGGCCCAGCAGGCCCTTGCCCACGGGAACCGAGGCGATGGTGCCGGTGCGCTTGACCAGGTCACCCTCGCGGATGTCCTTGAAGTCACCCATGATGGCGACGCCGACGTTGTCCTCCTCGAGGTTGAGCACCAAGCCCTTCACCCCGTTGGTGAACTCCACCAGCTCGCCGGCCAGCACGCTCTCGAGCCCGTAGATGCGGGCGATACCGTCGCCCACGGAGAGCACGGTACCGGTCTCGGCGACGGTGACCTTCTTGCCGTAGTCCTTGATCTGCTCCCGGATGATTCTGCTGATCTCGTCGGCGCGGATTTCCATCTTGCGTCCTTGTACGGGGGCGGCCGGTGGGAATGCCGCCACAGAAACCTGATATTGGCCGGGCCCCCTTACCACGCGTACCCCCCCGCCGCAACGCGCAAGGGGGTCCGGAGGCACGAGGTGTCATCGGCGCTGTAAGAGGCGCTAGCGGGAGGGATTTCCCTCTAGGCGCCCGGGGCGTGCCGGGGCAGCCACACGATGAAGCGCGTCCCCAACCCGACGCCGGACTCCACCGAGATGCGGCCCGCATGCGCCACGACGATCTGCCGGGCGATATATAGGCCCAGCCCCAGGCCATCGCCACTGGCGCGCTTGCCGCGCTTGAAGGGCTCGAACAGGGTCGCTCGCTCTTCGAGCGGGACGGGCGGCCCTTCGTTCCGCACCGTGAGGGTGATGCCATCGGCGACCCCGGCCAGCTTCACCTCCACCGGAGTGTCCGAGGGGCTGTGTTGCACGGCGTTGCCCACCAGATTGTCCAGCAGCTGACCGAGCCGCGACTCGTCCCAGCTCCCCCGGACGTCGCCCTCCACCGTGGAGACGATGAGCCGGGTGGGGTGGGACACCTGGAACTCCTCCACCACCCGTTCCAGCAGCTTCTCCAGGGAGAGCGGCGCGGGGCGCACGGGGAGGCCTCCAGCCAGCCGCGCGCGCGTGTAGTCCAGCAGCTCGCGGATCATCCGCTCCATGCGCCGGGCGGCGGTGTCCACGTGCATCACCTGGCGCAGCTGCGTCTCGCTGAGTCCTCCAGCACGCTGGAGCGCCCCCACGCTGAGCTGGATGGCGTAGAGGGGGGAGCGCAGGTCGTGCCCCACCACCCCCAGGAGCTGTTCGCGGAAGGCGTCGGCGCGGGCCGTGGCCTCCTCGGTGGCCTTGCGGGCGCTGATGTCCCAGACGGCCGTCATCCGCACGTTGCGTCCGGCGTACTCCACGGTCCGCCCCAGTACCTCCAGGAAGAGCCGCTTTCCGTCGGAGCGCAGCCCCGTCAATTCGTAGGGGGACTCCACCTGCCGGGACGTCGCGCGCTGCACCGCCTCGCGGGATTCGGGGGCCACCCAGCGCGTCAGGGGTTGACCCACCATCTCCTCGGGCGTGCTGCCGAACAGGCTGGCCAGCGAGCGGTTGGCCTCGAGGATGGTGCCCGCCTCATGGAGGAAGAAGCCGTCGCAGGACACGGCGACGAGGCCCCTCAGCCGCTCCTCGCTCTCGCGCAGGGCCAGCTCCTGGGACACGCGCTCCGTCTCGTCCTCCAGCGTCAGGCTCACGCCCGAGCGCAGTCCGCCCGTGGACGCCGGGAGCACCGACACCCGGAAGTGGCGCACGCCATTGCCTGGCGAGCTTCCGAGCACGCCCGACACCCGCTCCCCGTGCACCACGTCGCCCGCCAGGGCCCGGGTCAGCAGGGGGGACAGCACCGACGAGAGCCCGGGCCAGACCTCTCCGGTCGTACGGCCGTCATACGAGGTGCCGGGCAGCCCGCTCAGGGTGATGAGCGCGTTGTTGACGAAGCGGAAGCGCAGCTCCCTGTCCAGGAAGGCCAGTCCAAGGCCCGGGGCCTGGAGCAACGCACCGAAGCAGTGCAGGGCCTCCTCGGGTAGAGAGGGGACCGGAGTGACTGCGTGAGGGCGGTTGAGGACTGGCTGCGCCATGGATGGATGGAGGCACGGGAGAGAACCCGTGCGGTCACCATACTCGTTCCATGGCCCGCTGGGAATACCGGGCTTGCCGGGAAGTGGGGAGGACCCGACAGCGCGGCTTCCTCCCGAGCTGGGCGAGCAGGCGGCTCAGCGCTGCTTGAGCTCGCGGCGCATCTGCTCCAGCTGGGTGCGCAGGGTGCCGTCGTACAGGGTGCTACCCACCTGGGCGGACACACCGCCGAGGACGGTGGGGTCCACGCGCGCCTCCAGCACGACATTGCGCTGGGTGAGCTCCTTGAGGGTGCCGGCGAGCTTCTGGAGGGTGTCCGAGGCAAGGGGCACGGCGCTGGTGACGTGGCCGCGCAGGCGTCCGGCCTGGGCATCGGCCATGTCGCGGTAGAGGCGGGCGATGTCCGGCAGGTAGATGAGCCGGTTGCGGTCCACCAGCAGGCGCAGGGTGTTGCCCAGCACGGGCTCCACCGGGCCGAGCGCCTTGAGGAGCGCCTCCATCACGCGGGTGCGCTGCTCGCGGGAGTAGGCGGGGTTGAGCAGCACGTCCTCCAGCTCGCGGTTCTGCGCGAGCGCACCGGAGAAGGTCGAGAGCTGCTCGGACACGGCGTCGGCGCGGCCAGTCTCAGTGGCGACGTCGAGGAGCGCGCGGGCGTAACGGCGGGCGATGGACACGTTCACCATGACGCGGCGGCGCTTAGCACGCCCCCTGCCCAGGGGCAATGCTGGGAGTGTACCGCGTGCGGGGTCTCCAATAAGTTCCCCTGGGGTTGTACTCCGGGCGTGGGCTCACGGGGGCCTCTGGAATCCTGCATCTCCGGCGTATCATGGGAACACGGGCCGGCGTCGTAGCCTCCGGACACCGGCCCCTCCTTCAATGCGCGACCCCGTCATCGGCATCGACCTGGGCACCACCAACAGCGCCGTGGCCTCCGTGGAGGAGGGACGGCCCCGCATCATTCCCTCGCGCTCGGGAGGGCGGCTGACGCCCTCCGTGGTGGGACTCACCCCCAAGACGGCCGAGCGCGTGGTGGGCGCCAAGGCCCAGGCGCTCGCGGAGGAGCATCCCGAGTGCGTGGTGTGGGCCACCAAACGTTTCATCGGGCGGCGCTTCACCCCGGAGCTGGTGCAGGCGGCCAAGGCGGTGGTTCCCTATCAGCTGGCGGGCGGCAACACCGGGGACGTGCGGGTGAAGATGGCCGGGCGCACCGTGCCCGTCACCCAGGTGGCGGCCATGATTCTGGGGGAGCTGAAGCTGGACGCCGAGGCGTATTTCGGCCGCGCGGTGAGCAAGTGCGTCATCACCGTCCCGGCCAACTTCGACGACGGCCAGCGCCAGGCCACGCGCGAGGCGGCCACCATCGCCGGGCTGGACGCCATCCGCCTCATCAACGAGCCCACCGCCGCGGCGCTCGCCTACGGGCTGTCGCGCGGCTTCCAGGGCCACGCGCTCGTCTTCGACCTGGGCGGTGGCACCTTCGATGTCACCGTCCTGGAGATAACGGATGGTGTCTACGAGGTGAAGGCCACGGGCGGAGACCCCTCGCTGGGTGGCGAGGACTTCGACCTGAAGATCGTCGACTGGCTGTTGGCGCAGGTGGATGACAACCACCGCGAGCTGGTGCACCGCGACGCGGTGTCCATGCGCAAGCTGAAGGTGGCCGCGGAGCAGGCCAAGCGCGAGCTGACGGACTACGAGGAGACGCTCATTTCCCTGGCGGGCCTGGGGGACCACAACCAGCCGGCGCGCAAGCTGACGGGCCTGGAGACGGCGCTCACGCGCGATTTCTTCGAGCAGCTGTGCGAGCCGTTGTCCAGGCGCTGCATCGCGGTCTGCGAGTCGGTGATGAAGGACGCGGGGATGGAGCCGCGCTCGGTGGACACGGTGCTGCTGGTGGGCGGCATGACGCGCGTGCCCCTCATCCGCCGGCTGGTGGGGGACTTCTTCGGCAAGAAGCCCTCCACGGAGGTGAACCCGGACGAGGCCGTGGCGTTGGGCGCGGCCATCCACGCGGACGAGCTGGCGCGCCAGTCGGGCGCGGCGCTGCTGCTGGACGTGGTGGGCAGCTCGCTGGGCGTGGGGGTGATGGGCGGGCGGGTGAAGCACCTCATCCCCCGCAACAGCGCGGTGCCAGTGGTGGCCAAGGACGTCTTCCACCCGAGCACCCACGGGCAGACGGAGGCGCGCATCCCCATCTACCAGGGCGAGAGCGAGCTGCAGGACGAGAACCGCAAGCTGGGCGAGGTGGTGCTGCGCGATCTCGAGGTGGGCTCGCGCGGGGACACGCCGCTGGAGGTGACGTTCGAGCTGTCCAACGAGGGCACGTTGTCGGTGCGTGCCACGGACCTCAAGACGGGGCTGAGCGAGGCGGTGCGGCTGGAGGCTCGTCCGAACCTTCCGGGACAGGAGGCCGACCGGCTCGTGAAGGAGCAGGCCTCGTACGCGCGGAAGCAGGCGCAGGCGGACGCGAAGAAGACGGAGGAGACGTTCCGCAAGCTGCTGGAGCGCGGGGAGAAGCTGGCGAAGCTGCTGCAGCGCACCGCGGAGGAGAACCCCAGCGATCAGGCGGACGCGGCCATGGTCAACGTGAGATCGCTGCTGGCGTCCGGTCACGCCGCCCTCGAGGCCCGCGATGCCGAGCAGTGCGCCCAGGTGGCGCGCCAGCTCACGCAACTCCTGTCGGGTCGCTGACACCCCTCGGCCCACGGAAAACAGAGGCGCCTCGACTTTCCGAGACGCTTCGCGCGAGCCGTGCGTCCCCAACTCCTCGGAATCCCGAGCACCTGGGGGCGCCTCGTCCCTGGCACACGGGTGGCAATGCCCGCGCCGCGGCCGGAAGACGAATCCGAGGAGTCAGGGATATGCGGAAGAACCATGGTGGGTTGGCGCTCGCGCTGTTGGGACTGGTGGGGTGCGCCGACAAGAGCGCCATTCCCGAGAACCAGCCGGTGCAGATGAGGGCGCGGCTGGAGTCCTTCGAGAGTTGCGGAGCGCTCGAGTCCTATATCGAGGATGCCGCGGTGCTCGACATGCGCACCACGATGGAGCGCTCCAAGCCGTCCTATTGGAAGTCGCGGGGCGGTTGGCTCAGAGGTGACAGCCCCGACGCGGTGGATGGTTCGGCGCCTCCCTCGGGGGCGCCCGCGGAAGGTGGGGGCTCGTCCGGGCCGAACAACCACACGGGCACCAACAACCAGGTGGCCGGCGTGGACGAGGCCGACTTCGTGAAGAACGACGGCACGCGCATCTTCGTCCTCTCCGGGCAGAAGCTGTACGCGCATCGCTCCTGGCCGGCCGAGTCGCTGCGCGCGGAGTCCTCGCTGCAACTCGAGGGCTGGCCCCGGCAGATGTTCCTGCATGGCGACAAGGTGCTCGTCTTCTCCGAGGTGTACCAGCCGCTTCCGGGCACGAGCGGAGGTGCGTGCACGCCCATGGGCCCCTGCTACTCCTCCTCCAGTATCGCCTTCACCAAGGTGACGACGGTGGACGTGTCCGAGCTGGCCGCGCCCCAGGTGACGGGCGAGCTGTACCTGCCGGGCGGCTACCACGACGCGCGGCTCGCGGGCAGCTCCGCGCGGCTGGTGTTGCGCGACGCGTTCCACTGGCCCGCCGGCATCCGCTGGTGGCCTGACTATTCGCGCGAGCTCTGGGACGACCAGGAGCGCCTGGAGAAGGAGATCGACAAGCTGATGGAGCACAACGAGCAGCTCATCCGCTCAAGCGCTCTGTCGGACTGGTTGCCCCAGGGCCGGTTCAAGCGACCGGATGGTACCGAGACAGGGGTGGGCCACGACTGCCGGAGCTTCCACAAGACGAACGCGCCCACCCGGTTGGGCTTCGTCACCGTGGCCTCGCTCGACCTGGACGCGCAGGTGGCGCAGGCCCCGAGCCGCACCACGCTGGTGACCGAGCCGGGGGAGGTGTACTCCAACGGGAGCGCGCTCTACCTGGCGGCGCGCCACTGGTGGTGGTGGCCGGAGGTGGGGCAGTCGGAGCACACCTACGTGCACAAGCTCGACCTGTCCCAGCCGCACCGCGCCACGTACGTGGCCAGCGGCACGGTGGAGGGCTCCCTGCTGAACCAGTTCAGCATGGACGAGCACGAGGGCGTGTTGCGCGTGGCCACCACCCTCTCCACCCGGGTGGCGGAGCCGGGGAACGACTGGGGGCGCATCGAGACGAGCAACCTCCTGTCCACCTACCGCGAGGAGAATGGCCAGCTGAAGCCTCTGGGCCGGAGCGAGGAGCTGGCAAAGGGCGAGCGCATCTACAGCGCGCGCTTCCTCGGCGACAAGGGCTACGTGGTGACGTTCCGCCAGGTGGATCCGCTCTTCACCTTCGATCTGTCCGACCCGGCGCACCCGCGCAAGGTGGGCGAGCTCAAGGTGCCGGGCTTCTCCTCGTACATCCACCCGCTGGGGGACAACCACCTGCTGACCGTGGGCGTGCACATGGCGGAGAACGGCGACTGGCTGTCGCGAGCCATCAAGCTGTCCCTCTTCGACGTGACGGACCCGGCCAATCCGCGCGAGGCCTTCACGCAGTTGGTGGGCACGGCCTACGGCTTTTCCGAGTCGCTCTACGACCACAAGGCCTTCAACTACTTCCCGGCCAGGGGCACGTTGGCCATTCCCTTCGCGGACTGGACGCAGCAGTACTACGGTGGGGACTACTGGGGCGGCTTCGTGAGCGAGCTGCGCGTCTTCCACGTGGACCCGGCGACCGGCTTCACCCCCGTGGGCGCGATCTCCATGAAGGATGTGTTCCAGACGGTCAATTACAACCAGTGGAGCTATAGCTACGTGCCGTACGTGCGCCGTAGCGTGATGGCGGATGATTATGTGTATGCCATCACCGACGCCGGTGTGCGCGTGGCCCACGTGAGCAACCTCTCCCAGCCCGTGGCCACCTCGCGGTTCGCGCCCATCTCCTACCCATGACGCGGCGCGCCCCCCAGGCGTGGACCCGCGGTTGAAGGTGAGTAGCCGGCCGCATGGAGCACGGGCGGCCGGCTGATGGGTCAGGGGAGCGGGGGTTGGGACGTCGGGGGAGACAACCCGGCATCCGCCGTGGAAACCCGCTATAGGGCACCGCTCCCATGTCCGCCTCAATTCCCAGTCGTCGCGAAGAGTTCCGAGAACTCTGGAAGCTCGCCCTGCCCATCGCCATCGCCCAGGCGGGCCAGTCCCTCATGAGTTTCGTGGACACGGCGGTGGTGAGCCGGGCGGGCACCCAGGCGCTGGCGGCGGTGGGCCTGTCCACCGCGGTCTTCTTCGCCCTCAGCAGCTTCGCGATGGGGCTGATGATGGGGGTGGATCCCCTGGTGTCCCAGGCCTTCGGGGCGGGCAACGCACCGCGCGCGCGGGTGCTCCTCTGGCAGGGCAGCTATCTGGCCCTCATCGTGGGCGTGGTGCTGGCGGTGCCGCTGATGGTGGTGCCGAGGCTGCTGCCCCTGTTCGGGGTGGAGTTCGCCGAACTGTCCCTGTTCCAGGACTACCTAGACTGGCGGGCGCCGAGCCTGCCCCTGATGCTGCTCTTCATCAACACGCGCTCCTATCTCCAGGCGGCGGCGCTCACCCGCCCGTTGGTGGTGGCCACCCTGGTGGCCAATGTCTTCAACCTGGGCGCGGACATCCTCCTCGTCTTTGGTGGCGGGGTGCTGCCGGAGTGGTGTGGGCCGCTGCGCCTCATTCCGGCCATGGGGGTGAAGGGCTCGGCCATCGCGACGCTGCTGTGCAGTGTGTTGCAGTGGGCCATCGTCGCGTGGGCGGTGCGCCAGGTGCCGGTGCCGGGGGGAATGCCCTCGGTGCGGCCGGTGCGCTCCGACATCCTCCAGGCGCTGTGGGTGGGCGTGCCCATCGGCCTGCACATCGCGGCGGAGGTGGGTGTCTTCTCGCTCGCCGGAGTGCTGGCGCGGTGGTTGGGCCCGGAGAGCATGAGCGCGCATCAGATCGCCATCTCCTTCGGTAGCCTCTCCTTCACGGTGGCCCTGGGAATCGGCAACGCGGGCAGTGTGCGGGTGGGGTGGGCCGTGGGCGCGCGCAACACCCCGCTGGCGCGGCTGAGCGGGTTGATGGCCTTCGCCTCGGGGGCGGGCTTCATGTCGCTGAGCGCGCTCATGTTCGCGCTGTTTCCCCGGCAACTGGCGGAGTTCATGGGCACGCCGGCCGAGGTGATGCCCCTGGTGGTGCCGTTGTTGATGGTGTGCGCCGTCTTCCAGATTTCCGATGGCGTGCAGGGAGTGGGCGCGGGCGTGCTGCGAGGGGCGGGGGATACGCGCTTCACCTTCTACGCCAACATGGTGGGGCACTACGCGGTGGGCCTGCCGGTGGCGCTGCTGCTGGGCTTCGGGTTGAAGCTCGGCGTGTTCGGCATCTGGTGGGGTCTGTGCGCGGGGCTCACCGCCGTGGCGCTCGCGCTCTTCTGGCGCTTCCATCGCCAGAGCACGGGCACCTTCCAGCCCCTTGAGGCGTGAGGGGCGGCCGCCCGGGCTCGAAGCCTGCGCATGCTTCGAGGGCTGATGCTCGATGAGTGAGGGCAACGCTTCGGAGGGTCAGCTACCTCGACACCCTGTGTGCCTGCTCGATTATCTGGTGCGCATGCGGCAGGGCAATCTGAGGAGACACTTGCTGCTGAGCATGGGCGACATCGACATCACCCGGAGGGTGGCCTTCATCGATGGTTACCGTGCTTGTCAGTTCGCCAACGGCATCGAGGATGAGGAGTACGGTCTCTTCCGCGACTGGCTCCGTGATGTGAAGCAGGAGTTCCCCCCGGATGGATGGGACGCCAAGTACCTCCGCGACTGCGATGGCGACCACGAGCGCGCCATCCGCAGGTTCTTCGACTTCGTCGCCGAGTTCGTCGCCCTGCGCGAGCGTGAGCGGCAGGGCGGCTGGGTCCTTACCACGGCAGGTAGTGCTGAATCATCTGCCGCCACACCGGCCAGTCGTGCGTGCCTCCCCACCAGATGGCCAGGTGGTTGCGGATGTCCTTCGACCACAGCAGCTTCGACAGGTTCTCGTTCGAGGGCCGGCAGAAGTCGTGCTCGCCCACCGCCAGCACCATCTCCACCCGCCTCAGCGCCGTGAGCTGCGCCACATCGCTCGCCCTCGGCAGCCACTGCATGCACGAGTGGTAGTACACGCTCTCGTCCTGGTGGCCGTCGAGGAGGTCCTCCGTCTCGAACTTGCCTCCCATCGAGAGCAGGCGCCGGAAGGTGTTCGGGTGCCGCAGCCCGATGTTGTACGTGTGGAAGCCGCCGAAGCTGCATCCTCCCAGCGTCAGCCGGCCCCCCGTGCTGCGTGACATCAGCAGCGGCACCACCTCGTGCAGCAGGTACTGCTCGTACGCGTCGTGCCTCGCCACCCGCTCATGCGGGTGGATGGACGTATTGAACCAGCTCTCCTCGTCCACCGAGTCCGGGCACACCACGACATAGCGCCCCGACTGGATGCGATCCGCGATCGCCCCGATGAGCCCGAAGTCCTCCGCCTGGTAGAAACGGCCCTTGCTGGTGGGCAGCAGCATCACCGGTTCCCCGGAGTGCCCGAAGAGCAGCACCTCCATGTCCCGGCCCAGGCGCGAGCTATACCAGCGATGGTATTCGCGATTCATGGCCCCACCTTACCTTCCGTCCACGGGACGCAAGCGGATTCCCGTCCCGGGGGACGGGGTGTCGCGCGACAGTGAACAGCTGGGGGGGCCTGCCCGCTCAGAAGCGCAGCGTGGGGCCCAGCATGATGGAGTGTAGCGGCTCGGCGCACGCGTCGGACGTGGCCGACTCGGTGCTGTCCACGCGCACGTCGCACCACTGCCAGGCCGTGGAGGCCGCGAGGCCCAGGTGGTCTCCGAACCACGCGTCCACGCCGAAACGCAGCGCCGTGCTCAGCCCGTCATGCAGCATCCGCCTCGGAGAGCCCAGCTCATCCAGCGTCAGCGGCGTCGAGCGGCTCTGCGCCACGCGCAGCCCCACCCACGGGTTCACCCCACTGTCCCTCAGGAAACGCAGCCGCAGCTCCGCTCCCAGCGAGCGGTAATCCAATTGCAGCTGTTGCTCCTGGAAGGTCCGCGCGCTCCATGTCTCGGCACCTTCACCCACCACCCCGAGTGACAGTCCGAAGGGGGTCTCGACTCCCAGGTAGGCCTGGAGCGCACCTCCCTTGGCCCTGATACCCGAGGTGTGATCGATGACGAAACCGGCGCTGACCGAGGCATAACCCCGCCACTCCCCAGCCGCCGATGTTCCCGACCACAACGCCACCACCAGGCTTCCGAGGCTCGCAACGCGTCGCATGTGGCGGCGCAGCTTAGCCCAGACCCGCCCCATCAGGTCTACCCACACAATGAGTCCGTTTCGCAGCGGGCATTCGACGGAACGGGAGCCGCGGTGCCGCGCCGCGTGGTCACCGTGCGTGCCCACAAGGAGACAGATGCGGGGCGCGGGGCGTGCTCCCTTTCTTGCTGCCCCCTGTACGTATGACCAGCTTGGGGTCATGGCTCTCCAGTTCACCCTCTCGCAGCAGGTGGCGCGCCTCCTGTCGCGCTGTCCCTCGGGCGTGAGGGGGCGTATCCTTCGCGAACTGTCCCAGCGGCTCGTGGGCTCCCGGCCCGCGCCCCACATGGGTCTCGAGGTGGGCGTGGTGCGGCTGCCCTCGGGCTTCCAGGTCAGCTATCGGCTGGACCGCTCGCGCGAACAGGTGGAGATGCTCGACCTGTCCGGCGAGCTCAGTCTCACCGCGTCCGCTCCGCTCTAGCTTCGCCGTGTGGCGGTCTTGAGGAAGGCCTTCAACGCGTCGAGGTCCACCGGCTTGGGCATGGCGCCGAGGATGCCCTCGGGCAGGCTCTGGGACTCACCCGCGCCGGACACCACCACCACCGCGAGCGAGCTCAGCGACGTATCCTCGCGCACGTACTGCATCAGCTCCCAGCCGCTCATCACCGGCATCATCAGGTCCAGCAGCATCACCGCCGGACGGGGCGCGGACCTCAGTCGTTCGAGTGCATCCAGGCCATTGCCCGCCACGTCCACCTCGTAGCCCAGCGCCTCGAGGAACTCGGCGAGCAATTCCCTGCTGTCCGCATGGTCCTCCACCACGAGGACGCGGTGATGCCCCTCTCTCATCATCCTCCTGTCCCTTCCCTCTTCGAGGGGCGCCATAACACGACGGCGTCCGCGGCCCTGGAAGACATGTCCCGCGGTACCGGCGAAGGGTTGGCTCGTGGACCGATGCGGGGGCCTCGCAACGGGTGAAAGACACCCGGAAGGGGGGGGTTGGGCCCGGAATCGTTCGGAGTGGGACACCCCGGGTACTCGGGGAAGGCGAGAACCGGGTCCCATGTCCCGCGCAGGACGTGAATGGTCATCTCGTCACCTGTCGCCTCCGGCGCGGGAGACGACCTGAAGCGTTCGGTTCGCCTCTGGGACCCCATGCCGGTGTCCACCGCGTGCGCGCCACCCGTTCCCCTCGTCGCGCCGAGCACTCTTAGGGTCCCAGGTTTCTCCGACTACCCATCCTGTCCTGTCGCGGGTCGCTGTCCGGCTCTAAGCAGATGGCCTGATGGGTCGCCTCACCGAGAGCCAGAGAACCACCATGGGACAACCGTCGACCAGCAAGCTGGCAGCAAACGTTGGCGAGATCGCGCGTGAGGCGCGGCAGCGGGCGGGGCTGACCCAGGCGGACGTGGCGGAGCGGGTGGGACTGGCGACCGAGGTGTACGGACGGCTGGAGCGGGGGCGGATGTTGCCCAGTGTGCCGTCGCTGCGCCGGTTGTGCATCGCGCTGCGCACGCCCTCGGACATCTTCCTGGGCCTCAACACCGGCGAGGTGCCCACCTGGGTGGCCGAGTCCGCCCCGTCCGAGGAATACGACGAGGTCCCCGAGCTGCGCCGCCTCATGCGCACCCTGCGCAAGCTGGATGCCGCGCAGCTCAAGCTGATTGGGCTGGTGGCCGCGGCGTTGCAGAAGCGCTAGCGGGCAGGCGAGCCCCTCCATGGTAGTCAGGGCTTGTCTTGGTCCTGGGGGGGTGGCGTCATCATCCCCCCTCCCAGCATGGACGGGTGCGCATGGTGAACGAGCAGTCGCGGTTGAACGCGTCGTGGGGGCCGCGGGTGGCCCTGGGCGTGCTGCTGCTGGCCGGGTTGCTCCCCCTCGCCCCGGCGCGAGCGCAGGCGCCCACCACACCTCCCGGTCTCCAGAACATTCCGGACGCGCCCCTCGCCGATGCTCCCGACGCGGGCCTGGTGCGGACGGAAGTGGACCTCCAGCGCTCCGATGGCGGCTTCGCCCTGGAAGGAGCGGGGGAGGGAGACGGGGGCACGCAGCCACGCTTCGAGGCGCCCCAGCTGTTGGCGGACTCGCCCGCGCGCTACCCCGAGGCGCTCGCCGCGCAGCCGGTGGCGGGCACGGTGCGGTTGGAACTGCTCCTGGACGAGCAGGGTGAGGTGGCCGAGGTCCGGCTGCTCGAGGCCCTGCACCCGCTGTTGGACGAGGCCGCGCTCCATGCCGCGCCCGGGCTGCGCTTCTCCCCCGCGAGGGTGGACGGCGTGCCGGTGCAGGTGCGGCTCCAGTTCGAGTACCGCTTCGAGGCGCCCCAGCAGGTGGTGGCCGTGGAGGATCCGGCCTCGCGGCCCGTCACGCTGCGCGGCCTGGTGCGAGCCAAGGGCAACCGCCAGCCGCTGGTGGGCGCGGTGTTGGTGTCGGACGCGGCGCGGGACATGCCCGTGGAGACGGGGCCGGATGGGCGCTTCGAGGCGCGGCTGCCCCCGGGCACCCAGTGGGTGCGCGTCACCGCTCCCGGCCACAAGCCCAACGCCTTCCGCGAGGAGGTCCGTCAGGGCGAGACGCTCGAGGTGGTGTACGGCCTGGAGCCGCTGGTGGTGAACCCCTACGAGACGGTGGTGCGCGGCGACCGCGAGCGCACCGAGGTGTCCCGCGTCACGCTGCACGACGCGGAGCTGCGGGAGATCCCCGGCACGATGGGGGATCCCTTCCGGGTGATGATGCTGATGCCCGGTGTGAACAGCATGCTCTCGGGCATTTCGTACCCGGTGGTGCGCGGCAGCCAGCCGGCCTCCACCGGCTACTTCCTCGACGGCATCCGCGTCCCCATCCTCTTCCACCTCTTCCTCGGGCCCGCCGTCATCCACCCGGACTTCATCGACACCATCGACTTCTACGCGGGCAACCCGTCCACCCAGTACGGGCGGCTCACGGGCGGCGCGGTGGAGGGCCGGTTGACCCGCCCGCGCGATGACCGGGTCCATGGCAGTGCCTACGCGGACTTCCTCAACGCGGGCCTCTTCATCGAGTACCCCTTCCAGTCCACCGGCACCAACGTCTCGGTGGCGGGCCGCCTGTCGTATACGCCGTGGTTGATCGCCCTCGCGGCCAACGCGCTGCAACCGCCTGGCTCGAACGACTCGAAGCTGGTGCTGGACTTCTATGACTACCAGGCCCGCATCGAGCAGGAGGTGGGGCCGGGCCGGCTGCGCCTCTTCGCCTTCGGCTCCTCGGACACCTTCGGCACGCAGGCGACGAGCGACTCCGGCACCACCGCGCTGCAGGCCATCCTCTTCCACCGGGTGGATCTGCGCTACCGCCACCCGGTGGGAGGCGGCGAGCTGGAGGCGGGTGTCACGTGGGGGCTGGACCGCTTCTCCATCGGCGGCGAGAGCGCGCGAGAAGGGGGCACCACCATCGACATCGACCAGCGCGACCTCACCGCGCGGATGGGCTACCAGCGGAAGCTGGGCGAGGGACTCTCCCTGCGCAGCGGCCTGGACGTGGACAGCAAGCGCGCGATGGTGGCCCTCGAGCAGAGCTCCCGTCCGGAGGGAGGTGGCCCGCTCCAGAGGACGCGCCTCGAATTGCCCGTGGCGCTCGCCACCTTCAGCGGGCTGTGGGCGGAGCTGCTGTGGGAGAAGGAGCCGGGGTGGACGGTGGTGCCCGGCCTGCGCGTGGACAACTACCACCTGTCCGGCGGCGTCAACGAGGTCGCGGTGGAGCCGCGCCTCTCCGTGCGCCGGAAGATGAGCGAGCAGCTCACGCTCAAGGGCGGTGTGGGCCTCTACCACCAGCCGCCCACCACGCTCATCAGCCTGCCCATCATCGACATCGCGGCGCTGAACCAGGGGCTGCAGCAGGCCCTGCAGATCTCCGCGGGCGCGGAGTACAAGGACCTGTGGGGCTTCGACGTGAGCCTCGAGGGCTACTTCAACCCGATGCTGCGCACGGTGGAGCTGACGCCCTTCAGCTTGGAGGAGCCGCCCATCGTCGTCGATCCGCCGGGCGGGCCCGACGTGGAGCCCGGGAGGCCGGGGGGGCCTGGGGGGCGGGGTCTCGTGCGGGGGATGAAGCAGGAGGAGCCCATCCCCGACTTCGAGTTGCCGGACCTGCGCAGCCACGGCATGTCGTACGGGTTGGAGCTGCTCATCCGCCGCCCGCTGGGAGGCAACTGGTTCGGCTGGCTGTCCTACTCGCTGCAGCGCAGCACGCGCTTCACGCGCTTCACGCAGTACGACTCGAGCGGCCAGCCGGTGGGCGAGGCCGAGGCGTACCTGCCCTACGTCTTCGACCAGACGCACGTCGCGAATCTGGTGCTCAGCTACAAGTTCTCCAACAACGTCACCCTGGGCGGGGTGCTGCACTTCAACTCCGGCCGTCCGGAGTCGGGCAACCTCACCAGCCGCACGATGGTGGAGGGCACGGATGGCTCCGGACGGCCGGGTTGGATACCCGTGAGCCGGGACAAGGCGGACCGGTTGCCGTCCTTCTTCCGCTTCGATCTGCGGCTGTCCAAGGCGTGGGCCTATGAGACCTTCACGCTCGAGGCCTATCTGGACATGCTCAACGTGACGATCAGCCAGGAGGTGGTCAGCTTCGACTACATCGGCGGCGGGAGCATTCCCCTGGAGAAGAAGCCCACGGGCCTGCCCATCGTGCTGCCCATCCTCGGCCTCAAGGGCCGGTACTGAGAGACGGGACTGTATGCGGTTTCGAGCAGGATGCGCGTGTTTCTGGCTCCTGGGTTGCGCGAGCAGTCCAGGCCTGGGGGGCGGTACGGGCAATTACGGTTACAACCCCGAGGGGAAGGTCTGGGTGCGTGGTCCTTGGGATGAGATCAAGTCATCCCATGATGCCGATGCGGTCATCGATCAGTTGTGTCCCGCCGTGATGAGGCTGCCTCGCGTCCAACGGCGGGAATACGGGCAGGAGTACTGCGGAGCCATCTACTCACTTGGAGATGGCATCTATCACGCCAGCCATCCTTCGCCCCTTGGCTCCGCGGTGTTGATCAACCCGACGAAGCGGAAGATGTGCAGACCCCCCGGTATGTGAAGGACCCTCGCGGACACGTCTCGGTGCTCGCCGATTTTCACAGCCACCCCTGGCCCTACTCCCGAATGTCCGAGGAGGACATGCTGGAGAAGAACCAGCTCTGGTCCATTCGACTCCAGTTCGACACCACGTGCCGTGTCATGAAACTCATTCCCTACCTGGGCGTGACGCGTCCGGGTGAGGTGTACGAGCGGCGGGGAAGGGAATGGGTGCTCATCGGGATCATCAAGCCCGAGAACAAGGCCACCGGAGTCGTGAGCCCTCCTGGCGGATAGCTGCCACTTCCCCGCCTGCGCACCTGGGCTGACCTGTCATCTTGAGCGGAGACATCCATGAAGCGCCCGATGCTGCCCTTCCTCTTCGTGTTTCTCCCCGCCTGCACTTTCTTCCAGCAGTTCGGTCGCTATCGTCCCGAGCATGCGCCTCCCGAGGAGGCGGCGCGGGTGCAGTTCCCGTTCATCATCCCGGAAGCGTCACGCTTGAATATACCGGGGGTCACGGCCACGGCGATTCAGCTCGCCATGGATGACTTCCGTCCTCGGAACACCCGACCCCATTCCGGGGCCACTCCGGAAGAGGTGTGCCTGTACCGACGTGAGTCCTTCAACGTCTCCGCCTTTCCAGGACCCGAGGGGGTCGTGTTCGTCCGCTTCGTTCTCGACCCCAATGCATGTCCCCTGCGCGATCCCGTTCTGGACGTAGGCGCAACCTATGCCGTGGATGTTCGTGGGTGGCGCATCCTGGCCGTGGATTATTGAGCAGGTGAGTTGACACGCGCCTGGAATCGGGCACCTGGGTGTATCCCGGGGTCCATTGTCCCTGGGTCCATTGTCCTGGGGTACATGGCTGACGCCCGGAAGCCCATGGCATACTGCCCGTCCGCGCCTGCCCCCCGGACGTCTCCGCTCCCCGGGAGTGTGGGTGCCGGGGGGGACGCATGGCTTCATCCTGGGATCCAGGGCCCGAGCTCGCGTGGCGGCTCCATGCCGGGTGTCCGGATGCGTGCATCGTCTTCCAGTCCGTGCGGGATGACACCGGCGTCCTGCTCGACTTCCAGTGGACATCGCTCAACCCGGCGGCCGAGCCGTTCGTGGAAGGCCTGGGCCGCGCGCTCTCGGCATGGCGCGGGGTGGAGGGCTTGCCGGAACGGAGCACCCTGGGCGAGGTGGTGGCGAGTGGCACGCCGCTCACCTTCGAGCTGTGCGGCCGGGTCGCGGGCGCGCGGCGCTGGTTCCGGGCTCGAGCGGTGAAGCACGGTGACGGCTTCGCGTTGTGGCTCTCCGACATCACCGAGGCCCACGCGCAACTGTGCGCCTTGCGCGAGGAACTGGAGCGGGAGCGGGCCGCGCGGGCACGGGAGGAGCACCTGCGGCTGGCGCTGGAAACGGCGCGGATGGTGACGTGGGAGTGGTCGTCGGCGCGACGCACCCTCCTCTGGTCCCCCAACGCGGATGTCTTCTTCGGTTGGCCTCCGGGCAGCGTCGCCGACACGCCGGAGCGCTTCCTGGACGGGGTGCTCCCCGAGGAGCGTTCCCGGGTCATCGAGGCCCTCGAGCAGGGAGGGCGCGCGGAGGGTCCCTACACCTTCCAGTTCCGCGGGCGGTGGGTGGACGGCACGGTGCGCTGCTACGAGGTGGTGGGGCAGACCCTGAGCGAGGAAGGCCAGCCCACGCGGATGCTCGGCGTGGTGATGGACTGCACCGAGCGCGCGCGGGCCCAGTCGGCGCTGCGTGAGGCCGAGGAGCGCTACCGGCTGGCCTCCTGGGCCACCAATGATCTGCTCTGGGACTGGAACCCCTCCACGGATCACATCCACTGGGGCGAGGCCAGCCTCGCGGTGCTGGGCTACCTCCCCGAGGAGATGGGCGGCATCGGCTGGTGGACGGAGCAGGTGCATCCGGATGATCGGGAGATGGTGCTGCGCAATTTCGAGCACGCGGTGGAGTCGGGCGGGGAGGCGTGGTTGGGCGAGTACCGCTTCCGGCGCAAGGACGGCACGTACGCGCACGTGTTGGACCGGGGGCTGCTGGCCCGCGACGCGAAGGGGCGCACGGTGCGGATGATCGGCTCGATCATGGACATCACCGAGCGCAGGCGCGCGGTGGAGCGGATGGAGGAGGAGGCGCGGTTCCGCGAGCGCTTCATCGGGATTCTGGGGCATGACCTGCGCAACCCACTCAATGCAATCTCGCTGTCGGCGCGGGCGTTGCTGCGGCGTGGCCTGCCTCCGTCCCAGGAGCAGCTGGCCCGGCGGATCGAGACGAGCGCGGCGCGCATGGGGAACATGATCTCGGACATCCTGGACCTGACGCGCGTGCGGCTGTCCGGGGGAATTCCCCTGAACCTGGCGCCCACGAGCCTGCCCGCGCTGTGTCGGCAGGTGGTGGAGGAGCTGACGGTGGCGCACCCGGAGCGCGACATCATCCTGGAGACCCAGGGCGAGGGCGAGGGCATCTGGGATCCGGAGCGACTGGCGCAAGTGGTGAGCAACCTGGTGGCCAACGCGCTGGTGCACGGCACGCAGGAGGGTCCTGTCTTCGTGCGGTGCACGGGCGATGTGCAGCGGCAGGTGCTGGAGATTTCCAATCGGGGGGCACCCATCCCGAGCCACCAGATGGCCACGCTGTTCGATCCATTCCGTCAGGTGGGAGCGGGCAGGAGCGGGCGGGGAAGCGGGCTGGGGCTGGGGCTGTTCATCGTGCGAGAGCTCGTCGAGGCGCATGGCGGCCGAGTGACGGTGCGCTCCGAGGCGAGCCATGGGACGACGTTCACCGTCGTCCTGCCCCGGGACGCGCGCCAATCAGCCGGGACGAGGGACCGGGCCTCGGGAGCGGCACAGACGGCCTGACGCGGATGCTCCCTCTCCCCCTGGGAGAGGGTCGGGGTGAGGGTATGTCCTTCCGAGCCCCCATCGTGAGCCACATCTCGTGCGTATCTTGGCCCCGAGAGGAAAGGGAGGACGTCATGGATGCCCTGGCTCCACTCGGCCGGCTGCTCTTCTCGGCCATCTTCATCTTCAGCGGCTTCAACCACTTCGCCAACGGCGAGGCGATGATGGGCTACGCGCGGAGCGCGGGCCTTCCGTTCCCGGCGCTCGCCATCTACGGCTCGGGCGTGGTGCTGCTCGTGGGTGGGGTGTGCATCCTGCTCGGTGTCTTCGCCCGCATCGCCGCGGTGGCCATCGCCGTCTTCCTCGTCGCGGCGGCGCTCACCATGCACCGCTTCTGGGGCCTGCCTCCCCAGGAGGCGGCGATGCAGATGACCCACTTCTGGAAGAACATCTCCATGGCGGGAGGGGCGCTGCTGCTCGTGCACTTCGGACCCGGCCCTTACAGCATCAGGGCACGATCGCGGGTGCTCCTGGAGCGGCAAGCCCGGCGCCTGCCACCGGCCCTGCGTCCGCGCCCACAGTCTTGAGTGGGGGCACTCCGGATGGGCAGGGTCCCTTCTTGGCCCTTCGCCGAACAGGCATAATCACCGCGAATGGCGGAATCAGAGCGCAGCGTAGGGGAAGGCGGAATCGGTGCGGTGGTTGCCAGTGACCAGCAGCCACATTCTCTTGCTCCGGGGGTGAGGGGGGATGCGCCAGAGCCGACCGCAGCGGAGTCGCAAGCAAAGATCGATCTTGAGCCGACAGCCCAATACCGTGCGATTACTTCCAACCCGGCAGCGAAAGCCGCGGCAACGGAGAGCAAGGGGATTGCTGACGCTGGGATTGCTGCGCACCCCTCCCCATCGCCGCCCCGCTCAGAGGCTGTTAAGGAGAGCCGCACGGTTCCCTTCGAACTCTGACGAGACTCGTGCCACTACGGTATCCTCGATCAAGGATCTGGCGAGTCCAGTCGATGCGGAATTCTGCATCGTGCAGATCCACGGGCCGGAGTTGGGGAAGAAGTACACGCTCCATGAGATCGAGCTCAACATCGGGCGAGAAGAAGGCAACCACATCGTGGTGGACCTCGACAACGTCTCGCGCAAGCACGCGCGCATCCTCCGCAGGCAGGGGAGGATGTTCGTGCAGGATCTGGGCTCCACCAACGGTACCTACCTGAACGACCATGAGGTGACGCAGGAGACCCCGCTGCGCAGCGGTGACCTCATCAAGATGGGCGGCTCCATCTTCAAGTTCCTCACCGGTGACAACGTGGAACTGCAGTACCACGAGACCATCTACACGCTGACGATCGTGGATGGGCTCACCGGGGTGAACAACAAGCGCTACTTCCTCGAGTACCTGGAGAGGGAGATGGGGCGGTGCCACCGTTACGGGCGCCCGCTGACGCTGATGATGTTCGACATCGACTCCTTCAAGAAGATCAACGATGTCCACGGGCACCTTGCGGGTGACTACGTGCTGCGCGAGCTGGCGCAGACCCTCAAGCGGATGGTGCGCAAGGAGCAGTGCTTCGCGCGCTACGGCGGCGAGGAGTTCGCGCTCGTCATCCCCGAGGACGGGGCGGACAGGACACTCATTTTCGCGGAGAAGATCCGCCAGACCATCGAGAAGAAGCACTTCTCCTTCGAGAGCCAGGATATCCCGGTCACCCTGTCGCTGGGGGTGGCGAACATGACGCCGGAGATGATGGAGCCCCTGCAACTCATCAAGGTCGCAGACGCCAATCTCTACAAAGCCAAGAAGAGCGGACGTAACCGGGTGGTTGGCACGATCTACCCAGTTGCGACCACTCTGGCCTCGGTGACGTCGCTGGTGCGTGAACCCCGTCGGCCCATCGACGGAATGGCACTCGTGCGACGCAACCTCGACAGATCTCCTCCTGGTCCCGTGCTGGCTTTCGAGGTAGCAGACGAGCGCAGCATCATCGAGCTCCTGGGCTCATCGAGCTTCGAGACGTGGACCTTCGAGTTGGAGCAGGAGGTCGAAAGAGTCATTGGCCCCGCGGATCTTCTGGGAAACTGGCGGGACCGTTATGTCCTCGCGGCACTCGAGGTGAGGAGTGGTGAGGAGCGGGCCCGTGCCGTGGTGGATGCGGTCAGGGCCGCCTGGGTGGCGCGGCCTGTTCCGGATGCAGTCAGTGGGAGACTGACGCGCTCGCTGCGCACAGCGGTTCTGCCCCCGGAGGTTGTCGTGGCCTCGGGAGAGCGATGCCTGGATCGCCTCGCAGTCCAACTCCTTGATGACGCGGGGCGCGCGGTCTTGCTGGATTCTCGTTCGGAGTTGCCGTTCCCCCTTTCCGCGCCGCGTGCGCTCGTCCTCGCCCAGCGCACGGCATTCACCCGCTTCAAGGCCATCGTGGATGCGCTGGAGTCGTCGCTCCGCTTCGTGGTGGCCCTGGAGCTTGCTCTCCTGCGTGATGGCGAGCACGCGCGGGCTCGCGACGATGCCGCGGCCCTGATCGCCAGCCACACCGGCGAGCCACTCCCTCTGGGCACCTGGGAAGAGCTGGCCGTCCAGCTCGCCGTGCTCCTTCCCAGGTCGTCGGGTGAACCCGTGATGGGCGCGCTGCGGAGCCTGGTGAGAAACGATGGCCAACGCTCCGCTCTGTCGGAGCGGGTACGTGAGGCCGTCCTCGAGCGGGAGCGGCTCATCGGCCACGGCATCACCCTGTCCGACGATGCGTATCGCGAGCAGGAAGAGGTGTTCGGAAAGCTCCTGGATGAGTTCCTCAAGCTCCTCGAGCCACTCAAGCAGGCTCGGCTCGTCAGCGTGGCGGAGATCGAATCGCTGGAAGCGGATGACGACGGCGTCCGCTACGCGCTCTACGGCCACCAGGGCGCCACCGAACACTTTCCCATCGGCCATGAGCGCCTCGAGGCGCGGCTGGCGCGCGATTGGTGTTATCTGCTCGTCCAGGGCCGTGCGCCGCTGTGCCTCGCACCGATCGTGGCGGCCCGGACTTGCGAGAGCTGTGGCCGGGTCGAGGTGTTCCTGGCCGAGGGACTCTGGCTGGGCGCCCCAAGGGAGCGGAGGCCCGCGTCCGGGGCGTCACCTCCAACCACAAGGCCTCGATTCGCGTTCCTTTCGACACCCGGGCCCGGCTCTTCTTCGAGGCCACCCAAGCCATTCCCGCGCCGAATCCTCCGTCCGAGCGGCAACCCACCTCGAGTGCCGTGCCGATGGCCGCGCCGGTCGTCTCGTCTCCGCCCGCTGACACGGTGGTGATGTCGAACCCGTTGTCCAGGCGGGCTCCGACCGTGGCCATGATCGGGCTCGCACGGGTCGCTCAGCCTCCGCCCACCGCCTCGCCGACGAGCCCGCTCGTTCCCTCGGGATTGCGTATGGCGCTCATGGAGGGGCGAGTCATCCCCTTCGTCGGCGCGGGTGCGTCAATGGCGGTTCTGGACGCAGCACGACCAGGTGAGCGCCTCTTCCCCAGCTGGGGAACTCTGCTTGGAATGGTGGCGCAGAGGCTGGATGAGGAAGGGCTTACCGGCGACGCGATGGCGGTACGGGGGGCGCTGTCGAAGAAGGTGCCGAACTACCTCGATGCGGCCCGCGCTGCGCGAGAGGGCCTTGGCCCGACCTGGTACAAGGTGCTCAGCGAGGTATTCGATCCGCCCCGAGGCCGTGCCCTGGAAGAGAGCCTCGCGTTGCCACGCGCCATCTGGGAGCTCGGCAGCAAGCTCGTGCTCACGACGAATTACGACCGCGTCTTGCATTGGGCATGTCCCGAGCGGGACGATCTGCGCTCCTGGGATATCGAGGCGCCCGCGGAGCTCGTGAGGCTGCTGCGCGACCACCTCGACTACCCGACGATCTGGCATTTGCATGGCACGATCGCGAACGCGGCGGATCTGATCCTCACGCCCGATGGATACAGCCGCCTCTATGCAACGAATGATGCGGGAGGCTCTCACTATGAGGCCGCGCTCACCTCGTTGCGCGTCCTGCTCGCGTCACACACGCTGCTCTTCATCGGCTTCAGCTTCGAGGATACGACCTTCGGCGATCAACTCCGGTGGCTCGAGGAGACATTCCGGGGTGCCGGGGGCCCTCACTATGTGCTCGTTCGCGGAGCCGAGCGTGACCGCATGCGTGCACGGCTGCAGGGGCTTCCCCTGGAGCTCCTGACCTACGCGGAGTATGGCGAGCCGCTCGTGGCTCGCGTGCGAGAGCTCGCTGCCGTGGGTCATCAGCGTCCGATGACTCCGTAACGGAAAGGCGCTTCTCATGGCGAAGCAGAACCGCAGTCCCGTGTGCGCCGCCATTCGGTGGGGCTCGTCAGGTCCACTGCGGTGGGGAGGCACAGGTGCTCTGGCCCTTATCGTCCTCGTCCTCCACGCCGCGTGTGTCACCCGAACTCCGATGGGTAGTCGAGTGGGCGGGGGCGGCCCTCCGCCGCTGACTCCACCGACGGAAGCTTCAGCGCGGGAATCCCGCCGGGCCGTCCCCCAGCTCGAGCAGGTGAGCGTCGTCGAGGTGGACGTGCTCGAGCCCGGCGGCTCTACACGGGCGGTAGCCGTCAGGGGGACGGAGTTCCGCCGGGCGGTGCAGCAGCTCGGGGACGGGCTGCGAATAGAGGGGACGCCGCAAGAGGCCGCGCAGCGGCTGTTCCAGTCCATGCCAGAGGAGGAACTGCTCGCAGAGGTGTATCGCGGTCGGGTCTACAGGCTGGTCCCCCTGAACGACAAGGGCCCGCTCGTCCCCCAGGCAGAGGCTGCGCTCCGGGCCAGATATCTGAGGTGGTGCGAGAGGCACGGCGGTGGTGATTGTCTGGGCCTCCTCACTGACGGGCCCTATCTGCGTACGGATGATCAGCGCACGCTCGCGCTCGCTCTGGCCTTCGGCTCCGTCCTGGAGGAGACGCGGGATGCCCTGGGTCGGGAGTTGAGCCCCCAGGCGGTGCTCTCGTCGCTGGTGTGGGCTGCTGGGATGTACCTCGCGCTCTGGCTGGTGCCCGAGCCCATCCTCAAAACAGCAGCCGCGGCGCTATCGGTACTGCTGGTGGCATGGCTGGGCGTGGACGCTGTGTGGGGGCTTGTGGATGGGTGGGCAGCAATGGCGCACCGGGCCTACGAGGCCACCACGTTCGCGGAGTTGCGCGAAGCGGGGGAGGTGTTCGGGAGGCGAATTGGCACGGACGCGGCTCGGGCGTTGGTTCTGGCTGTGGCGACGTTGAGCGGACGCACGCTGGGAGACGCGGCTGCGCGCATTCGTTCATTGCCGAGATACGGCTCGATGCAGGCGCAGTGGAAGGCCCAGGGCTTCCGGGGAACGCTGTCGGAGGCAGTGGAGCATGTGGTGGCGGTGGAGACGGTGGTCTTGTCGGACCATGCCCTCGCTGTCGTCACATCACCCCAGGGCCCTCTGGCTGGGGCGATGTTCAGCCAGAACAGTTCGGCGGTAGCTCCTCAATGCCACTCAGGGACCATCGCGATTCGTCATCGGGGAGGCAATCATCAGGTCATCCTCGGTAACGGCCAGAGGTGGCACCTGCCACGCGGAAAGTGGCTTGGCGACATCCCGGCGGAGGACAAGCTGGGAGACGAGTTGCAAGCCGCAGCCGAGCGGATCGCAAGACAATGGGGGCCCCATCAGCTCTCCCCGGATGAGCGCAAGGTGATCGAGAAGGTGCGCAAGGCGGGGAACCTCCGGAGTGTTGCTCATCTGGAGGGGCTGGCCAGGGGGCGCTGGGTACATCGACAGATGAAGGAAGAGTTCGGGCACCTGCTCTGGAACCAGCGAGGGGTCGATGTGGTGGATCCCAGGCCAGGTGGACTGCGATACGAAGTGCTATCTGGGACAGACGAGAATTTTGGAGTGCACGGCCGCCGGATGGCCGGAGAGTTCTTCTGAATGATCTTCTTCTGAGGTGCGCGCAAATGAGGCCCGGCAACATCATCTACGAGGAGCGCGAGATGGAGGACGCGCGTGTGGAGCTGAAGGCCGAGGCGGATCGCCTTCTCTATCTCGGGCCGAACCTGACGCTGCGGCGATGCACGATCGTGGTGCGAGTACCCACCCGTAAGCTGTTCATCCGGTCAACGACCTTCATCGACTGCGACATCGAGTTGAAGCAGGAGCTGAAGCGCTTCTCCTGGACGGGCGCGGCACTGAAGGGCTGTCGATTCACGGGCCGCATGGTGGGCTGCGACTTCGGCGCGTGGCCCGGTCATGGGAAGTGGTGGGAGCACGGGGCGGTGGAGGACTGCGACTTCTCGGAGACCCGCCTGGACCTCTGTCGCTTCCAGAGTTGTGACCCTCGTACTTTGCGTCTCCCTCGCTGGCCCTGCTTCACCATCCTGGATCCCCTCGGCAGAGGTCGTGAGCTCACGAGCGCCTCGTGGCCAGGGAGCTTCAGCCCGGTGACCCTGGAGGGCCCCTACAAGGAACTGCCCACCACGGTGGCCTTGTCGTTCTACGCGCCCGCCGAGGCAAGGCGTTGCGAGACGACCGAAGAGGAACTCAAGGCGGCAATCGAGAGGTTCGACTTTATCGTCCATTGAGAGGTGCACGGCCGCTCGGATGGTGCTCCATTCCGGCTGGCCGGTCGGGGAGGGGGCGTCGCCAACCGGTCAAAGGCCCGGGTTCTCTCCCGTGGGAGGACATTGTGGGTCGCTCCGCGCGTCCGGGTGTGTTAGCCCCTCACGTGTGAGCACCTTCAAGTCCCTCGGCCTCTCTCCTGAATCGCTCGATGCGGTGCGGCGCGCCCGCTTCGCCTCTCCCACTCCGATCCAGGCCCAGGCCATCCCGCCGGCGCTCGCCGGGCGGGACGTCATTGGTTGTGCCGTCACCGGCACGGGAAAGACAGCCGCCTACCTGCTGCCCCTGGTCGAGCGCCTGGCCGGTCAACCCAGCCCCGCCGGTCTGGTGCTCGCCCCCACGCGCGAGCTCGTGCAGCAGATCGCCGAGGAAGCCGCCTTCTTCGGTGAGCCGCGCGGTATCTCCCGGGCGGTGGTCATCGGCGGCACCGACATGGGCGCCCAGGTGGAGGTGCTCCGCCAGCGTCCCTCGCTGATCCTCGCCACTCCGGGCCGGCTGGCCGACCTGCTCAAGGCGGGCGCGGTGAACCTCTCCTCGGTGCGCATGCTCGTGCTGGACGAGGCGGACCGGATGCTGGAGATGGGCTTCGTGCCCGAGCTGGAGCAGATCCTCGCCGCCCTGCCCCGCGAGCGCCAGACGCTCCTCTTCTCCGCCACCCTCGGCCACAACGTGACGCGCTTCGCCCAGGAGGTGCTGCGCCGGCCCGTCCGGGTGGAGGTCACCCCGAGCGGGACTCCCGCCGCTCGCGCCGTGCAGCGGCTGTACGAGGTGGATCCGCAGGAGAAGTACCCGCTGTTGCTCAGCCTGCTCGCCAGGGATCAACTGAGCACGCTCGTCTTCACCCGCACCCGGGAGCGCGCCGAGAAGGTGCAGGAGGTCCTCAAGCGCGCGGGCTACAAGACCGCCGCCATCCACGCCGACCGCACGCCGGGACAGCGCCGCCAGGCGCTCGAGGGCTTCCGGCGAGGCCAGTACCGCTGTCTGGTGGCCACCGACATCGCGTCGCGCGGGCTGGACGTGGATGACATCGGCCACGTCATCAACTTCGACCTGCCGCACTCCCCGGAGGACTACGTCCACCGGATCGGCCGTACGGCGCGGGCCGGCGCGAGTGGGCGTGCCTCGACCTTCGTCACCGAGCGGGACGAGGAGACCGTGCGAGCCATCGAGCGCATCACCCGCATGACCCTGCCGCGCGTCGAGGTGCCGCGAGAGGACTCCGTCTTCCTCGAGGAGATGCAGACATTCCGGGAGGGGCAGGATGGCGCGGGCCTGATGGATCTCGAAGAGAGTTGGGAGGCTCCGGCGAGCAAGGCGGACCGCACACGTCCACGTCCCCGTCCCCGGACCGAGACCGGTGGGAAGAAGGCCCGCGGTGGAGTGGGTCCCTCGCGCGAGGGCAAACCGGAGCGTCGCGGTGGGGACAGCAGCCGCCGTGCGGCACCGGCTCGCGGTGGGGGTACGGCTCGCGGTGGGGGTACGGCTCGCGGTGGGGGGACGGCTCGCGGTGGAGGTACGGCTCGCGGCGCGGCTCCTCGCCGCGGGAGGGAGGAGTCCCCTCGCGGGGAACGCGCGATGCCCGCGCGCCGGGGTGAAGGCGTGCGTGGCCGGGACACCGCCCGTGGCGCGAGGGGGGCGGATACGCGCGGGAAGAACACCGGCCAGGGCAGGCGCGGCACCCGCGGCGCGGAGCGTCCGGGCGGCAAGGTGGGAGGGCGCAAGGGGGGTCCTCCACGCGGGACAGGCCCCTCCTCGCGAGGCCGTGGCGGCGGGGGACGGCGGGGCCGTTAGGCATACATCGGAGCGCACAATTCTTTGTCGACGCCAGGACACCGCCCGCGTTGACGGGGAAACGCCCGGGCTCGGGCTGTCTCCCATGACACAGACATCGGCCTCCGAGGCGGCGTTCCCTCCTGGTGGGCGCGCCCGCGTTCATGCGTGTTGCTTTACGATCTTTCTCATTCCGCGAATGTGAGACAACGGGTGGCGGCGGGCTCCGCGCCATCCCGAGGCTCATCGGTTGCGATGACGGGGGGCGCTCTCCATGAACAGGGTTCAACCACCCACTGATGCCGCCCGGGACCTGCCCCTCTGGACCTTTCTGTGCGTGGGCCTCTTCCAGGGCATCCTGCTCTCGGAGACCTGGGGCAGGTGGACGACGGTGGGGGCGCTCTGCGCGCTCAGCGTCCTGCGCGGCGGGGTCACCCTCCTGGGCACCGCCTGGCTGAAACGGCCGGAGCGCCGCGTGCTCGGGACATGGCTCCTGCTGGTGGGCAACCTGCTCATCAGCACGGCGGTGTCCGAGCTCCTTCACTGGAACCTGCTGGCCTGGTTCAACGTGCTCTTCCAGGTGCTCTTCCTCAATGGGCTCGCGGATCCGGTGGGCCACTCCTCCATGCTGCGGTTCGGGCTCGGCGCCTACCTCACGGCGTCGTCGTGGGGCAGGCCCGGCAGATCGGCCAGGTGCTCGTGAACCTCATCGTCAACGCCGCGCAGGCCCTGCCCGCCCGGGACGGCGTGGTGGAGGTGAGCACCCTCTCCAGGTCCAGCGAGGTGCTCGTGCGGGTGCGCGACAACGGGGTGGGCATGCCCGCCGAGGTGCGTGACAAGCTCTTCCAGCCGTTCTTCACGACGAAGCCCGTGGGCGAGGGGACCGGCCTGGGCCTCGCCGTCGCCTACGGCATCATCACCGGGCACGGGGGCCGCATCGAGGTCGAGTCGGAGCCCGGAAGGGGCTCGTGCTTCACCGTCCGGCTGCCAGTCGCCGCGGCGGAGGTGCCGGTGGTTCCGGCCTCCGCCCCGGAGCAGGTGCTGGGCGTGTGCGGGACAGCGGCGGCTCAGTGAGAGGCCGCCGTCTCCACGTGGTGCAGCGTGAAGAAGGCCACCTCGGGATAGGTGCCGCGCCGCAGGTAGGGCCCGCCGAAGCCGAAGCCCAGCCCCATGTTCACGTAGAGCTGGTTGCCGCGCACATGGTAGTGGCCCTGGATGTAGGGCTGGCCCGCGCGCCGGAAGATGGCCTCGGTGAGGCCGCGCACCACGAACTGGCCTCCGTGGGTGTGCCCGGAGAACTGCACCAGGTTGCCGTGCGGCGGCAGCTTGTCGACGGTGGGCGGCGCATGGGTGAGCACCAGGCGGGTGCCCGACTCGGGCGCGCCCCGGAAGGTCGTCTCCACGTCATCTCGGCCCGTGCGCCCGTCGTCGATACCCAGCACCGTCACCGGCGCCCCGCGCACGTGCACCTGGCGGTGCTCGTTCTGCAGCACCGTGTAGCCCAGGCGCTCGAAGCCGGTGCGCAGGTAGTGCGCGTCCACCCAGTGGTCATGGTTGCCCAGCACCGCGAACACCGGGCTGGAGAAGCCCGCCAGCAGCTCGATGACTCGCGGCAGCGGCTTGGGGCTGTGCGTGACGTAGTCGCCCGTGAGGAACACCAGGTCCGGGTTGCGCGCGTTCACCTCGGCCACCGCCCGGCGGATGCGCACCGCCGAGGTCGCCTGGCCCACGTGGATGTCCGACAGGTGCGCGATGCGCAGCCCGTCGTGCTCCCGGTGCATCCCCGGCACGTGCAGCACGTTCTCCGACAGCGTGAAGTGATCCCTCCAACGCAGCCGCGCCTCTGGCCTCAGCGGGTCCGGCGCCACGGCCCTCAGCTCGTTCCGCTTCATGTGGTTCCGGTGCGGCCCATGAACGGGAGCGGAGACCGCCTCGGCGGTCTGGGTGGCGGAACGTCGGCGGGCGAGTCTCAGGGGCATGAGTATCCTTCCGTCGGTCGGAGACGGTTCGCATTGTAGTGGACACCGCCCATGGGCGACGAGCGCGCGGTTCATGTCCGCCCGCCCGGCCTCCAGACGGTGTCAGCGGGCGGAAGGTAAAGGCAAAAATGTCACGAAAAATTCCGGGCCACCGGAGCATGGCCCGGCGGCCCGGTGTCCTGACGGACCTGTGTGTGATGGAGTGCCCTCCCTTGGCGGCCAGGGGGGCGGATACCCTCACCCCGGCCCTCTCCCGGGGGGAGAGGGAGGGCGGCTCTCAGTGGCCACGGATGACCGTGAGGCCCCCGTTGGTGAGCACGTAGAGCATCCCCGGGTCCACCGTGGGATCATACAGGAGCTGCTCCACCACCGTGCCGTCCACGCCGTCCACGTGCGAGAGCTTCTTCTGCGCGTCCAGCCTCCAGAGTCCGAAGCCCACCGTGCCGATGAAGAGCGAGCCGTCATTCGTGGCCGCCAGCGAGGTGAGCTGGTCCGTGGGCAGCCCCTCCACCTTGTCGCCATGGGCCTCGGAGCTCCGCGAGATGAGCATCCGCCACAGGCCGTAGTCCTTGCTCGCCACGTAGTAGAGCCCGTCCGTGGTCTGCTGGATGCCACGCCAGTAGTCCTTCTCCTCCTCTGAGTTGAGCCCGCGGAGGTAGGAGTTGAGCTTCTCCGGGTTGAGCGAGTCGTTGACCTTGTCCCAGTCCGCCAGGTTCACCGAGGGCGTCACCACGCCCAGGCTCCAATCATTGCCGATGAGCACGTCCCCGTTCTGCGCGATGCCCAACGCGTACGTGTAGCCGGCCATCTGGGTCGTGCCGCCGTCCGGTTTGGGCTTGAACCACACCGGGTGCCGGTGGCTGTTGTAGGTGAGGCCCTGGATGCGCGTCACGCCGTGGTTGGTTCCGATGTAGACGTCGCCCTTGTGCTTGCCGTGCATCACCTTCACGCAGCTGAGCACCGAGCGGTCCTCGTCGAAGTGGTGATCGTTCGTGTTGCGGATGCCGATGTCCTGCGGCCCGTTGCTGCGCGCCGAGCGGCTCAGGTGCGTCTCCAGTACCACGCTGCCGTCCTCCTGCAGCTTCACCACGTCCAGGTCACCCTTCTGGTACTCCTGGTAGCGCACGGGATCGAAGCGCCTCGGGTCCGGGTCGTTGTAGAGGGGGAAGTTGCTCCCGTCCGGGCTGTAGATGAAGGCGCTGTCCAGCTCGTAGGTGAAGTAGCCCACGTAGGCGCGGCCCGCGCTGCCACCGCAGATGACGGTGGAGCCCATGGCCAGCTTGTCGGCGCCGAAGCCCGGTGCCGCCTGGCCCACGCCGCTCGTCCACCGCGGCCCGGAGTCCCTGGGGCGCAGCACGCCGATGCGGGCACCGTCCAGCAACCAGATGTTGTACGCGTCGTCCACGGCCATGGCCCGCACGTTGCCGAGGCCATAGCGGCTCGAGTAGTTCACCAGCGGCTCGTTCGGCCACGGCCCCGGCGTCGCCACCGGCGCCGGGACATCCGGGTCCGTGGGCTCGGGGTCCGTGGGCTCGGGGTCCGTGGGCTCGGGGTCCGTGGGCTCGGGGTCCGTGGTTCCCGGATCCGTCGTGCCGGGGTCCGGTTCCGCCACGATCGGCGGGGGTGGTTCCTCGAGCACCGGCGGAGCCGGCTCATCGGTATGTGCCGGGTTCTCGTCCTGTCCTCGTGGCCGCGTTTCATCCGTCGTGCCGCCGCAGCCCCACGCCACCACCGCTCCCACCGCCCACGCTCCCAACAGTCTGCGCATGACCTTCCCGCCTCCTCGGGCTCCTGCTCGAATCGCGGTGAAGCAGAGCAAGGGCCATACCCGTGAGGGTGGGTTGGTCGAGGGAACGCGCGGGATGGAGGCCTCGCCACGGAGGGAAGCGGGATTCACCTCACGTTCCCTCGCGGCGCCGGAAGCTGGGTGGAAAAGGAGCGGGCCCGTTCCCCTCAGAGGGAGACGGGCCCGGCTCCGACAATCACGTGTGACGACCGTGGCACCGGCTGGGTGCCCGGTTTTCCCTCGTGGGTACCTACTTGCTCTGGGTGCCCTTCTTGGGGCTGGTGGCGTTGAGCTCCACCGCCACCGCGTCATCCTCGACGAGCTGGAAGCTGGCGCGCACCTGGGCGCCCTCGGGGATGTCGCCCACCGCCACCTTCTTGCCGTCCAGCATCACCTGGGTCTGATCCCTCACGTCCAGTTCCACGTCCGGCAGGTTCTGGTTCTGGCGCGAGAGGATGACCTCATCCCGATCCGAGCCCTTCTTCAGGGTGCCCTTCAGGTTGAAGGCGTTCGCCTTGTTCATCAGGGCGGCGTCGCTCGACTTCTGGGCGCCGCTCGCCTGCTGCTGATCGGCCTGCTTCTGGGCCTTGGAGCCGCTCAGGCCCGGTAACACCTCGGTGGAGTCGATGCCCGTCTCGATGCGGCTGGCGTCGTTGCGTTGGTCCTCCTTCTGGGCCTTCGGGTCCACGTTCGACTGCGCCAGGGCGGCCGTGCCCAGGGTGATGACCAGTGTGGCCAGGAGCTTCTTCATGATGACCCCTCCATATGCATACCCGTGTGGGATACCTGCCGGAGAACGGTGGTATCCACGGGGGGCGACGCCAACCGGAGGCGATCCGGAGGCGGGAATGCCGTCCGGAGAGCGGGCAGGCGGGCGGGGCTTGAAGGCGGGGACCTGGCTACCTAGACGCAGTGGTCACACAGGCCGCGCAGCTGGACGTCCACCGAGCGCGCGCTCACGGCCTTGGGGGCTCCCTTGGCCGGGGTGATGCGGACGGACTCGGCGGGCAGGCAGGCCACGGTGCCGCAGTCGGTGCACGTGAAGTGCGGGTGGGTGCCCTGGTGCGACTTCTCCTCGCGCTTGAGCTCGAAGCGCCAGACGTGGTCTCCCAGGTCCGCGCGCACCACCAGACCGGCCTCGGTGAGGTCGGTGAGATTGCGGTAGATGGTGACGCGGTCGTAGCCTTCCTCACTCAGGGCTTCCACCAGATCCGCGTGACTCAGGGGTGCCGTCGCGGACTCCAGTTCGCGCAACACCGCCACTCGGGGTGAAGTGCTGCGCAGTCCCGCGGTACGGAGGCGGTCCTGGTAGTCGGCGAGCTTCGGCTGGGGTGCGTTCTTCCTTGCAGCCATCTCCTTCCGCATAACCCAACTCCTTAAAAGTTGCATCTCACTTGCTCAATCAAGGTGCGACACCGGGCACCGAGGGGATACCGGCGGCGACTCCGGCCAGTCAGGGGAACGCCGGGCAGCTCCCCCTGACCCCGAGCGCTTCGCAATTCCATCACAAATGCAGGGATGTTGCATTGAATGATGGAGGGACCGTGGCCGGGCGGACACCGGACCTGGGGCGTGGGTCTGTTCACTCCGGGAGTAGGGGGGGCGCTACCCACCGTCCTGTCCGAAAAAGTACCGCACCCGCCCGGTTCCGGCTTGCGAGGGGGGCCCGGAGCGTCGGACGCTCGAGGTGACAGCCAGCCGTGGAGGGCGGGACACGTGCTACGGGTGCTCGTACTTGAGGACGATGAAGACCTGAGGTCCATCCTCTGCGAGCTGCTGCTCCTGTCCGGAGCGGACGCCTGTGTGAGCGCCGGCTCCGTGGCGGAGCTGCGGCGAAAGGCGGACGAAGCGCTCGGGTGCGGGCTGGCCCTCCTGGACATCAACCTGGGGGAGGGGGTGCCCAGCGGGCTGGATGCGTACCGCTGGTTGAGGGACAACGGCTTCCCCGGGAGGACGGTCTTCCTGACCGGCCACGCCCGCTCCCATCCCCTGGTGCGCGAGGCCCTGGAGCTGACCCAGGTCCAGGTGCTCTCCAAGCCCATCCAATCGAAGGTCCTCCTGGAGCTGGTGGGGGGTGGTGCCCGTGGAACCGGCACGACCTAGGGTGCCAGGGGCGGTGGAGCAGGAGCTGTGGGCGCGGGCCTGGCGCGGCGCCGTGGTCGGCTCCGTCCTGGTCGCGCTGACGGAGCTGGCCTACGTCTTCATCGACGCCCGGGTGTTCCAGGGTACCACCCTGCCGGTGCTGCGCGCGCTGCACGTGCTCTGGGCGCTGGTGCTGCTGGGCGTGCTGCTCGCGCTCCGCCAGCGGCTGCGCACCGTCCTGGTCGAGGCCTGCTTCGCGGGCGCGGTGCTGCCCTTCCTCCCCGTCTTCGCCATGGCCGAGCACGCCATGGCCGGCTCGGGGCTCCTCTGGGTGCCCATGACGGGCCACCGGCTGGTGATGCTGGCGCTGGGCGTGCTCGCGCCCACCGGACTGTGGCTCGGAGGTGGGTTGATCGCCGCCTTCGCCCTGGAGACGGTGGTGCTCTGGTTCGCGCTGGGGCTGGGCCAGCACCCGGGGGTGCGCTCTCCGTGGGAGCCGTGGGTAACGCTCGTCTACGGGGGCGTGGCGCTGACCATGCTGGCCTACCGGGTGCGCAGCCACTCCATCGAGCTGAAGCTGCGCGAGGCGCGCACGGAGGCCGAGGCGCTGGAGCGGCTGGCGCGGCTCTTCCTCGTGGTGCGCGACGCCACCAATACGCCCTTGCAGACGCTGGAGCTGAGCCTCGCCCTCCTGCGCAAGCGCGACCCCGGGTGCTCACCCACCACCCTCGCCGCCATGGAGCGGGCCATGGAGCGGCTGCGCGCCTTGTTCCAGCGCCTGGGCATCGCGGACCCGCTGGTGGTGTGGCGCGAGGGCGACGAGTCCTTCGACGCCGACGTCATGCTCCGGCACCTGGAGGAGGAGCTCGCGCGCGAAATCGAGCGGCGGCGCCACTAGGTCGCCTCTTGTCAACCCCGCCCCCCGTCACCACCTTCGGCCCCGCGACCCCACACGAAAGGACACCGGATGCCAGAGAAGCAGACCCTCCAGCGCGCGCGGCAGGCGAAGCGCGCGGGAAAGCGCCCGACGACGCAGGCCAGTGAGTTCGTCCGCGAGGAGATGCACCATCTGAAGGAGGGCAAGCACGGGAAGGAGTCGCGTGAGCAGGCCATCGCCATCGGCCTGTCCAAGGCGCGTCGGGCCGGAGTGGCCCTGCCGGCGCCGAAGCCCGGCCAGGCGAAGCGCAAGACGCGTCGGAGCGCCCAGAGCGCGCTGCGCCTCGGACAGCGGGAAGGGGAGCTGAGCGAGAGCAAGCGCGCCTCGCCGCGTCGCGCCACCACCACCCGGGGCGCCAAGAAGAGCCCCCGCGCCGCCGCCGCCGGCCGTACCGGCCGCGCGAAGACGGCCTCGCGCGCGGGCGCTTCCCGCCGGGGTTCCTCCACGGCCCGGAGCCGCTCGTCGTCTCGTACGAAGACGAAGAAGTAGCCGGCTCCACCCCTCGGGGGCGCTCTACGCGTGGATTTCCTCATACGGTTCGCCGCGGGGCTTCTCCTCCCGCGGCGCTCCCGCCCTCCTGGCGGCCTTGCGGCGCGCGCGCAGGCTCCACCAGACGGAGAGGCCGATGCACACCACGATGATGGCCACCGAGAGCAGCGGGGACACGTGGAGCCAATCGGAGGCAATCATCTTGAAGCCGGCGAACGCGAGCACCGCCGCGAGCCCCCAGTGCAGGTAGCGCAGCTCATGCACCGTCTTCGCCAGCGCGATGTAGAGCGCGCGCAGCCCGAGGATGGCGAAGACGTTCGAGGAGTAGACCACGAACACGTTGCGGCTCACCGATAGCGCCGCGGGCACCGAGTCGATGGCGAAGGCCACGTCCGACAGCTCGATGGACAGCAGCGCGATGAGCAGCGGCGTCGCCTGTATCCGGCCGTCCACGCGCTTGAAGAACCTCGAGCCCTCGAATTGCGTCGTCACCGGCAGGCGCTTCTCCAACCACCTCACGGCCTTGTTGTCCGACTCGTCCGAGGGATGGCGGCGCGCCACGCGGAACGCACCGAAGATCAGGATGGCGCCGAAGACGTAGACGACCCAGTGCCACTGCTCGATGGCCCGCAGGCCCAGGGTGATGAACAGGGCCCGGAAGACGAGCGCTCCGAAGATGCCCCAGAAGAGCACCCGGCGCTGCTTGTCCTCGGGCACGTTCAGGCTGGCGAAGATGACGAGGAAGACGAACAGGTTGTCCAGGCTGAGGCTCTTCTCGATGAGATAGGCGCCCAGGTACTCGTGCGCGGTGATGGCCCCGTGTCTCGCCCAGACGAAGCCCCCGAAGGCCAGACCCACCAGGATCCAGGCGATGCTCCAGGCATACGCCGCCTTCTTCGTCTCCCCATGCTTGTGCCGGTGGGCGAGCAGGTCGATGAGGATCATCGCCAGTACGATCACCCCGAAGATTGCCCACTCCCACGGCGAGACCGGGTTGGAATTCATGCTCGGAAGCTGACAATCCAGGGGCTCACCAACAACCGGGGCTCCCTCCCTCCAGCGGGAACATGCGGCGCGGGCGGTGCTCGTCCGCTCGCTCTCCCTTCAATGTTCCATCCTGGCGGTGGCTGTCTCGTTCGGAACGGGGTCTGGATCCACGGGGACCCCAAACGCTCAAGAACAGAAGAAGCAGGAATGCCTCCCCTTCCGGCCGGGGGAGGGGTCGCACAGGGAGGAGCATCATGGAGATGACCGGAAAGCCGCCCTACCAGCCGTGGTTGGAGTCCTTCGCCTCCGCGCAGGGTGTGATGGCCGGCACCGTCCACCTGCGGCGCGGCGAGACGCTGGAACTGGTGGCCACGCTCAACATCCCACCCCCGGTGGTGGACGCCGTGCGCATCATCCCCCAGGGCAGGGGCATGGTCGGACTCGCCTTCGCCACCCGGCGGCCGGTGCAGACGGGCGACGTCCTGATGGACGAGGGCGGGCGCGTCCTGAGGGGGGCGCGGGCCCTGCACGCCTCGGTGGCCCTGCCCTTGCTGGACGCGGCCGGCGAGGTGCTCGCCGTGGTGGGCCTCGCCTTCCTGTTCGAGGGGCGGCTCTCCGCCGAGGTGACGAGGGCGCTGATGGACGCCATCGTCACGCTGCCTCCCTGCGATCTCTGAGGCCCGCCGCGCTCCTCGCGGCGCTCAGCGGCGGGGGGGCTCGGCCATCGCCGGCTCGAGCACCACCGGCTCCAGCGGCTCGGCCAGGGTCAGGCCCATCACCCGCGAGTAGAAGGACAGCTCGGCCTCCAGTGCCCTCTTGAGGTCGGCGTTGGTGCGCGGGCCGTACGGCTCGCCGTCCACCGTCAGCAGCGCCGCGGGCACGCCATTGGCGCGCAGCTTGCGCACCATCTCCTCCGTTTCGCGCTGGGGCGCCCGGGTGTCCTGCCGGCCCTGGATGAAGAGCAGGGGGCTGCGCTTGATGTTGTCGATGTGGAAGAGGGGCGAGCGGTCCTGCAGGAGCTGCTTGGACTCGGGCAGGGGTCCGAGCACCTGGTCCACGTAGTGGGCCTCGAACTTGTCCGACTGCTCCGTGAGCGTCTCCAGGTTGGCGATGCCGCCGATGCTGGTGCCGCAGCGCAGGATGTCGCGGAAGGCCAGCAGCGACAGGGTGGTGTAGCCGCCCGTGCCGCTGCCGCGCGCCACCAGCCGCTTCGCGTCCACCTTGCCCTCCTGCACCAGCCGCAGCGCGGCGTTGGCGCAGTCATCCACGTCCATCACACCCCAATTGCCGTACAGCGACAGGCGGTACTCGCGGCCGTAGCCGGTGCTGCCCCGGAAGTTGACGTCCACCACCGCGAAGCCCCGGCTGGTGAAGTACTGGATGGTCCAGTCCAGCTTCGTCGAGGCCGAGCCCGTGGGGCCGCCATGGTTCATCACGAGCAGGGGCGGCTTCTCACCCGCGGGCGCGGCGTGGTCCGGGTTCCGGGGCGGGTAGAACCAGGCGTGGGCCTCGCCCAGCTCCGTGGTGGGGAAGTGCAGCGGCTCGCAGCGCGACAGGTAGGGCGTCAGCTCCTCGGGCAGACGGCTGGAGGCCTTGAGCACCCGCGGCTTGCAGGACTCCATGTCCAGGCGCACCACGGAGGCGGGCTGCTCCGGTCCGCCCCCCACGAAGTACGCCATGGCGAAGCCCCCGCGCACCTGGGAGATGTCCGTGAAGGGGGTGGGCAGCTCGGCGAACTGGCCGAGCACCACGTCCAGCCGCCCCAGCTTCCACTGGCCCTGCTCGTTGAAGGCGCACACCACGTGCCGCGGCGAGATGAAGGCGTACGTGGACATGCCCAGGCTCCACTGGGCCGTGCCGAACTCCGCCCGGCTCTCCAGCACCGGCACCACGCTGCGCCCCTGCAACCGGTAGAGGTTCCACCAGTTGTTGCGGTCGCTCACGAAGTACAACTCGCCCTGCGGGGACCACTGGGGCTGGAAGATGGACTCGGTGGTGCCGCCGGCCACCAGCCTCGGGTGGTGCAGCGCGCCGTCCTCGTCCACGTCCGCCACCCACAGCTCGCAGCCGTCCCACGGCATGCAGGGGTAGTCCCAGGCGAGCCACGCCAGACGCCGGCCATTGGGGCTCATCACGGGCGAGGAGTAGAAGTCGCGTCCCTGCGCCAGCACCGTCTGCTTCTGCCCGTCGATGTCCACCGCCACCAGCGAGACGCGCGGCTGGCCGTCCTCGAGGTTGCGCCAGTCCTCTCGCACGCACAGCACGCGGTTGCGCGAGCGGTCGATGACCAGGTCCCCATAGCGGTGCTTGCCGCCCATGTCCGGCGTGATGGGCACCGGCGTGCGGCCCGGGTTCACCCGGTACAGCCGCTGATCCACGTGCGCCCCGGTGCTCGCGTGGTTGACGAAGACCACCAGCCCCTCGGACACCGCGAAGGAGCCACCCCCCTGGCCGTACACCAGGCTGCGCGAGCTGTACGTCGGCCGGCCCTCGCCCGGCATGGGGAGGATGTCCGTGTGGGCCCCATCCCCGGTGCGCCGTACGATGGCGTGCCGTCCCCGCTCACCGGGGCGGACCTCCAACCAGTACACATCATCCCCATCGACGGCGATCTCCCCCAGCGAGAGCGTCTGGGTGGCGATCATGTCGGCGGAGATGGGGGACTTCCATGAGCCGTAGGCAGCCTCCCGACTTGCGAGCGTCATGAACAGGCCTTCCTTGGAGAGCGAGAGTGGAGTGGGCTTCGTGTCTAGCACGCCGGAACGACGCGTCGTGCCGGGGGCGGCAGCCCGCCCTCGGGGGAAAGTGTTGCATTTTGCTCAACGGCCGTCGACCCGGCGGGCTCAGGGGGTTTGACGGACGTTGTCGCGAATCCACTGGAGGTAGGGCTCGTGGCCCTCCCGCACGTCCACCCGCAGCACCTCGGGGCACTGGTAGGGGTGGACGGCCACCACGCGCTCGCGCAGCGCCTCGAAGAGGGGGGCGCGCGTCTTGAGGATCAGCAGCACCTCGGACTCGTCGTGCACCTTGCCCTCCCACCGGTAGATGGAGCGCAGGCCGGGCACCACGTTGCCGCACGCGGCGAGTCCTTCCTCCACCAGCAGGCGGGCGAGCTCCGCGGCCTTGTCGGCCGTGGGCGCGGTCACGAAGACGACGATGGCATCGGTCATGGGCTCCACGCATACCGCACCTTCGCCGCGCCCGGGCGGTTGTGTGGGTTCTCCCACGGCGTTCCCGTCAGCCTGTCCGCTCGCGTGCGCGTAAGGGCCGCTAATTCATGACATGAACCACATTTCAGGTTGTGAGATTGTTGTCCGGGTGAATCATTCCCAATACGCGACATGGAATGTTTTTCATTTCCTGAACAGGTTTCGCGCCGACTGTGGACTGCAAGGCAACCGGCCTCCGGTAGGGCCGTGTCCGACCACTCGTGAGGGCAATTCAGCGTCGGATGGATGACGATGTACTCGCCTGTTCTTCCGGCGGAAATGGCAGACATCACCCTGCATTGACAGGTGAGTGTTCGCTAGCCTCCATGGATGAGGCTTTGAATCTGGCCCGGGTAGGCGGGCAAGCTCGGTTTCCCGTATTCCCTTTCATCTCAGTTTCGCGCAGTGCTCGCTGATTCCTCGCACCCGTCGAGGAGTCCGGGAGTAGGGGGAGCGGAGCGGGGGTCGGGTCGAAACCGTCTCAAACTGGATGGGAGAAGTCTCACCATGCCACTCGCCACACATGTGCTGCCACAACAGTCCGGAGTCTCCGCGCAGTCGTCCCGGAAGGTATTGCTCGTCGATCAAGCCAAGGTGCTCCGGCTGACCTTGTCGACACTGCTGCGCGCCGTCGGCTGCGAGGTGGTGTCGGTGGACAACCTGCTGGCGGCCCGAGGCGAGCTGGGCCGGTGCCGGCCCCTGATGGTGCTGGTGGACTGGCGGGTGCTGGCGGCGGACGGCGGGCCCGGCTGCGCGGCGTTGCGCGGCCATCCGCTCCATGGGGACGTGCCCATCCTCGTCATCGTGGAGGACAGCACGCCGGCGGAGCTGCTCGAGGCGTGTGTGAATGGCGGGGCGGAGGACTGCATGCTCGGCCCCGTGCGCATCACCGAGCTGCAGGCGCGCATCGACGTGCTGTGTGACAGGGTTCCCAAGCCGACGGCCCGGCAGATGGAGCGGCGCGGCCCGCGCACCGTGATGCTGGTGGGAGAGGCGGCGGGCACGCATGACGGTCTGGGGGCGAACCTGGAGGCGTGCGGTCATCACCTGCTGTACGCCCCCACCCCTGAGCGCGCGATGGCCCTGGTGACCGAGTACGGCGAGCCCCTCCACCTCTTGCTCGTGCGCTCCCGCGTCAACTCGGTGGAGGAGATGATGCGGGTGGAACGTCTGCGCACCGAGACGCGCCTGGGGCGGGTGCACACCGTGGTGGTGACGGACAGCGACGTCGCGGAGCTGCCGATGCTCGGGCAGGTGTGGCTGAGCGCGCGCACCCTGGCGCCGCGTCACCTGCTGGCCCGCATCAACGGCCTCCTGCAGCGCAACGCCGTGGGGCTCCAGGTGGACGAGCGCGTGCCCTTCGTGTGCCCCGTGGAGTACCGCGAGCTGGGCGGCTTCTCCTGGTCCTCCTGCTACTCCAGCGCGCTCAGTCCGGGCGCCCTCTTCGTGCGCACCCTGGTGCCCGCCCGCCCCGGCGCCGCGCTCGAGCTGCGCATCCACCTGCCCACCACGCGCGAGGTGCTCGAGGGCCCCGGCCTCGTCTCCTGGTCCAATCCCTATGCCTCGCGCCGCACCGCCTCGTATCCGCTCGGCATGGGCATCCAGTTCCTGGGCATGAGCCCCCGCCGTCTGATGCAGCTGCGCGAGCTCATCAGCGGCAGCCTCGCCTGAGCCCCGCGGTTTCCCCCCCATCATCTCCTTTTCGGAGGAATGTCATGCCCAGGAAGAAGATCCTCCTCGTCGACGACTCGAGCACCGTGCTGCTGCTGCACCGGATGATGTTGTCCCACTGCGGTTATGAGCTGCTCACCGCGCGCGATGGCCAGGAGGCGCTCGACAAGGCCTCCACCGAGCATCCGGACCTCATCTTCCTGGATGTGCTCATGCCGCGCATGGATGGCTTCCAGGCGTGCCGCGCCCTGCGCTCGCGCTCGGAGACGAAGGACGTCCCCATCATCCTGGTGACGACCCGCGGCGAGCCCCACTACGTGCGTCAGGGCTTCGAGAGCGGATGCACCGACTACATCACCAAGCCCTTCGATGGTGAGGAGCTGCTGGCCAAGGTGCGCAGCCACCTGGAAGAGGCGCGGCGCGCATGAGGGAGCAGCTTCGCTGGGAGAACGAGATGCTGCGCACGGAGCTGGCCTCCCTGCGCGAGCAGAACGAGCGACTGCGGGCATCGCTCGCGCGGCTCCAGGAGGACGAGCAGTGGCGGGCCCAGCGCCAGCACCTGGTGGAGGCGGAGCTCGCCCACCTGGTGCGCCTGCGCGTGGCCGCCCAGCGGCTGCACGAGTCGCTCGAGCCCCTGGCGCTGTTGGAGATCCTCCAGGACCTGCTCGTCAACCTGGTGGGCTCGGAGGCGCTGGGCATCTTCGAGCTGGAGCCGAGGGGCGCGGAGCTGGTGCTGCGTGTCTCCCTGGGCATCGACGCGGATCGCTTCCGCCGGTTGCCGTTGGGGGATGATCCCCTGGGCCAGGCGGCGCGCACCGGGGCGTGCTGGCTGGGGGACTTGATGGAGGAGTCGTGCGCGCAGGGCGGGACGGAGGGCCCGCGCGCGTGCGTGCCGCTGAAGCTGGGCGACCACGTCCTGGGAATGATGGTGCTGTTCGGGCTGCTGCCCCACAAACCCCGCCTCGAGCCCGAGGACCGCGAGCTGCTGGAGCTGCTCGCGACGGAAGGGGCGAGGGCCTTGTACTGCGCGCGCGGCATCGCCGCCGGCACGCCATCCTGAGCGGGCGGCGATTTCCCGAGAGGGGGAGAACCTTGGAAATGGATCGCGAGCGGCTGCTCGCCACCTTCGCGGAGGAGTCGGGGGAGCTCCTCACCGAGATGGAGGAGACCCTCGTCTCGCTGGAGGAGCACCCGGACGAGGAGCGGCTGCGGTCCATCTTCCGGGGCGCGCACACGGTGAAGGGGGCGGCGGGCGCGCTGGGCCTCTCCGGAATGACGGACGTGGCGCACGTGCTGGAGGACGTGCTGGAGACGCTGCTGGAGCGGCGTCTGCCGGTGTCCGACGAGCACGTGACGCTGCTGCTGGCGACGGTGGACCGGCTGCGGGAGTTGTTGCAGGCGGTGCTGGCGGGACAGGAGCGGCCGGCACAGGAGGACGAGGGGCTGGTGGAGCGGCTGCGGGCCTGCTGCGAGTCGTTGCGCCAGCGGGAGTCTCCGCGGGTGGTGTACGCCGTGCCGGCGGAGGAGTCGGCGGTGGAGGTGGGAGGGCGGCGCGGGCGCACGCTGCGCGTGGACGTGGAGAAGCTGGACCGCATCGCCATCCTGACGGGAGAGCTGGCCATCGCGCGCACGCGGCTCTCGCAGGTGCTGAGCACGGGCACGGCCGAGGAGGCCCTGGAGGTGCACCGCGAGGCGGACCGCCTCCACGAGGAGCTGCAGGAAGAGGTGATGCGGGTGCGGATGGTGCCGGTGGGTCCGCTCTTCCGGCAGCACCTGCGCACGGTGCGCGACCTGACGCGGGTGGAGCGCAAGTGGGCGAGGCTGGTGTTGGAGGGTGAGGACGTGGAGGTGGACACGGCGCTGGTGGAGGGCCTGCGCGAGCCCCTGCTGCACCTGGTGCGCAACGCGGTGGACCACGGGCTGGAGACGCCGGAGGAGCGGCGTGCGGCGGGGAAGGAGGCGTGCGGCACGCTGGTGCTGAGGGCCTTCCACGAGCCGGGCTCGCTGGTGGTGGAGCTGTCCGACGATGGCCGGGGTCTGCGCTACGCGCGGCTGCGGGAGAAGGCGCTCGCGCTGGGGATGGAGCCCGAGCGGATGACGGTGGAGGAGTTGGAGGATCTCGTCTTCGTGCCGGGGCTGTCCACGGCGGAGGCGGTGACGGAGGTCTCCGGGCGCGGGGTGGGCATGGACGTGGTGCGCCGGAGCGTGGAGGCGCTGCGGGGCCTGGTGACGTTGCGCAGCGAGGAGGGGAAGGGCACCACGGTGACGTTGCGGGTGCCGCTGACGCTGGCCACCATCCAGGGCTTCTCGGTGGGCGTGGGCGAGGAGACGTACGTGTTGCCGCTGGCGGCGGTGCGCGAGTGCCTGGAGCTGCCCGCGGAGCGCAACGGGCAGTCCGGTGCGGGCGTGTTGAGCCTGCGAGGCCGTTCGCTGCCCTACCTGCGGCTGCGCGAGGTGCTGGGGGTGCAGGGCCCCATGCCGGCCCGGGAGAGTGTCGTCGTGCTGGGCCACGGTGGGAGCCGGGCGGGCCTGGTGGTGGACGCGCTGTATGGCGAGGGCCAGTGCGTCCTCAAGCCGCTGGGCCGGCTCTTCCGCCACCTGCCCGGCGTGTCCGGCTCCACCATCCTCGGCAGCGGTCGCGTGGGGCTCGTCCTGGACGTGCCCACCCTGCTGCGCACGGCCATCCGCCAGCGGGCCGTCATGGGCTGAAGCCCTGATGGTCTGGATCCTCAAACCTCTCGAAGGACACCCATGCTGCTCAAGAACTTCACCATCTCCCGGAAGCTGCAGCTCGGATTTGGATTCCTCGTCGTGTTGCTCGCCGCCGTCATCTGGGGGTCCTACGCCTTCTTCGATAGGTTGGTGAGCAATAATGGGTACTACCGCTCGCATGATGTGCGGTTGGAGCTGCAGGCCATCCACATCAACGTGATGGACATGGAGCACCGGGCGCTGGAGTACGCCTTCACGGGCAACGAGGACGTCCTCGAGCCGGTGTCCCAGCGTCAGGCCACGTTTCTCGAGGCCCTTGCCCGGCTGAAGGTGCTGACGGCCAACTTCCCGCGTGAGCAGGAGTTGCTGCAACAGCTCGTGGACCAGTACCAGCAGAAGTTCCTCTCCCACTACGAGCGCCAGGTGGCGCTGCGCCGGGATGTGGACGCGGGCCGTGTCCCCCTGGAGCAGCTCGTCGAGTACGTGAAGGAGGACAAGGGAGGAAAGAGCCTGGAGAGCATGTCCGGCGTGTCGGCGCTCCTCCGGCAGGACGTGCTGGAGCAGCGCCGTCGTCTCATCGAGGAGACCGACGATCAGGCGCACTCCGTTGCGCGGATACTGGTGACGGGAGGACTGGTGGGGCCATTGGTGGCGGTGCTGCTGGCGTGGCTGTTGTCGCGCAGCATCGTCCGGCCCCTGCATGAGGCGGTGGGGCTCACCGGCAAGCTGGCCTCGGGAGACCTCACCACCCACATCGAGGTGAGGGGGCGCGACGAGGCGGCGCGGATCATGGATGGGATGAGGGAGATGGTGCAGCGCTTCGGAAGCGTGCTGGGAGAGGTGAGGGGAGCGGTGGGCTCGTTGTCGGGAGCATCGGGGCAGGTGGCGGCGGCGGCGCAGGCGCTGTCACAGGGGACCAGCACGCAGGCGGCGTCGGTGGAGGAGACGACGACGAGCCTGGAGCAGCTGAGCGCGTCCATCAGCCAGAACGCGGAGACGAGCAAGCAGCTGGAGGCGATGGCGATGAGGGGGGCGGCGGACGCGGAGGAGAGTGGGCTGGCGGTGAACGAGACGGTGGAGGCGATGGCGGCGATAGCGGAGCGGATCTCCATCGTGGAGGAGATTGCCTACCAGACGAACCTGCTGGCGTTGAACGCGGCGGTGGAGGCGGCGAGGGCGGGGGAGCACGGGAGGGGATTCGCGGTGGTGGCCTCGGAGGTGAGGAAGCTGGCGGAGAGGAGTCAGAAGGCGGCCAAGGAGATAGGGAGCCTGGCGGGGAGCAGCGTGAAGGTGGCGGAGCGCTCGGGGATGTTGCTCAAGGAGCTGGTGCCGTCGATTCGCAAGACGGCGGAGCTGGTGCAGCAGGTGGCGGCGGTGTCGAGGGAGCAGGCGAGTGGAGTGGTGCAGATGAACCGGGCGATGGTGCAGGTGGACCAGGTGACGCAGCGAAACGCGTCGGCGGCGGAGGAGCTGTCGTCGACGGCGGAGGAGCTGGCGGCGCAGGCCGAGTCGCTGCAGCAGATGATGACGTTCTTCCGGGTGGCGGAGGTGGGGCGGGCGGTGCAGGGGATGGCGCAGCCGGCGCGCTCGTTGAGGCCCGCGCCGGCGCACCTCCCGATGCCCCCACCCGCGCAGGGGCTGAAGGCGGTGGCACAGGCGATGCCGACGCAGCTGCCGACGTCGTCATTCCCGGCGGTCCCCGAGCGCGCGTCGTCCAGCTCGGACCACGACTTCAAGCGCTTCTAGGGGTCCTCCATGTTCGAAAACGTCAGCATCACTCGGAAGCTGCAGCTCGGGTTCGGCACGTTCGTCACGTTGCTCGCCGCGGTCGCCTGGGGAACCTTCGTTCTCTTCCAGAGTCTGGTGATCTCGGCCGCGAACAACTACCGCTCCTACGAGGGCTTGTTGGAAGTCCGGAACATGGGCATCGCCCTGAGCGATCATGAGGCCCGGGTACACGGCTTCGCGCTCACCGGTGACGATGCCTTCCTCGAGCTCGTGCCTCAACGGAAGTCCGAGTTCCTCGAGAGCCACTCCACGGTGAAGGCGCTGACGATGGACAACCCGCACCAGCAGGAACAGCTGCAACAACTGCTGGACCAGTACCATCAGAAGTTCCTCCCCTACGCCGAGCGCCAGGTGGCGCTGCGCCGGGATGTGGACGCCGGACGTGCGTCCATGGAGCAGCTCGTGGCGTACGTCAGGGACGCCCGGGGACAGAAGCTCGTGGAGTCCATGGGGGGGCTGGCGAACGCCATCCACCAGGAGGAGCAGATCCATCGTGATCAGCGGAGCGAGGTCGCCAGGAGCGGGGTGAAACTGGTGAAGCTCATGTTGGTGGGAGGCGGCGTGGTGGGGCCGGTGCTGGCGGTGCTGCTGGCGTGGCTGTTGTCGCGCAGCATCGTCCGGCCCCTGCAGGAGGCGATGGGGCTCACCAGCAAGCTGGCCTCGGGAGACCTCACCACCAGCATCGAGGTGAGGGGGCGCGACGAGGCGGCGCGGATCATGGATGGGATGAGGGAGATGGTGCAGCGCTTCGGAAGCGTGCTGGGAGAGGTGAGGGGAGCGGTGGGCTCGTTGTCGGGAGCATCGGGGCAGGTGGCGGCGGCGGCGCAGGCGCTGTCACAGGGGACCAGCACGCAGGCGGCGTCGGTGGAGGAGACGACGACGAGCCTGGAGCAGCTGAGCGCGTCCATCAGCCAGAACGCGGAGACGAGCAAGCAGCTGGAGGCGATGGCGATGAGGGGGGCGGCGGACGCGGAGGAGAGTGGGCTGGCGGTGAACGAGACGGTGGAGGCGATGGCGGCGATAGCGGAGCGGATCTCCATCGTGGAGGAGATTGCCTACCAGACGAACCTGCTGGCGTTGAACGCGGCGGTGGAGGCGGCGAGGGCGGGGGAGCACGGGAGGGGATTCGCGGTGGTGGCCTCGGAGGTGAGGAAGCTGGCGGAGAGGAGTCAGAAGGCGGCCAAGGAGATAGGGAGCCTGGCGGGGAGCAGCGTGAAGGTGGCGGAGCGCTCGGGGATGTTGCTCAAGGAGCTGGTGCCGTCGATTCGCAAGACGGCGGAGCTGGTGCAGCAGGTGGCGGCGGTGTCGAGGGAGCAGGCGAGTGGAGTGGTGCAGATGAACCGGGCGATGGTGCAGGTGGACCAGGTGACGCAGCGAAACGCGTCGGCGGCGGAGGAGCTGTCGTCGACGGCGGAGGAGCTGGCGGCGCAGGCCGAGTCGCTGCAGCAGATGATGACGTTCTTCCGAGTGGCGGAGGCGGGGCGGGCGGTGCAGCCGGTACACGTGCCGAGGCCCGCCGCGACGCCCCCTCCCGTGCACTCGCCCGCGCAGGGACTGAAGGTGGTGGCGCAGGCGCTGCCGATGCAGATGGCGCCCACGCCGGGTCACGACTTCAAGCGTTTCTAGGATGAAGGTCTTCCCCCCCATGAGCCCGAACACGAATACCCTCTCCGAGGTCACCCGTCCGGCGCAGTACCTGGGTTTCTCCCTGGCCGGCGAGACGTACGCCATCGAGCTGCTGCGCATCCGGGAGATCATCGAGCACGTGCCCATCACGCGGGTGCCGGGGATGCCTTCCTCGGTGCTGGGCGTCATCAACCTGCGCGGCCGGGTGGTGCCCGTGGTGGACCTGGCGGTGAAGATGGGACTGGGTCCTCGTCCCATCACGCGCTGGACGTGCTTCGTCATCGTCGAGGCCGTGATGGACGGCGAGCGCACCACGCTGGGGCTGCTGGCCGACTCGGTGAGCGAGGTGCTCGACCTGGGGCCGGACGACGTCGAGCCGCCGCCCGCCTTCGGCACGCGCACGCCGGTGGACTACCTGCGAGGCATGGGCCGGCAGGAGCAGCGCTTCATCCTCTTGTTGGACCTGGACCGGATGTTGTCCGCGGAGGAGTTGCTGGGACTGGTGGGGGCCGCGGCCGGTGGGGGCGCATGAGGGGGGGCGGTTCCTCGGAGCCACTCGTGTCCGGCGTGGGTCCGCTCCCGCTGACGGAGCGGGAGTTCTCCCTCTTCCAGACGTTGGTGGAGCGGGAGGCGGGCATCCACCTGGGCCCCTCGAAGCAGGCGCTGCTGGTGGGGCGGTTGTCCCGGAGGGTGCGGGCGCTGGGGCTGACGTCCTTCGGTGCCTACTACCGGTTCGTCTGCATGCGCGGCAACGAGGCGGAGCGGGTGCGGATGTTGGACTGCCTCTGCACCAACGAGACGCACTTCTTCCGCGAGCCCGGGCAGTTCGAGTTCCTGCGGCAGCGCGTCTTCCCGGAGTGGACGCGGCGGGCGGCGCAGGGGCTGATGGCCCGTCGCGCGCGGGTGTGGAGCGCGGGGTGCTCGACGGGTGAGGAGCCCTACTCGCTGGCGATGACGCTGCTCGCGCACTTCCCTCCGGGCTCGGGGTGGGAGTTGGAGGTGCTGGCGACGGACCTGTCCACCTGGGCGCTGGAGCGGGCGAAGCAGGGGCTCTGGCCGGTGGAGCGGGCGGCGAGCATCCCCCGCCCCCTGCTGCGGACCTTCATGCTCAAGGGGGTGCGCAGCCAGGAGGGGTGGATGAAGGCGGGCGCGGAGCTGCGGGCGGTGCTGCGCTTCGCGCGCGTCAACCTGAACGACGAGCGCGGCTGGCCGGAGGGGCCCTTCGAGCTCGTCTTCTGCCGCAACGTGCTCATCTACTTCGGGGCCCAGGCCCGGGCGCAGGTGTTGAGCTCGCTGCTGCGCCGGCTGCAGCCGACGGGCTACCTCTTCCTGGGGCACGCGGAGAGCCTCACCGGCGGCGCCGAGCCCGCTCGCTGCGTGGCTCCCAACATCTATTGCGCGAAGTCCTCGCAGCCCGCGGGGGGCGGCGGCCCTACTTGATGCGCTCCAGCGCGAGGTCGAACAGCGCCGTCTCCAGCCGCTCGGCGTCCTTCTCGGCGAGCCCCTGGATGGCGAACGAGACGCGGTGGGTCCCAATCTTGCGCTGCGAGGACACCAGCTTCGCGCGGCCCGTCACCGGCTCCAGGTTGCCCGGCAGGCGCAGCGTGAAGCCCGGCTCCTCCGACTCGGAGGGCGGCTTGTGCAGCATCACCGAGAAGCCCCCCACCGACACATCCAGCGTCAGCGTCCGCATCGGTCCGGTGGCGAAGCTCAGGTCCACCTGCAGTCCCTGTGCGATGCGGAACGTCCGGCGCGCCGACTGCCCGGGTGGAAGGCGCATGCCCTGGGCCGCCGTCAGCGCTCGCGCGAACTGCTCCCGCGCGGCCATGTAGCGCCGTCTCTCGTCCTCGGGCAGCGACCCCTTGCGCGCATGCGAATGGAGCGTCCGGAATTGCTCTACCCACAGATTGGCGCTCATCACGACTCCCCGTGGCGTTCCGGTCGGGCGGAGGCCCTTACGGAGCGGTGATGCCCACCCGCTCGAGCGCGAAGTCGATGAGGAAGCCCTCCAGCAGCTCGCACTCGCGCTCGGTCAGATCCAGGAAGGCGAACGAGGCGCGGTGCTTGTCCGCCCTCTGGAACTGGGACACCACCCGCACCCGGCCCGCCAGCGTCGAGCCGTCCGGCAGGTACAGCAGCGCGCTCGGCCGCTCCTTCACGTCCACCGCGTGCGGCAGCATCACGGAGAAGCCACCCGCCGAGATGTCCAGCGTGTTCGTCCACACGTTGCCATAGGCCATCTGCAGCTCCACCGGCAGCTGGTGCGCCACGCGGTAGTGCCGCCGGGCCTCGGCCCCGTCCAACATCAGGCCCTGGGCGTTCAACAGGGCCCGCGCGAACTGCTCGCGCGCCGCCAGGTAGGCCGGCCGCTCGGTCTCACCCAGCTTCCCCTGCCGCGCCTTCGTGTGGAGCGCGCGGAACTCGTCGATGAACTGGATCACGCCCATGGTGTTACTCCTGTCTGGTCGTTCTTACTGAGATTTTCGCACTCCCGCCATCAGGGAGTGGGTGTCAACCCCAGGTTACGCGCGGCCTCCCGGAAGGTTTCCACCGCGGGAGTGGCCTGACGCGTCAACTCCGCGCTGCTCCGGTCCACGCGGAACAGCCCGAAGCGCGGCTCGTAGCCCTCCGCCCACTCGAAGTTGTCGAGCAGGCTCCAGTGGAAATAGCCCTTCACCGGCACCCCCTCGGCCACCGCCCGCTCCACCGCGTACAGGTGGCTGCGCAGGTAGTAGGGGCGTCGCTCTCCGGTCCGGTCATCCATTCCGTTCTCCGTCACCACCAGTGGCACCCCGATCGCCGCGTACCTCTTGAGGAAGAGGTAGAGGCCCTCCGGGTAGAGCTCCCAGCCCAGATCGTTGGTGTCGTACCCCGTGGGTACGTACTTGTGGGAGAAGGAGGGCGAGGTGTCCTGTCTGACGTGGTCCCGTGTGTAGTAATTGATGCCGAGGTAATCGCTGGATCCTTCCAGGCCCTCGATGTCCCGCTCGAGCGACACGGAGCCGGGCACGAAGAGCGAGAGATGGCCGGTGCGCAGGGCGTTGGCGATGCTCTCGTTGAAGAAGTCATCCGTGAGGCCGGCGATGGCGATGTCCGGGGTGGAGCCGCTGGCGGCCTGGAAGACGCGCACATGGTGCACCAGGCCGATGAGCGTGGCCTTGCCGTCCCCGTCCGCGTCCCACGTGTCGTGGATGCGCAGCTGGCGCGAGGCACGGACGTGGGCCTCCAGGAAGTTGGCCAGCACGTTCGCCGTGGCCACGGTGTCCTGCTTCCCCGGTGGCCAGACGCCGTCCATGTAGCCGAACACCGCCTGCACGTTGGGTTCGTTGATGGTGCACCACCAGTCCACGTCGGCGCCGAGCAGCTCGGCCACCTTCCCCGAGAAGCGCTCGAAGGCGTCCAGGGTGGCCGGGTTCTCCCAGCCGCCCGCCGCGGCCACCCAGGTGGGAAGCGTGAAGTGGTGGAGCGTCACCATGGGTTGGATGCCCTGCGCGCGCAGCGTGTGGGCCCACTGACGGTAGCGCTCGGCGGCCTCGGTATTCCATGCACCCGGAGTGGGCTCCAGGCGGCTCCACTCGATGCCGAAGCGGTAGGCGTTGGAGCCCAGGCGCTTCATCAGCGCGACGTCCTCGTCGAAGCGGTTCCACGAGTCCGAGGCCGGGCCCGACACGCTCCGGTCCTTGATGTGGGGCGTGCCGTCCGGGAAGCTGCCGCGCTCCCATTCGGCCCAGTCGTTCTCGTTACCCCCCTCGATTTGATGGGAGGACGTGGAGGTGCCGAGCAGGAAGTCGCGGGGCAGCCCCTTGCCGATGGGCGTGGCGTTCACCGTCGCCGGGTCGAAGGAGGGGCGCTCGCTGCAACTCGTGAGCAGGGCGAGGCCGAGGAAGAGGGCGCGGGAGCTCATGGCCGGGTTCCTGGAGAAGAGGGGCGGGCGGTGAGGCCCACGGTGAGCATCGCGGACTGGGCGCTGGCGAGGCGGAAGGCGAAGCCCTCCACGCGCAGGCTCAGGGTGGAGGTGAGGGGGAGGCTCGCCCAGGCGCGGGCACCGAGGGGAAGGACGTACGCGAGGCCCAGCCCCTTCCAGGAGGCGCCGAGGTGGGCGGGGACGAGGCCGTGCAGGTCGAGCAGGCCCGCGTGCAGGTCCACGGGGCCCACGCGGTAGAGGGCCTTCACGGAGGGGAGCACCTGGAGGACGGGTCGCGCGGAGTAGGCGATGCCGAGCACGGGGCCACCGACGAGGCTCCAGCGCTCGCCGGTGTAGCCGACACGGGCGGTGAGGGTGAGGCTGGCGCCCGCGCCGCCGCGTTGCAGGGGCACGAGGGAGAGGACGCCGCCGTCGAGGGTGAGGCCTTCGAGCAGGAGGTGGCCCGAGGCGGCCTGGGCGGCGAAGGGCTCCATCGAGGCGCCGCCTCCGTGCGTGTAGCCGCCCGTGAGGGCACCGAGGTCCACGCGCAGCTGCGAGCCGGGCAGGGCGCGCGCGGGTGGGGTGGGGGGCGGGTCGGCGCCCTCCCACTGCGCGTGCGCGGGCTCGGCAATGGAGAACGCGAGGAGGGCGAAGAGGAGGGAGCGCATGGGCGCACGCACGATAACCGGGCGGACGGGGCCGCCGGAACCCGGGTCACGCGGTTTCTCAGCGGGGGTTGTCCCCCTCCTTTCTCGTACGACAGGGAAACGTCTTCTCGGAGGATCGCGGCCACCTTCCCGAGATGCTGAATTGGATGCGAGCGGCTCGGGAGGCTGGCTCTGCCAACGAGGCGAGTCCGGAGCAGCTTCAGCGGCTTCGTGCTCTGGCTCGGGCATGTCCCGCCTTCACACCCAACCTATTGGAACTCGCGCGGCTGTTGCGGTTGACCGATGAGCCCGGAGTCGCTTCGGAACAGGCACTCACGGAGATTCAGTGCTTGCTGGAGGATGCCGTGCATGCATCGGGCCGGGGTGCTCCGGCTCTGCTGGAGCTCGCCCACTTCATGTATGTCTTTCGCAACTCGTCCAAGTTGGCGGAGACGCGCTTTGAAGAGAGTGCGGCGAGTGCCCTGCGCGCGCTCGAGAACTCATGGGCGGGGCTCATGGACTTCTGGGTCACCGAGCGGAGGACGGACACGCTGGAGAAGGCCCTGAAGCTCGGCGGGTTGGCGGAGCGGGTCTTCCCATCGTCTTCCCGCATCCTGAACGTCGTGGATGATGCGAGGGAGAAGGCTCTCCGCGCGGTTGGAACTCAGGGTCCTCGATACCCTCACCCCGACCCTCTCCCGGAGGGAGAGGGAGTTGCTTACATGGCGGAGTGGGTGTTCCGCCTCGCGCTCTTGCCGTGCATCGGTAGCGAGAAGGTGAAGGTGCTGCCCTGGCCCCACTCGCTCCTCGCCCAGATGCGGCCCCCGTGCGCCTCCACGATGCCCTTGGCGATCGTCAGCCCCAGGCCCGTGCCCCGGCTCTCCGCGTCCTTCGCCTGCCAGTAGCGCTCGAAGACGTGCGGCAGCGCCTCGGGCCGGATTCCCGTGCCCGTGTCCTTCACCCACAGCTGCACCTCGTCCCGTAACACCCGTGCTCCCGCCGTCAGCTGCCCGCCGTCCGGTGTGAACTTCACCGCGTTGCCCAGCAGGTTGCCGAACACCTGCAACACCCGCGTCCGGTCGCACTTCACCCGCACGCCCTCGTCCGGCAGCTCCGCCGTCACCCTCAGCCCCCGTGCCTCCGCCAGCGGACGCACGCTCTCCAGCGCCTCCGTCACCAGCGACGCCAGGTCCTGCTCCGACGGCTCCAACGGCAGTCCGCCCGCTTCGATCCGGCCCCAGTCCAACAGGTCCGAGATGAGCCGGCCCATCCGGTCCGCCGCCGCCTGGATGCGGCCCGCCTGCTTCTGCACCTGCTCGCTGCCCGGCTTCCCCTGTGCGCCCCGCAGCAGCAGCGCCGATGCCAGCTGCACCACTCCCAGCGGGTTCTTCAGATCGTGCGACACCACCGCCAGCAGATCCTCGCGCGCCCGCGTCGCCCGCCGCGACTCGCCGAAGAGCCGCGCGTTGTCGATGGCCAGGCTGGCCCGCACGCACAGGTCCTCCGCCAGCGCCAGGTCGCTCGGGCCGTAGCGCCGCCCCGAGGCCGCCGAGACGAACGTCACCGCCCCCAGCGTGTGCCCCCGCGCCTTCAGCGGGATGATCATGTACGAGCGCGCCTGCAGCAGGCTGAGCATCGCCGGGTGCTCGGGCTCGGAGGCGGCCGCGCGCAGCAGGGAGTCCGTCACCGCCGGGACCAGCTCGGGCTCTCCGGTGTGCAGCACCCGCAGCACGCCCACGGGCGCCTCGCGCCGCTCGAAGCGCCTGGACAGCGCGTTCGCCTGCTCCGTCTGCGTCGGGTCCAGGTGCGCCACCGCCACGCGCGACACCCACGGGCCCTGCTCCACCGCGTCCACCAGGCACCAGTCCGCCAGGTCCGGCACCGCCAGGTGGGCCAGCAGCGTGTACATGCCCTGTGGATCCGGCGGATGGGCGAAGAGCGTCGTCATCGCCTGGTAGAGGAAGGACTGCCGGCGCTCGGCGGCCTCCACCTCGGCGCGCGAGGCCTGCTCCAGCGCCAGGGCGCGCGAATACACGGCCTCCGCTTCGGTGAGCGGACGCACCGTCACCAACACCCGCGCGGGTCCCGAGCCGTCAGCCACCGGGGTGAAGCAGAAGGTATGGGGGCGGGCCCCCGTCGCGCTCGGCCAGGTGGCCTGCACCGAGTGCGGCGCTCCGGTGGCCAGCGCCACGGCCCTGCCGGACTCCAGCAGGGCCGCTTCCTCGGCGCCGAGCGCCAACCGGGCCCAGGACTGGCCGGCGAGCAGCTCCGGGGGCATTCCCAGGACGCTCGCGCCTACCGTGCTGCAGGCCAGCAGACGGCCCGCCTCGTCCAGGAGGTAGGACGGTTCCGGCAGGGCCTTGAACGCCATCTCGAATCCGGACGTGGGCAGACTCATGGTGTCGCCACAACGGGCGTAAGGGCTCTCCTCTTCTTCATTTCATTTCACCTGGGAGCAGTCTAGCCCGATTGCCGGGCATTCCGGCGACCGTCGACCAGAAGATAATTATTACTACGGGCGCACGCGGCGTGCCTGTTCCTCTTATACCGGCTCGCCCTCCAGGCCGGCGAGCTCCCGGAAGCGCCGGGAGAAGTCGCCCAGCGGGAGGATCTCATCGGCGATTCCGGCGGCCACCGCCACGCCAGGCATCCCGTAGATGACGCTGGTGGCCTCGTCCTGGGCCATCACCCAGCCGCCGACTTCATGCACCTCCCGCAAACCATCCAGACCATCCTGTCCCATTCCCGTGAGGACCGCGGCGGCCATGGAAGGGCCAAAGACCCGGCTCGCCGAGCGGAAGAGCCAGGAGCCGGAGGGCCGGAAGCCGCCCACCGGCGCCGCGTTGGACACCTCCACGTACCTGTCGGCCCGCACCCCGAGGTGCCGATCATCCGGGGCGATGTAGACGACGCCCGGACGCAGGGCCTCGCCGTCCTCGGCCACCTTCACCTCCAACGGGCACACACTGTCCAGCCACGTGGCCAGTCCGCGGGCGAAGCCCAGGGCGATGTGCTGCACCACGAGGATGGGCAGCGGGTAGCCGGCGGGCAGCTCCGAGAGGATGCGGTGCAGCGCCGCGGGGCCTCCCGTGGAGGCGGCGATGGCCAGCAGCGCGGGCCTGGTCCTGCGGGCCGGCGTCATCGGAGGACTCGGCGTGGGAGGGGCCTCGCGCGTGGGCCAGTGCCGGACCACCTTCACCTCGGCCATGGCCTTCACCGTGTCGCGCAGCCTTCGGGCCTCGTCCTCGAAGTCCGGCGCCTGCGGGCCCACCAGCTTCTGCAGCACCGCCAGCGCTCCGGAGCGCAGCGCGGCCATGGACGTCTGGATGTCTCGCTCCACCAGTGTGGACACCACCACCACCGGTGTGGGCACCTCCGTCATGATGCGCTTGGTGGCCTCCAGTCCATCCATGTTCGGCATCTGGATGTCCATGGTGACCAGGTCCGGCCGCAGGCGGCGCGTGAGCTCCAGTGCCTCCAGGCCGTCCTTCGCCTCGCCCACCACCTCGAAGGCGGGGTCGGCGCGCAGGATTTCCACCAGCAGGCGCCGGGCGGTGGGGGAGTCTTCGGCGACGAGAACGCGGAGCTTGTCGGGCTTCATAGGAGCTGCCTCAGGGTCTCCAGCAGTTGGGTCTGGTCGAATGCGCTCTTCACCAGGTAGGCGCTGGCGCCCACCTGGAGGCCCCGCGCCCTGTCCTCGGGCTTGGAGCGCGCGGTGACGAGTACCACGGGCAGCCGGTTGAAGCGCGGTGAACCGCGCACCGCCTCGGTGAGGGCGAAGCCGTCCATGCGCGGCATCTCCACGTCCGAGACGATGGCCTCGGCTCCCTCCGCCTGCAGCCGATCCCAGGCCTCCTGCCCGTCCACGCACGCGAGCACGTCGTAGCCGGCCGCCTCGAGGATGCTCTGCTCCAGGGCGCGGGTGGTCATCGAGTCGTCGGCGAGCAGGACGCGCCGGCGGGCCTTCTTCTCGACGGGAGTGGGGAAGAGGCCCGAGGGGGCGGTGCGGCCCTCGGCGGCGCGCACCAGCGAGTGGGCGTTGAGCAGGGGGGCCAGGCGCCCGTCCGGCAGCACCGCCATTCCCGTGACGTGGCGCGCGCGGCGGATGCGCGCACCCAGGCCGCGGATGAGCACCTCCTGCTCGGCCACCACCTCGTCCACCACCAGCACGGCGCGCAGCTCGCCCGAGCCGAGCACCATGGCCCCGGGGCGTGCGCGCGGCACACTGTCGGGCAGGCCGAGCACCGTGGCCAGCGTGGCCAGTGGCACCAGGGCCTGGGGCGCCGTCCACAGCTGTCGTCCCTCCACCACCCGGACGTCCCCGGGCCCCAGGCGCAACAGCCGCTCCACGCTCTCTCCCGCCACCGCGAAGGTCTGCCCTCCCGCCGTCACCAGCAGCACCCGCAGCGTGCTGAGCGTGAGGGGCACGTCCAGGACGAAGCGCGTGCCCTGGCCCGGCTCGAAGGTCACGTCCACGCCGCCGCGCATCCCTTCCACCTGCGAGCGCACCACGTCCAGCCCCACCCCGCGGCCGGACACGGCCGTCACCGAATCCGCCGTGGACAGGCCGGACATGAAGATGAGCCGCACGTCCCCGGCGTCCTCCAGCACGGGGAGTCCCCGGGCCCGCGCCCGCGCGCGGATGCTGGCCAGGTCCAACCCCCGCCCGTCGTCCTCCACCATCACCTGCACCCGGCCCCCGCGCAGCCTCGCGGACAACGTCACCCGGCCCTCCTCGGGCTTGCCCGCCTCGCGCCGCTCCGCTGGCGTCTCCACCCCGTGCGCCACCGCGTTGCGCACCAGGTGCAGCAGGGGCTCGCGCAGGCCCTGCAACAGCGAGCGGTCCAGCTCCAGCGCGCCACCCCGCACCTCGAGCCCCACCTCCTTGCCCGCGGCGTGTGCCAGGTCCCGCGTGGTGCGCTCCAGTCCCGCGCAGGCCTCGGCGAAGGGCAGCGTGCGCGCGCGCCTCACCTCCTCGTCCAGGCCGCTCGTGGCCTGCAGCAGCGTCCGCCGGTCCGCCGCGAGCGCCCGGCCGAGCTGCGCCAGCCGCGTCTCCAACCGCCGCGCCGCCGTTTCCTCCGCGCCCTTCAACTGGAGGCGGAGCTGGTGCAACTCCTCGCGCACCGTCTCCAGCAGCTCCACCCGGCCTTCCATGCGCAGGCCCGCCACGCGCAGCTCGCCGCTCCGGGCCAGCAGGGCGTCCAGCTTCTGGGCGGATACGCGCACCGGCAATCCCTCCGCTGCCGGGGCGGGAGCCTCCGGGGGAGTTGAGGGAGGGGGCGTCCCGGGCTGGGTGGTGCGTACCGGCTCCAGGGCCACCGGGGGCGCGGGCCGGAGGGACCCGGGGGCACGGGCCGCCGCCTCCAGCCGGGGCAGCAGGGCCTCCAGCGGCGAGCCCTTCATGTCCTGCTTCTGCGCCAGCCGCCGCCCCGCGTCGTCCAGCGCGTCCGCGGCGGTGAAGCACAGCTCCATCAGCTCCGGGGGCGCGCGCATCAGGCGCTGCACCGCCGCGAGGACTTCCTCCAGCCGGTGGCAGGCCATCTCGATGACGCCCGCGCTCACCGCCCGAGAGGCTCCCTTCACGCTGTGCACCGTGCGCAGCAGCGACGTCATCAGCTCGCCGAAGCGAGGGGGCGCGGGGTTCTTCTCCAGCGCGAGCAGGTCCCGGTTGAGCGCGGCCACGTGCTCCTCGAGCTCCTCGAGGAACGTGGCCATCAACGCCTGGGCGAGCCTGTCCCGGTCCATCGTCATGCCGCGCGTCCGTACTCGCTGAGCAGGCCCTTGAGCTTCTGGCCCATGATGTTGAGCTCCTGGATCGCCCGCTCCGTCTGCCGGGTGCTGGTGAGCGTCTGCTGGGTGGCCTGGCTCACGTCGCGCATGGCCTGGCGGATCTGCCCGATACCGGTGGCCTGCTGGCTGGCCGAGGCGGAGATCTGCGCCGCGGTGAGCGAGGCCTGGGAGAGCAGCTCGCTGAGCGTCTGGATGTGGGCGCCCGCCTGCGTCACGACCCGGGTGGCCGAGGTCACGCTCTTGGTGCCCTCCTCCGTCGTCATCACCGCGCCCTGGGTGGCCTTCTGGATCTGCCCGAGGATCTGCCGCACCTGGTTGGTGGCCTTCTTGGACTGGTCCGCCAGGGCCTTCACCTCGGCGGCCACGACGGCGAAGCCCCGGCCATGCTCGCCGGCGCGGCTGGCCTCGATGGAGGCGTTGAGCGCCAGCATGTGGGTCTGCTCGGAGATGTCGTTGACGGTGGTGATGATGTCGCCGATGGCCTGGGCCTGCTCGGCCAGGGCGAGGATGCGCGAGGCGATGGACTCCACCTGCTCGCGCACGGCGCTCATGGAGGTGATGGCCTCCTCCACCGCGCGCTTGCCGCTCTTGCCCACCTCCTCCGAGTGGCGCGCCGACTCGCTCACCGCGCGCGCCCGGCCCGCGGCTTCGTCCGACGTCTGCGCGATCTCCTCGATGGTGCTCACCGTCTGCGCCACCGCGCTGCCCTGCTCCTGGGCCCCGGCCACCTGCTCCGTGGTGCTGGCGAGCACCTCCGCCGTGGTGCCCGCGAGCTGGTTGACGAACTCGGCCACCGTCCGCAGGGTGTGCTCGCGCTCCTCGGCCTGCTTCGCCAGCAGCGCCTCGGCCTGCTGGCGGCGCTCGGCCATGGCGTTGAAGGCGCGCGCCAATTCACCCGTCTCGTCCTGGTGGTGCACGTCGATGCGGTGGGCGAAGTTACCCCGGCCGATCTGCTCGGCGCCCTTCACCAGCTTGTCCAGGGGCTCGGTGATGCCCCGGGTGACGCGGTAGCTGCCCAGGACGACGATGAGGAAGCCCAGCAGCGTGCCCAGCCCCAGCACCACCATGCTGCGCTCGGAGCTTCTCCGGGCCTCCTGCTCGAACTGGTTCCAGCGTTGGTTCTCGGTCTCCAGCATCTCGCCGATCTGCTGGCGGATCTGCTCCATGAGCTGCTTGCCCCGCGTCTGCTGGAGGCGGACCACCGCCGCCGGCAGGTTCTGCTCCCGCCGGAGGCGGAGGACCAGGTCCAGCTCGGCGAGCCTGTCGCGGATGAGGGGCTCGATGCGGGCCAGCCGCGCGAGTTGCTCCGGCTCGTCCCGGAGCGACTTGCGCAGGGTCTCCAGCTCCGAGTTCAGCTCCCGGAGGGCCTGCTCGTAGGGCTCCAGGTAGCGCTCCTCGCCGGTGAGGAGGAAGCCACGCTGGCCGGTCTCGGCATCCACGAGGCTCGAGCGGACTTCCCGGATGGCACGGCCCTGGTCGCGGCTCTCCACCAGTTTCTCGGCGGTCTCGGTGAGCTGCCGCGCGCCCTGGTAGGCCACCAGTGCCACGGCGAGCAGCACCAGCAGGGACAAGCCAAAGCCCAGGGCGATCTTCTTCCCGATACTCATGCGATCCTTTCCTCGGAGAGGTCGAAGAAGAGGCGACCATCCCCCAGCAGGGCCTCTCCCTCCAGTACGATGATTCCGTCCCGGCTGATGCCGGACACGAGTGTCCGCTCCCGCGTGTCGAGCACGGGCGGGGGGGGCAGGAGCGTGTCGCGCGAGACGACGAGCACCTCCTCCACCGCGTCGGCGCGCAGGCCCAGCTCCGGCCGGCCCGAGCCCACCACCAGGATGGGCCCGTGGGTGGTGGGCGCGGCCCGTCCGAAGAGGGGAGAGAGCTCCACCACGGCGAGCACCTCGCCATGCAGCAGGGTGAGGCCGCGCAGCAGGTCCGGCGCGCCAGGCAGGGGGACGAGCTGCTCCGGGACGCGCAGCACCTCCAGGATGAAGCGGGTCTCCAGCGCGTAGCCCTGCTCGCCGGCGCGGAAGTGCATCAGCTCCAGCAGGGGGCCTGTCCGGGACTGGCGGTCGAGCGGCCGTGCCAGGAGCCGTGCGCGTTCCTCGAGCAGCGCCGCTTCCCGCTCGGGGTCGACCCGGGTGGCGGCCCGGGTCTCGGCGGCGAGCCGGGCCAGCTTCCTATAGGCGGCGGCCCAGTCCAACCCGCCTCCCTTCGCGTCATCGCCTCCTGTCATCCACGCGTCTCCTCATGGGCTTCCAACCGGGTGCGCTCGTCGCGAGCTACCTCTATCAACCTGCCCGCGCGTTCGCCGTCGGCCAGGAACACCGGGGTGTCCGGAGGGAGCGTGGCGCACAGCGACTCGGCGGCGCGGAAGGCACGTCGGGCCCCCTCCCTGTCCCCCTGCCGCCGGAGGATGTGGCCCAACATGAGGTGGGCCACGGCCAGCGAGGGCTCGAGGTAGAGGGCCTGTCGCACGGCGCGCTCGGACTCCTGCAATCGGCCGAGCCCCAGCAGCAACATCGCCTCCAGGTAGCGCAATTCCACGGCGAGCGGGTGACGCGCGGCGGCCTCGGCACAGGCGCGCACGGCGGCCAGTGGCTCGAGGTTCGCCAGGGCCCGCACCGCCACCGCCGCGGCGCCCGGGTCCTCCTGGAGCGCCCCGGCCAGCCGCGCCGCCTCGTGCCAGTCTCCTCGGGCGAGGGCCTGCTTCGCTCCCTCCAGTCCCTCGGGTCCGGCCGGGGAGGGGAGCGCGGGCGGAGGAGGCGGGAGCACGGTGGGGGCCGGTGGCGCGGGAGTCGGCTCGAGGGGAGCCGGCGCGGGAGCCGGATCGGGGGCCGGAATGAGGCGCAGGGAGTGCATCCGGGTGGTGTCGCCCGGGACGGGCCGGTGGTAGGCGATGCCCCAGTCGGTGACGAGGGTCTCGAAGGGCGCGTACTCGCCGAGCGGAGGATCCGAGGGGCCGGTGATGAGGACGCCGCCCTCGGCGAGCGCGGCGTGGAGCCTCCGGGCCACCGCCTCGATGGTGAGGCGGTTGAAGTAGATGAGGACATTGCGGCAGAAGATGATGTCCAGGCCCCAGATGCCGTGAGCCGCGGACGGCCAGGAGTCCTCGGCGAGGTTGAGGTAGCCGAAATGGACGCGCTCACGCACCTCCTGGGCGAGGGTGTAGCGCTTGCCCTCCGGGAGCAGGAAGGGCCGCATGCGGCCGGCGTCGGTGCCGCGCAGGGACCATTCGCCGTAGCTGGCCACGCTGGCCCGGGCGAGGGCCGCGCGTGACACGTCCGTGCCCCGCACCTCCATGTGCGCCCCGTAGCCTTCCTCCATGAGGAGCACCGCCAGGGAGTAGGGCTCCTCTCCCGAGGCGCAGCCGGCGCTCCATGCGCGGACCACATGCCCCGGGCCCCGGAGCCGGCGCAGGTCCGGGAGCACCTCGCGGCGCACGAAGTCGAAGTGCTCCGGGTTGCGGAAGAAGTACGTCTCCCCGATGGTGAGCTCCACCAGCAGGTCATCCATCGCCGCGGGGTCCGCCTCGAGCCGCGCGCGGTAGGCGTCGAAGTCGTTGGACAGGCCCACGCGGGCCATGGCCCGGTCGATGCCCTCCATGGCGGCTGGAGGGCAGCTCGGCGGCAGCAGGCCCGCGCGCGCGGCGACGAGGTCGAGGACCAGGACATAGCCGGGATGGCGCCAGCTCCGGGAGTCGTCGCCGCTCACCGGGAGACTCCCTCCTGTGCGAGCGCCTCCTCCAACTCCAGCGCCTCCGCCTCCGAGAGGAAGGTGCGCAGGTCATGCAGGAGCACGAGCCCATCGGGCAGCTTGAGGGCACCGGCCACGTAGCCCACGCCCGGCAGCTCTCCGGGCGTCGAATCGAGACTGCCCGGCTCAAGGGAGAGCAGGCCCTCGGCCCGGTCCACCCGCAGCACGACACGGCGGGAGCCCGCCTGGGCCACCACGAGGTGGTCCGAGGAAGAGAGCGGGCGGGCGGGCAGGCGGAAGCGCTGGCGCATGTCCAGGACGGGGAGGAGCTCGCCGCGCAGGTTCAGCAGGCCCTCCACCACGGCGGGGGCGCGGGGCAGGGGGGTGAGGCGGACGGCCCGGGCCAGCTCGCGTACGTCCTCCATGTGCAGCGCGTAGCGTTGCCCCTCCAGCGTGAAGAGAAGGACCTCGCGAGGCGTCGGCGTCACCATGCGTCTCCCTAAGGTGTACAGTGTAGGACCGGGCGGCTTGTCCTGGTTGCTCGTGTGGAGGGTAACGCGGAGACCTGGCAGATGGTGGACGTCGTGCATCGCCGGGTCCACCCTGCTGCATGACGTTCCCCCCGGCGGGTGCCCCGGGAGGGTGCTGCCGGGCGTGCATCGAGGGGTGGAGGCCTCACGAATGGCGGCGGCTCCATCTTCAGGGCATGGCGGAGCATCCAACAACCCTGGAGACCTCGGGGCGCCTGCTTCTACACGAGTTCATCCGGGAGCACCGCTCACGCATCCTGGAGCACTGGGAGCGGGCGGTGCGCCTGCTGCCCGGCACCCGGGGCCTCCCCCATCCCCGGCTCGGCACCCACCTGCCGCTCCTGCTCGACCGGATGGCGGGGATGTTGGAAGCGCTCCACCGGGGGGCCGAGCACGGGGCGCTAGCGGAGACGCCGGAGCTCGACGCGCTGGAGCGCCTGGACCTGGGCTATGACCTGGAGGAGGCGTCCGGCGAGTACTCGGCCCTGCGTACCAGCATCCTCCGGCTCTACGCCGATCACCTCGAGCGCACCGCTCCGAGCGAGCTGGCCGCGCTCCTCTGGGAGCTGGAGCGCTTCAATGGGGCCTTCGACGAGCTGGTGGCCGCCGCCGTTGCCCGGCATGCGAGGGCGCGCGAGCGGACCTTCCAGGTCCTCGAGCGCATTTCCCAGGCGGCGCTCGGGACGGAGGACCTGGACGTCTTCCTGCCGAAGTTGCTGCGCGTCATCCTGGAGTCCACCACGGCGGTGGATTCGGTCACGCTGCTGCTGCGCGAGGGGGACCTGCTCCGGGCGAGGGCCTCGGTGGGCCTGGAGGAGCTGGTGACCTCCGGCTTCGGCATGCGGATGGGTGAGGGCTTCTGTGGCCGCATCGCCACCGAGCGGCGTCCCATGGCGCTGCGCTCGGCGGCCACGGCCCCGCAGGTGAAGACGGGGGCCTTCCGGAGCCAGGGGACGCGGGGCCTCTATGGGGTGCCGCTGATGCAGGGGGAGGAGGTCCTCGGGGTGGCGATGATGGGCAGCCGCACCGCCTTCGAGTTCTCCAACGAGGACATGCTCCTCTTCCGGGCGATGGTGGGGCGGGCCACCCTCCTCATCCTCCAGGCGCAACTGGCCGCGCGCGAGCGCCAGGCGCGAGAGCAGGCCGAGCGGGCGTTGGCGCGGCTGAGGGAGCAGGAGTCGCGCACCACCCGTCTCCAGGAGGTGACGGCCGCGCTGTCGCAGGCGCTCAGCGGCGCCGAGGTGGCCCACGTGGTGGTGGAGAAGGCGGTGCGGGCGCTGGGGGCCGCGGGCGGCTCGCTCGGGCTGTTGTCGGAGGACGGCCAGTGGTTCGACCTGCTGGAGACCACCGGCTACCTCGAGGAGGAGATGCGCGAGTGGACGCACTTCCCGTCCGACACCCGCATCATGTTCCGCGAGGCGGTGCGCACGGGGGCCCCCATCTTCTATGAGTCGCGCGAGGCCTTCCTGGTGGACTACCCGGAGTGGAGGGGGCACCCCCAGGTGGAGGAGTACGGCGCCTTCGCCGCCCTGCCGCTCTGGGTGGAGGGCCGGGCCCTGGGCGCCATCGGGTTGTCCTTCCACAGGCGGCACCCCTTCCCCGAGGACGAGCGGGCATGGATGCTCGTGGTCGTCGGCCAGTGTGCCCAGGCGTTGGAGCGGGGGCGCCTCTATGATGCCGAGCTGCGGGCGCGTACCGCCGCTCAGGTGGCCCTGTCCCGCCTGGACGTCATCATGGAGACGGTGCCCGTGGGGCTGGGCTTCTGGGATATGGACCTGCGCTTCGTCCGCCTCAATGAGCGCCTGGCCCGAATCAATGGGCTGCCCTCCCATGAGCATCTGGGGAAGCGGTTGCGCGAGGTGCTGCCGGACCTCGCCTCCCAGGTGGAGCCCTTCCTGCGGCGGGTGCTGGAGACGGGGCAGCCGGTGATGGATGTGGAGATATCGGGTGAGACGCCCGCCTCGCCTGGAGTCAGGCGGTACTGGCTGGTCAGCTTCTACCCGGTCCGCGACGAGGACGGCGCCATCTCCGGGCTGGGCTCGGTGGTGGTGGAGATCTCCGAGCAGAAGCGCGCGGAGGAGCACCTGCGCCGGACGGCGGAGTTCCGCGAGCGCTTCATGAGCATCGTCTCGCACGATCTGCGCAACCCGCTCAACGCCATCCTCCTGTCGGCCCACGCGCTGCTGCGTTTGGAGGACCTGGGCGAGCGGCACGTGAAGGGGGTGCGCCGCATCGTCACCAGCGCCGAGCGCATGAAGCGGATGATTTCCGATCTGCTCGACTTCGCGCGGGGGCGGCTGGGGGGAGGCATTCCCATCAGCCCGCGGGAGGTGGAGCTGGGCGCGCTCTGCCGCGAGGTGGTGGACGAGCTGGAGGCGGGGCGTCCCGGGAGGGTGGTGGAGCTGGAGGTGGAGGGGGACCTACGAGGGGAGTGGGACCCGGACCGGCTCACCCAGCTGCTCGTCAACCTGGGCAAGAACGCGCTCGACTACAGTCCGGAGGAGACGCGGGTCCGCATCGTGCTGCATGGGGAGGACGGGGGCGTCCGGTTGGAGGTGCACAACGAGGGCCCGCCCATTCCGCCCGAGCGGCTCGAGTCCATCTTCGAGCCCTTCCGGCGGTTCGCGGAGGAAGAGCCCCCCTCGTCGACCAGCGCCGGGTTGGGGTTGGGGCTCTACATCGTCGAGCAGCTCGTCCAGGCGCATGGGGGAACGGTGGCGGTGCGCTCCACGGAGCGGGAGGGCACCACGTTCACGGTGCGGCTGCCCCGACACCCGGCCGGGCAGGGGGGACACTGAGACTTCCCCTACCCACCGTCTCCTGGAGAGCCTCCATCGACGCCCGCGTCGGGAGTTCCTCCATCAAGGTCTGGGGCGGGCGCCGGTGAGGGGCCCTGGGGCACGGTAACGAGTCTGCCTTCCCGATACTCCCAGCCGTCTCCTCCATCGAATGGTAGCATTGACATGCCTGGGACGATTCCATTGCCCTCTTTGATTGGCTTGGAGTCCTTGATCGGTTCGATGACCATCACATCCGGCATGTTCACGGGGTCCGTGGTGATTTTCAGGATTCCACTGTCAGGCTCGTTCAAATCCTCCAGGTCGGGGCTGTCTCTCGACTCCGTGACGACTGTCACCGTCCCGCCATCGGGTGTTCTCAGGCGCCAGACGTGATCATCCTCATCGAAACCATCAATGACGCGCCGGAGGATACGGCCATCCTTGCTGATCGCGTATTTCGCACCATGGTGAATCGGTCTGAGCTTGCGGTCGCAATACTCGAAGTTCTCGCCGATGTAGACGAAGATGATGTCCTCCCGGCGGGTGAACCGGTATGTGAGCGCTTCATGTCGGGCCCAGCACGGAGGGTCACGGATACCGGGAGGAATGTAGTCATTGGCGGCAACCATCAGGGCCTTCATGACTTCTCCATCCAGGTCGTAGGTTGCTTTCCGTGCTTCCACCTCGACAAGGCCCTGCCCGACGGATAGCGGGAAGATGATGGACCTGTCGTGTCCCGCTGGTGTCGAGAATTGTTCCGGCTTCCGTACACAGCTCGAGAGGGCGAGGGTGGTGACGAAAATCAGCTTTCTTGGTATCATGACATGCCCGAGGTATGGATTCCGGCGGAAGGCTGTCTATATTTTGTCGAGTCGGTAGGTCTTATCATTGATCCAACTGACGATTCCGTACTCCGTCCTTTCCCAGTTGCCATCTATCTGGCTCCACGTCATGAGCTCACGCGTGGCGGGAATGTATTGATTGTGGAGGGCGAAGATGTACTTGATTTCGCCTCGTTCGTAGCGAGGGTCGCGCACGAACGTGGGGAGCAGACAGGTTTTCTTGTTGGCGACGAGGTCATCCAGCTTCGACAGGTCCGTCAGCATGCTCATCTCGTACTTGTGCTCCGGCGTGTAATAGAGCCAGGCGCAGTACTCGGTCGCGGTCCGGACCGCCAACTCGGGATTCAGGTCCACGAGGTAGCCCACGGTTGCGTTGGGTTTGGAGAGGATGAGCGGGCAGGCCGCCTTCAGCGCGTCCGCGTAGGCGTCGATCGGTCCGAGGTTCTTCATCGGTCCCGGAATGTGCTCCGTATCCTCCCCAGGGCCCGGGCGCCAGACGCCTTCGACGGGCCGGGGCGCCGAGCACCCCAGGGCGAGGAGGAGTGGACCCAGGGGCCACCTGGCGAACCGCTTCATTCCGGACATGGGGGCCAGCCTATACCTATGGGAGACACCTTCTCGCGGGGATGGCTGAAACCCGCGCGGCTCTCGGGCATCCTCCTCGCACCATGGTACGTCACGTCATCGTCGTGGGAGCGGGACCCGGGGGCCTGTTGGCGGCCATCAACCTGGCGGGCTTGGGCCTGAAGGTCACGGTGGTGGAGAAGGAGCCGGTGCCCGGGGGGCGGATGAAGGGGCTCACCCTGGGCGAGCGGGGCGAGTACGCCGTCGACACGGGGCCCTCCATCATGCAACTGCCCGGCGTCCTGGAGCGCATCTTCGAGCGCGCGGGCAAGCGCATCTCCGACTACGCGAAGCTGGTGCCTCTGGACACCAACACCCGGGTGCACTTCTGGGACGGCACGTACCTGGACACCACGCGAGATGCGGCGCGGATGGAGCGCGAGGTGGCGAAGTTCGGCGCGGAGAAGGGGCCCGCGCTGCGCCGCTGGCTGGAGGAGAGCCGGGTGAAGTACCCGCTCGCCTACGAGAAGTTCATGGCGACGCACGCCGACAGCCTCGCCTACTACGCCCCCTGGCGGCTGCTCCCCACGCTGCGCTTCAAGCCGTGGCAGACGCTCTACAAGCACCTGGACGAGCACTTCCACGACGACCGCCTCATCTACGCGCTCTCCTACCCCTCCAAATACCTGGGGCTGCACCCCACCACGTGCTCCTCGGTGTTCAGCATCATCCCCTACCTGGAGCTGGCCTTCGGGGTGTGGCACGTGGAGGGCGGCTTCCGGGCGCTGGCTCGGGGGATGATGAAGTGCGCGGAGGACCTGGGGGCCACCTTCCGTCTGGGCACTCCGGTGGAGCAGGTGCTGGTGGAGTATGGCCGCGCGGCGGGCGTGCGGCTGAAGGGCGGTGAGCGGCTGGAGGCGGACGCGGTGGTGGTGAACGCGGACCTGCCCTATGCGGCCCAGAAGCTCGTCCCCGCCGAGGCTCGCGCGGGCACCCGGCTGACGGATGCCGCGCTGGAGCGGGCGAAGTACTCGTGCAGCACCTTCATGGCCTACTACGGGCTGGACCGCGTCTGGGACGACCTGCCCCACCACCTCATCTACCTCTCCGAGAGCGCGCGGCGCACGGACAAGGTGGCCCTGGAGGACCAGGAGCTGGACCTGGAGGACCCTCCCTTCTACGTCTGCAATCCGTGCGTGACGGACAGGTCGGGAGCGCCCGAGGGCCACTCGACCCTCTACGTCCTGGTGCCCACGCCCAACACCTCGCGTCCGGTGGACTGGGCGGCCACGGAGCGCACGATGCGCGAGCGGATTCCAGCCATGCTGGAGAAGGTGGGCATGAAGGGGGTGCGCCAGCACATCCGGGCCGAGCGCTACTTCACCGCGGAGACGTGGCGGGACGACTTCAACGTCTTCCGGGGCGCCGTGTTCAACCTGTCGCACAACTGGACGCAGCTGGGCCCCCTGCGCCCACATGTGAAGAGCCCCAGCGTCGAGTCGCTCTACTGGGTGGGAGGCGGGACGCACCCGGGGAGTGGGCTGCTGACCATCATGGAGAGCGCCAACATCGCGGCGGATTACCTGTCCAGGGAGGCGGGAAAGGGGCCCCTGCCCGGCTGGCCGTATGTCCCACCGGTCGAAGGGGTAACGGCCGAGTCCACGGCTCGTGTAGGCTGAGGTCGCCCGGAATACGTGGTAGGACTCCGGGACTTCCGACACGCGAACGAATGAACGAAGCGCTCCAAGTCCTGCTGACCGATGGTGTGATTGACGAGGTGGTGGGCCGCCTCAAGAGTGGCAAGGAGGCGGACGTGTACCTTGTTCGCCACGGCGGCGAGGTCGTCGCGGCGAAGATCTACAAGGAGCGCGAGCACCGCAACTTCCGCAACAACTCGGGCTACCGGGAGGGCCGGCAGGTGCGCAACAGCCGCACCGCGCGGGCCATCGCCAAGGGGAGCCGCTTCGGCGTGCAGGCCGCCGAGGACGCGTGGAAGACGGCGGAGGCGGACGCCCTGGGCAAGCTGTACGCGGCCGGCGTCTGCGTGCCCAGGCCGGTGATGTTCTACGAGGGCGTGCTGTTGATGGAGCTGGTGCTGGACCTCGAGGGCCACCCGGCGCCGCGGCTGGAGGAGGCCGCGCTCACGCCCGAGGAGGCCTCGGCGCTGTACTTCGACCTGCGCAACCAGGCCATCCGGATGCTGTGCTGCGACCTCATCCACGGGGACCTGTCGGCCTTCAACATCCTGCTGGGCAACCGCGGGGCCACCATCATCGACTTCCCGCAGGTGGTGGACGCGGCGGCCAACAGCCAGGCCGAGTTCTTCTTCAAGCGCGACCTCGAGAACCTGCGCCGCTACTTCGAGGCGACGGACCCCAGCCTGCGCTCGCGCTCGGGCGACGCGCACGAAATCTGGCGGGCGTACGTGAAGCGCGAGCTGACGCCGGACTTCGTGCCCACGGGGCGCTTCCAGGGCGAGGGCGGGCCGCGCGATCGCCGCTTCTCCGGTCCGCGCAATGGCCCGGGCGGCGGCTCTGGCGGGGGACATCCCCGGGGAGACCGACCCCAGGGCGAGCGTTTCCCGCGCGGAGACCGACCCCAGGGCGAGCGCTTCGAGCAGCGAGGAGACCGGCCCCAGGGCGAGCGTTTCCCGAGGGGCGAGCGTCCCCAGGGTGAGCGCCCGCCTCGGGTGGACGGAGAGGGCCAGCGCCCGTGGCGCGAGCAGGGCGCGAGGCCCTCGGAGCCGCAGGGGCCCCGGGAGATGCGTCCTCGGGGAGACCGTCCTCCGCCGCGGGGCGATCGTCCTCGGGGCGAGCGTTTCCCCCAGGGAAACGGAGACGGTCAGCGTCCGTGGCGGGAGCAGGGCGCGAGGCCCTCGGAGCAGCAGCGCGGTCAGCAGCAGGGCCCGCGTGGCCGTCCTCCGGAGCAGCGGAGGGACGATGGCTCCGGGCGTGGGCCGCGTCAGGGTCGGGGGGGCGGCGGTCCGCAGGTTTCCTACGTGCAGAAGACTCCGGCGGCTCCCAGCCCATCCCCGGCGAAGCCGGACGACGAGTCCTAGCGGTAGCGGTCCGGCTCGGGCTGACAGGCCACCTCGAGGAAGGTGGTGCTGCGCCCGCGTAGGATGACCCACAGACAGCGCAGGAGACAGGCGGCGCCGAACTCCCGGTAGATGAGTCCGAGGTTCTCGAGCACCTCACGTCCGGTGATGACTCCGCGCATCGCGCACCCCCTCTGGAAAGCTTCGCCTGGGGCCCTCTGCAAAGGCTTTGCCGAGCCATTCCTGGCGGAACTACAGGGTTTGTTCTGCTCTGGACGCGCCAAGCCCCCCGTCTTCCGTTGGGCGATGCACGTGGAGATGCGCCGAGGTGTGACCGGCCACCCTGAAGCCTGAAGTTCCTACAGGCGGCTTGTGGAACGGTTGACGGGGGCTCGCGGATGATGGGCCCGCGGTTCAACCCTTCCTCACGGGAGTCTCCTGATGCGTCGCACCGTCATCGCCGTCGCCGTCGCCTTCGCCCTGGGTGGTTTCACGCAGCGTGCCTTCGCCGAGAAGCAGCCCAAGCTGGAGGCGGCGCTCGTGCACCTGCGCTACGCGCTGGCCTCGCTGAAGACGGCCCCCGAGGACAAGGCCGGCCACCGCGCCAGGGCCATCGAGCTCACGGAGAAGGCCATCGAGGCGGTGAACAAGGGCCTCGACCCCGACGCCAAGCCCTGACGCCTCGCGTCAAGATTCCCGCCGGAGTGGGGGCTCCGGTGGGACGCAACTGGAAATCTCCAACTTCGATAATCTGGAAGCAGACAGCCCCCCCACATACCCCGAGCCGCGCGCACCCCGGAGGGGATGCGGGGCCTTCGCGAGATTCCATCATGGCGATCGACAGAACCGGTGGTCCGAAGTCCCACAACAAGCCGAAGCCGCCGGAGCCGAAGCCCGCCAACACGACGAAGAACCAGCCGGGGACGACCGGGAACGGAGGCCAGGGCGCCGCGAGGCGCAACGAGGCGACTTCTCGGCGGACGGGGGATGGTTTCGACAGCGGCAGGCAGACCACGTCGGCGCAGCGCGGCCAGCAGGCGCAGCGGCTGGGGTCCACCACGGCGCCCGCGGCGGCGCAGCCCACGGGTGCTCCGGATGGGGGCTCGCTGGCGAAGATCGGCCTGACGGAGGACGACCTCAAGAAGGCGGGGCAGGCTGCGGAGCCGCACCTGAAGAAGGCCGCCGAGTCGGTGAAGGGAGGGCACCCGGAGCAGGCGCTGGAGCACCTGCGTAACGCGGCGCTGGCCTCGCCCGAAGTGGCGCAGAAGGCCATCCGGGGTCTGGCCCAGAACCTGCCCGAGGGGCCGGCGAAGTCGCTGCTGACGGATGAGAAGGTGGCCAAGGAGCTGGTCACCAACAACGCGCTGCATGCCTCGATTGGCAAGCTGATCACGAACCCGGCGGATACGGGGGCCCTGCGCGAGCTGCTCGGCAACGACAGTGCGCGCGACGCGGTGCTGGGCGCGCTGGCGAACGACAAGACCATCAAGGCGCAGCTGGCGAAGGTCGGCCTGGAGCCTCAGGACCTGGTGGGGTTGGGGGCGGCCGCGCCGAAGCTGCTGGACGCCGCGGAGAAGATTCGCGCGGGTGATGTGAAGGGCGGTCTGGCGGACATCCAGGCGGCGGTGGAGGCCGCGCCGGGTCTGGCGGCGAATCTGGGCGAGAAGCTCGAGAAGCTCCTGCCCCAGAGCGTGAAGGACCAGTTCGCGAAGCTGGGCATCACGCCGGAGCAGATCCGCATGGCGGGACCGGCGCTGCCGCACCTGTACGAGGCGGCGGACGCGGCGAGCAAGGGCGAGTGGGGCAAGGCCTTCGAGGGGCTGAAGGAGGCGGCGATCTCCGCGCCGGACCTCTCGGCGCAGGTGATGAAGCGCCTGGGGCAGCAGCTTCCCAGCCAGTTCGGCGCGGTGAAGACGCTGCTGACCAACGAGGCCTTCCTCAAGCAGGTCGTCTCCAACCGGGACCTGCACGGGCAGGTGGGCAAGCTCTTCAACGAGTCCACGCGCCTGGAGGGCCTGCGTGGGCTGTTGGGCAACGACAAGGTTCGAGACGCGGCGCTCACGGCGCTCGGCAATGACCCGGGCATCAAGGATGCACTCAAGAAGGTCGGCCTGGAGCCGAAGGACCTGGTGGAGCTGGGAGCGGCCGCGCCGAAGCTGCTGGATGCCGCGGAGAAGATTCGCGCGGGTGACGTGAAGGGCGGTCTGGCGGACATCCAGGCGGCGGTGGAGGCCGCGCCGGGTCTGGCGGTGAAGCTGGGCGAGAAGGTCGAGAAGCTCCTGCCCCAGAGCGTGAAGGACCAGTTCGCGAAGCTGGGCATCACGCCGGAGCAGATCCGCACTGCGGGACCGGCGCTGCCGCACCTGTACGAGGCGGCGGACGCGGCGAGCAAGGGCGAGTGGGGCAAGGCCCTCGACAGCCTGAAGGACGCGGCAATTGCCGCGCCGGACCTCACGACGCAGGCGCTGAAGGGCCTGGCGCAGCAGCTCCCCAGCCAGTTCGGCGTGGCGAAGACGCTGCTGACCAACGAGGCGTTCCTCGAGCAGGTCGTCACCAATGGCGAGCTGCATGAGCAGGTGGGCAAGCTCTTCAACGAGTCCACACGCCTGGAGGGCCTGCGCGGACTGTTGGGCAACGACGCGGCGCGCGACACGGCGCTCACGGCGCTCAGTGAGGACCCGCGCGTCCAGGAGATGCTGTCGAAGGCGGGCCTGGATTCGAAGGATCTGCTCCAGGCGGGCGCTGCCGCGCCGCACCTGTTCGATGCGGTGAAGGCGTTCTCCGAGGGCAAGTTCGATGACGGCATCACCGCGCTGGGCAAGGCGGCGGATGCGTCGCCGGACCTGCTGAACAAGATTGGCGAGCGGCTCGTCAGCAAGCTGCCCGAGGGCCTGCGCAACAACATCACCAGCCTGGGCATCACCCCGTCCGAGCTCATCCAGGCGGGCCGTGCGCTGCCGGACCTGCTCGAGGCCGGCCAGGCGCTGGGCCAGGGTGACTTCCAGGTCGCGCTCAAGAGCCTCAAGGACGCGGCGGGCAAGATGCCGCCGTCCATCATCGAGAAGGCCATCACCACGACGGCCGGCAAGCTCTCGGACCAGGGCTTCGCGGGCGTGGCCCGGTCGCTGCTCACGGACAAGGACTTCGTCCACGAGCTCGTCACCAACCAGGACCTGCACGCGTCCTTCGACAAGATGATGTCGGGCGACCTGGTGGAGGGCACCAAGGAGCTGCTGACCAACGAGAAGCTGGCCACGGCGGCCGGCAACGCGTTGGCGAAGAACGCGGGCCTGATGGAGAAACTCGCCCCGTTCGGCATCCAGGACGGCAAGGACATCGCGTCGCTGGGCGGCGCCATCTTCGACGTGATGCAGGCCGGCCAGCAGCTGGCGAGCGGCCAGCCGGGTGAGGCCCTCCAGTCGCTCGGCAAGGCGCTGGCGGACGTGCCGCCGGATCTCCGAGGCCGGATGGTCGGTGCCCTGGCGGACAAGCTGCACGTGCCGGACTGGGCCAGGGACACCCTGGTCGCGGCGGCGAGCCTGCTCGGCAACGACGATGTGGGCAAGGCGCTGGGCGATGCCTTCGGGGCCCTGCAGCGAGGAGATCTCAGTGGCTTCGTGGCGGGCGTCGCCACCACGGGCAAGGCGATCGCCGAGACGGCTCCCGAGGCCGCCAAGGCGTTCCTCGACTCGCTGTCGAAGATTCCGGGCAGCCTCGGCGAGCTGTTCGCCGACAGCGAGCTGAACGCGGCGATGGTGGACTCGGGCGCGGTGACGAACCTCTTCGAGGCGGCCGAGAAGCTGGCGCACGGCGACGTGGGCGGGGCGCTGAACGAGATCGCCCAGGCGGGTGGGGCGCTGCTCACGCAGGGGGACCACTTCGAGGTGGCGGGCCAGGAGCTGCCCTTCGGCAGTCAGGGCATCGAGAACCTCACGCGGATGTTCGGCCGGTTCGTGGATGCGCTGCCGGATGAGCTCAAGGAGAAGATCACCCGGGAGGCCACGAAGTTCGCGGCGAGGGCGGGCCTCAAGTCGGTGCCCCTGCTGGGCAACATCGTGAGCGCGGGCAGCGCCATTGGCAGCGCGAAGGACCTGTGGGACGAGCTGCACAAGGATCCGAAGGATCCGCTCAACATCGCGCTGACGGCGGGCCAGCTGGGCCTGGACATCGCCGGCGTGGTGCCGGGCCTGAACAGTATTACAGGCCCGTTGCAGATCGTGCTCGGGACGGCCAAGGTCATCAAGGGAGCCGCCGATCTGATCGGCAACCTCCAGGAATTCCAGCAGGGCCTCATCGGCGCCTGAGGACGCTCCACCCACGAGCCCCATGCCGCGGCGGGGGCTCCTGGGTGTATGGTGTCGGCGGGTTTCAATCGCCCTGGGGGGCGCCTTGCCACGAGTACCATCACCATGAAGCGCTTGTTGTCGGCTGTTCTGACCCTGGTCCCCATCCTCCCGCTTCCGACCCTCGCCGCGCCGGCGATGCGTGTCACCCTGCCCGAGAAGACGAAGAACGCCTGCATCCGCAAGGTGGCCCGTCTCTCGTCCACCCAGAAGTACGATGCCGCCCTCACCGAGCTCTCCACGCCCGAGTGCACCGAGAACCTCGGAACCGAGGAGCAGCTGTGGGTCGAGCTGATGCGGGGCGTCCTGTACCAGCGCCTCGAGAAGCTCCCGGAAGCGGAAGCCGCCCACTGCCGTGCGTTGAAGCTGGAGCCCCTCGCCAGTCTACCGCTGAGCAATCCCACCGAGGAGCAGGACGGCCTCTTCGAGATGCTGCGGATCGACTGCCCGGAGCGCGAGCGGCTCGAGGCCGAGAAGGCCGCCGCCGCCGCTGCCGCCGCCGAGGCCGCGGCGAAGCAGGCCGCGCTGGCGGAGGCCACGCCCCCGCCGGCCGCGGAGGCGCCTCCTCCCGTCGACAGTGAGCCCGCCGCGGAGCCCCCGCTCTTCGGCGCGTTCCAGCTGTACGCCGGTATTCACAGCGAAGCCGATTTCCAGAGAGCGCTCCCCCTGCCGCTGTTGGGGGTGAGCGCCCAGGGCACGGTGCACCTCATCCACGGGTTGCGGGGAGGCGTGGGCCTCACGGCGCTCTCTTCCTCCGTGGGCACCTCCACGCCCGTCTTCCTGCTGATGGCGGACGTGCGGCTGGCCTATCCGCTCGTCGAGCCCAATCCGCGCTACGGCCTGCAGGTCTATGCGACGGGCGGCCCTCTGCTCTACACGATGGACTCCGGGGGCGGCGGAGCGAGGGCCGGCCTCGGGCTGGCCCTGGACGTGTCCCGGGTGCGTGTGTCCCTGGGCGGCGCCTACGAGTGGCGCGACCACTACCGCCTCGGCTACCAGGCGCCCATGGCCTGGCTCGAGGTGGGTTGGAGGCTCTTCTAGCGGAACGGGCGTGACAGCTCGTCGATGCGGTTCAGCTCCTCTTGAGAGAGCTTGAAGCCCATCGAGCCGACGTTCTCCTCGGCGTGGCGCCGCTTCGTCGCGCCGGGGATGGCGACCACCGTGTCCCCGTGGAAGTGGGTCAGCCAGTTGAGGGCGACCTGGGAGGCGGTGGCCCCATGGGCGGCGGCGATCTTCCGGAGCTCGTCGATGAGCGGGCGGCTGCGCGCGAGGCCCTTGGCGCGGAAGTTGGGCAGGTACTTGCGCGGGCCCACGCTCTTCTGGATGAGCGTCGGGTCATCGTGGAACTTGCCCGAGAGCAGACCCTGCGCGAGCGGCGAGTACGCGATGATCGTGATACCGAGCTCCTTGGCGGCGGCGAGCACGCCATTGGACTCGATGCGCCGGTCGAGCAGGCTGTACTGCATCTGATTGGAGACGAGCGGGATGCCCCGGGCCGCGAGCGCCGCGTGGGCCGCGCGCATGCGCTTCTCGGAGAAGTTGCTGACGCCCACCGTTCGGATCTTCCCGGCCTGGACCAGGTCCGCCATGGCGTTGGCCTGGGCGGCGATCGTGGTGAACGCGAAGGGCTGGTGGATTTGATGCAGGTCGACGGGGAAGGGGCTCAAGCACGCGAGCCGCTCGTCGATGGTGTTACGGATGCTGGAGGCGCCGCGAAAGGGATAGGGAAACCACTTGGTCGCGACGACGACGTCACCGGGCTTCCTGCCCAGGCGCGTGAGGGCCGCGGCGAGCGCCTTCTCCGAGCGGCCATTGCCGTAGGCCTCGGCGGTGTCGAACCAGTTGATGCCGCCATGCAAGGACGCATCGACGATCTCCTGGACCGTTTCGGAGGGCAATGCCTCCCAGAAGCCACCCGCAAGACCGAACCCCTCGGAGAACTGCCAGCACCCCAAACCGATGGCGGAGATTTCGATCTCCGACCGCCCCAGTCTTCGACGCTCCACCGTGTGTTCCTCCTGAGTCCCTCGAGCGAGGGCCAGCGGGCAATCTCCCGCGCTTTGCTCCAGAGGGCAACGACGTCGTGGCGCGTCTGACTCTACCCGAGCTTCTTGATGAACGCGGCGGCGAGCTCCGCCTTCTTCGCGTCCTTCTCGTGGGCGGGGAGCACGAGGATGCGGTCGGCGGGGAGCACCTTGCGAGCGCGCTCCTGCAGCTGGGCGGAGTACTTCGCGACGTACTCGTCGGCGGTCTTCTGGGGGACGCCGGAGGCGAGGCCCTTCTTGCGCTGCTCCTCGAGGCCGGCGAAGTCGAGCACGCAGCCATCGGCCTGGCCCAGGTAGAGCAGCCAGCTGGCGCTGTAGAGGCCCACGCGCTGCTTGTCCGCGGCGACCTTGTCGAGCGCGGCCTTGTAGAAGGGGGCGAGCTGGGGGTTCTCGCCGGGAGGCAGGCCGCCCTGGAGCATGAGCTTCTGGGCGTCCTTGTTCTCGGAGATCACATCGGTGATGGCGTCGTTGTCCACGAAGGTCAGCCCGGCGGCCGAGCAGGCGCTGGCCATCCAGGGAGCCGATTCCGCCGGCTCATTGTCGAAGACGATGACGAAGCGCTTCATCGAGGAGTCTCCAGGAGAGGGAAGTCGGGCCATCATAGCCTCGGAGGCCGGAAGGGGGGCACCCGGCCGCGCGAGATGCGGCACGCGTGGGAGGGCTGGGTTAGACAGAGGGCGTGTCTCCTCCGTATTCCGCCCCTCGTCCTCCCCAACCCCTCAAAGTCCGGCTGAAGAACACGGGCAGCCTCTTCCGGCAGCTGCCGGGCACCTTCCGCCTCTTCTGGGCATCGAGTCCCCGAGGCGCGGTGATGCTGGCGGTGCTCACCCTGGTGGCGGCGGTGCTGCCGGCGGCGATCGCCTGGGTGGGCAAGCTCATCGTGGACGGGGTGGTGGCGGCGGCGAAGGACGGGAGCGACGCCGTGCGGACGCAGGTGCTGCGACTGGTGGTGCTGGAGTTCGGGTTGATGGTGGGCTCGGCGATGGTGGACCGGGCGCTGTCGCTGACGCGTGAGCTGGTACGGGCCAACCTGGGCAACCTGCTCAACGAGCGCATCCTCGAGAAGGCGCTACAGCTGGAGCTGAGGCACTTCGAGGACTCGGACACGTACGACAAGATGCAGAACGCGCGGCGCGAGGCGAACAGCCGGCCCCTGGGGCTGGTGATGGACGCGTTCACCATCGTGCGCAACCTGGTGACGTTGTCGACGTACGCGGTGCTGCTGGTATCGCTCTCTCCGTGGAGCGTGGTGGTGCTGGTGGCGGCGAGCATCCCGGCGTTCATCGCGGAGGCGCGGCTGGCGGGGGAGGGATTCCGGTTGCACTCGTGGCGGGCACCCGAGGGCCGCAAGCTGAACTACCTGGAGTGGATCCTCACGCGGGACAACCACGTGAAGGAGGTGAAGGTGTTCGGGCTGGGCCCGCTGGTGTTGGGGCGTTACCGGACGCTGTTCCAGAAGTTCTTCCAGGAGGACCGGGCGCTGGCGATGAAGCGGATGGGGTGGGGGCTGGGGCTGGGGCTGCTGTCGCTGGGGGCGTTCTACGGGTGCTACGCGTTCGTGGCGGACCGAGCGGCGCGGGGCTCCATCACGGTGGGCGACATGGTGCTGTACCTGGGGGTGTTCCGGCAGGGGCAGGCGGCGTTCCAGGGGAGCCTCTCGAGCGTGGGCAGCATGTACGAGGGCGCGCTCTTCATGAGCAACCTCTTCGCGTACCTGGAGATACCCACGGGCCAGGAGGCGCCCAGGGTGGTGCCGGCGCTGACGGCTTCGAGGGGGAGGGGCAACGCCATCGAGCTGCGCAACGTGTCGTTCCGCTATCCGGGGAAGGAGGCGTGGGCGCTGCGCAACCTGTCGCTGCGGCTGGAGCCGGGGGAGAAACTGGCGCTGGTGGGGGAGAACGGGGCGGGGAAGAGCACGCTGGTGAAGCTGCTCCTGCGGCTGTACGAGCCGACGGAGGGAGAAATCCTCTACGGGGGCGTGAACCTGAAGGACATGGATCCGGAGGATCTGCGCTCGCGGTTCGGGGCGGTGTTCCAGGACTTCGTGCGCTACCAGTTCAACGTGGCGGAGAACATCGGACTGGGGCACGTGCCGGCGCTGGAGGACCGGAACCGGATCGTCCGAGCGGCGGAGCAGGGCGGGGCGAGCGGGGTGATCGCGACGCTGCCGAAGCAGTACGACACGATGTTGGGAGGCTGGTTCGAGAAGGGGCACGAGCTGAGCGGAGGACAGTGGCAGAAGCTCGGGGTGGCGAGGGCCTTCATGCGGGAGGACGCGGAGGTGCTCATCCTGGATGAGCCGACGGCGAGCATCGACGCGGAGTCGGAGCACGTGCTGTTCGAGCGGTTCCAGGAGCTGGCGGCGGACCGGATCGCCCTGGTGATTTCACACCGCTTCTCGACGGTGCGGATGGCGGACCGGATCGCCGTGCTGCACAACGGCGAGGTGGAGGAGCTGGGCAGCCACACGGAGCTGATGGCGCGCAACGGGCGCTACGCGCACCTGTTCAACCTTCAAGCCCGGGGCTACCGGGACTGAGCACTCACTGGATGTACCCGCTCCAGGCATTCGACAAGTTCACGAGCGGGTAGCTGTAACTCGCGGGCGGTGTGTTGGGGTTGCCCGTCGCGAACTTGTTGCGCACCTTCCACTCCCAGGAGCCTGGAGTGAAATTCGGGGCATCCAATGCGCTGCTGGGGCCGTAGCACTGGGTCCCCACCGGGGTGCTGTTCTCCTCGCCATCGGTGAGCAGGTACACCATCTTTTGCGCGGTGACCGTCCCCTGCCTGTATGCGAGGAGCCTGTCCGCGGCCTCACAGAGTGCGTAGGCGAGAGGATGGGAGGTGCCGGAGCCGACCTGAAGGGAGTTCAGCGTGAGGTGTGTGGTGGTGGCGCTCGAAAAGCCTTGCCACTCGATGTAGGAGGAGCCCTCGAACGTCCAGACGGCGAAGTACTGGGGGATGGACAACGGGAGATTCACGAGGTTCCTCGCCTGTTGGATCGCTCTTTCAAGGCGTGTGATGCCGTCGGCACCCACCGTCGACATGGACTCGCCATTCGAGATGAGGATGAGGGTGTGCCGCTCGGTGGGCGGTTGGGCCGCGGCCTCGTTGAATGAGATGAGCAGGCTGAAAGCGACGGCTGCGAGCAGCTGGAGCTTGGGGGGGTTCGTCTTCATGTGTCCTCCTGGTTGTGGGGGGGAATCACTCGACTCGGGTCCCGGGAGCGCGAGCGCCCGCCGGGCCCCGGGCGGAATGTCTTCGCTGGCTTCGATGCAACCCGAGGATCGCCAGGAGCGCGAAGAGGAACGTGGAGTGTGGTGCACCGGAGCCCGCCCCGCAGCCGCAGCCGGGATCGGAGGTGCCCGGGTTCTCGGTGCCAGCATCCGGCTCCGTACCTCCATCGGACGGCGGAGGTGGCTCGACCCCTGCATCGGTGCCCGCGTCGTCATCCGGAGTGCCGGCATCATCATCCGGAGTGCCAGCATCGACGCCCGCATCACTGCCCGCGTCCACGCCGCCATCCACGGGGCCTGAATCCCCGGCGAGCACGCGGACCTCCACCGTATCGACGGTCGCACGGTTGTCCTGCCCCACGGTGACGCGGAAGGCCAGCACCGTGTCCACGGGCACCACGGGCGCGGTGAACGTCGCGGCGCTCTTCCCACCCTCCTCGAGCACCACGGGGGGGCCCGATACCTGGTGCCATTGGAATGTCAGGGCGCCACCCTTCGGCGCCTGGCTTCCGGAGGCATCCAGGTGCACGCGTCGGCCACCCGGGACGGTCTGGTCCGGACCCGCTTGCGCCACCGGATAGCCGGAACCGGGGCTGCTCACGGAGAAGTCCTCGACGACTCCGGTCAGGTCCACCGAGTTTCGCGGTGGGGCGATGGCGTTCGGCCCCGCCCCCCGGCGGGCATAGGCCTCGGCGAGGAGCGCGTGGTCCGTCAGATCCTGGGCCGCCGCGACCGCCAGGAGCGCCTGGAGTTGCTCGGTATAGGTCGCGTTGGGAGGCGCGAGCTTCATCGCGGCGACGATGTAGTCGGCCATGCGGCGCCTGGCCGTCTGGAAGCTGTACCGGGGTGTGGGAAGCCGCGTCTCCCGGAGCAGGGCGACGTACCCCTCGAACAACAGACTCGCGAAGATCTCCCCCGCGTTGTGGATCTCCGAGTTCCCGGGCTTCCGGCTGGCCATGGGGTGATGGGTGGGCAGGGGCTCGCCCTCGGAGATGTGCCGGAGGCTCAAGTCGTTGATGCCCTTGTTGACGGAATAGGGGGCCCGGCGGATGCCGAAGTAGGCGCTGTTGTTGCCGAGCGCGACGCCCGCATAGGGGGCGAGGGCGTAGCTCCCCTCGAGCGAATCACCTTCACGGAGCAGCATGTGCAGGGCGATGAAGTCCGCCCAGCCCTCGCTCATGGCGAGGCACTGGGTCGTGGTGCACGGGCTCATCAGGCGCAGGTGCAGGTAATGTCCCCACTCGTGGGCCACGAGCGTGTTGTCGAGGGAGCCGTCACGATCGATGGAACCCCGCCACAGGATCGCGGTGAGGGAGTCCTGCTGCCCGGCGAGCTGGACGAGACGCTCGCCATCCTCGTACGTCACCGAGAGCACGGGGATCTTCACGACGATCGACGCGTCGTCATTCGTCATCCGGGGCGGTGGGGCGCCCGGTACGTTGTTGAGGATGATGACTCCCGAGGCGCCCGCCTGCTCGGCGTTCCGGGCCTTGAGCGCCATGGGGCACGTCCCACGCTCGATCATGACCACGGTTCCACCCAGCCCGCCGCCCATGGCCTCACATCCATCATGAGTGCTCGGAGCGGCGACTCCATCGTTCACGAGCACCAGGGGTTGGGTGACCTGGAAGTGCTGCGAGCCGAAGAAGGCCATGCCTGTCGGGTAGCGCTGGCCGGAGACCTCCACGAAGTGCTCCTCCGGACCCAGCCAGATGAAGACCTGCATGCGCGGTGACTCACCATCCGCGGGCACGCTCATGAAGGCGTTGTTGGAGCCTTCATGGCCCTGGGCCTCGGCGAGCAGCGGATCTCCTTCCAGGCCGCCCCGGCCGAAGTTGCTGGCCTGGGCATTCCCAGCGGCCTCGTCGAAGCCAGAGACGTAGAAGTCATCGTGGAGCCAGTTGGTCGTGTAGAAGAGCTGGGTGACGGCGGCCTGGGTCTGCTCGGCATGGGCCAGGGGTCCGAGGCTCGTGTCATAGACATGGTCGAAGCGCCTGCTCCCCGGGACGGTCGCCGCGCGGAAGTCGGACCCGGGCGTGAAGCCATCGGGAGCGGAGAGGTCCGCATAGGCATCGACGTTGTTGCCACGGCTCTCGGTCGCACCGGGGGGAAGCCAGACATCTCCCCTTCCGTTGAAGCCCTCCATCGACACCCATCGCGGGGGAATGAAGGCGGGTCCGGTCCCATCCGGAGTACCCGAGGGATGTGGTGTGTAGTCGGCCTGCGGTCCATCGAGGGGGGTTCCAGCCCCGTCCGCCTCCGCCCAGACCCGGTACTCGAAGGAATCCGCGTGGGTCAGCTCCTGGCGCCGCAGCACGGCGCCATCCTCCGCGGAGACGACGAAAGCCTCCGCGTTGGAGCTGTTGCTCGCATCCGTCCCGAGGTTGGTCTCGACGTAGTACGCGGGGACGAGCTGGCCATTCCTCGGGAAGAGGACCCGCTTCGTCCGGGCGGGTGCGACGAGCGTCATCCGGGCGCCGTCGAAGGCCCTGCCAGGAGCCAGCGCGAAGGCGCGGAATCCTCCTGGCATCGGCTCCAACTCACGCAGGTCCGCGGATGCGCCCGCGACACGCGACAGCTCGCCGAGCGCGTGCGCCACGGCCTCCCCATGGGAGAGCCGGAAGGCGTATGGTCGGGGCCTGTCTGCTTCCTGGAGGTTGCCGCCCACGGCGACCAGCTGGAGGTCACGCGTCAGCAGCACCTCGAGCTTGCTATCGAGGACCTCGATACCCTCGACGCGCTGGCGGAAGGAGACGAGGATGCCGCCGCGGCCCGTATCGTGCACCTGGTGGATGGCGGCCGTGCGGAGTGTGGCTTCTCCCAGGTGGTAGAGCGGCGCGAGCCGCTCCAGGTACCAGGACGCGGCGGCCTCGGGAGTGGAATGTGCTTCCGGGCTCGACTCCCGGGATTGGCTCCAGAGGAGGGTGGGCACACCCCGCTGCGGCTCCAGGGAAGTGATGTGGACGTGAGGGGGCGCCTCGGAGATGTCACGCTGCGGGAGGGGATTGTCGCAGGCCGAGAGGGCTGCGAGCACGAGCATCGTGAGGGCTTCGCGGCGAAGTTGCATCTCCTACCCCTGGGCGAGCACGCCACCGCATGTGGCTCGAATCATTCTGAAACGACGAAAGGAAGGACGCGAGGGCTTCCGTCCTTCCTTCCGCCAGATACTTCTCCGGGTTGACTACTTGTTGATGAGGAGCGAGCTCGAGCCGCAGCCGGCGCCCGCGCCCTGGTTGTTCACGACGATCACGTAGTCGTAGTAGTCGACGACCTTGTCGTTGTTGAAGTCCGCCGCGGGATTGCCGGGCGGAACGGTGAAGGTGAAGTTCGCCATGACCTCGTTGTAGTCCGTGCCGTCCACGCAGAAGTCGCCGTTGGTATCACCGAAGACCGGAGCGGGCTTCGCGTCCTCGATCTGGGTGAAGGTACCACCGGAGTCCTGCGCGAGCGTCTGGAGGAACGAGTAGAAGTCCGCCAGCTTCGACATGGAGCGCGGCGCCATGGCATGGCCCTCCGGGGAGTACTCGAGCGCGGAGGACGAGGCGCTCCGGAGGCTGATGTAGCCGCCCAGCACGGTCACGTTGAGCACCGCCGGGAAGAAGGCACCCGCGGGAGGAGGCGTATTGGGATTGAGGGTCGCGAACTTGTTGTAGACCTTCCACTCCCAGGAGCCCGCCGTGTAGGGCGGGGTGTTCAGCGTGCTCGAGGGGCCGTGGCACTGGGTGCCGGCCGGCGTGCTGTTCTCCTCACCGTCGGAAACCAGCTTCACCACCTTCCGCGCCTTGTTGCCGAGCTCCGGCTTGAAGGTGAAGAGCGCGTCGATGGCGTCGCAGACCGTATAGGCCAGGGGCGTGACGCCAGTGCCCACAGTCAGCCTGTTCAGGGTGGCGATCGTGGTCGTGGCGCTCGCGAACCCCTGCTCCTTGATGTAGCTGGTGCCCTCGAAGGACCAGACGGAGAAGAAATGGGGGATGGCGAGCGGCAGGTTCACATAGTCCTTGGCATTCTGGATGGCCGCCTGGAAGCGGGTCTGGCCATCGGAGCGCGTGACCGTCATGGAGCCACTGCGATCCACGACGATGATGCTGTGCTGCTCGGTGGGGACCGGAGGGGGCTGGGCCAGAGCCTCGCCCGCCTGCATGACCAGGGTGAAAACGGCGACCGCCAACAATTGGATCGTACCCTTCATCATCTTCATTCCTTTCGCTTTCCTGCGTTGACTGCGTTCTACCTGCTCACCGCGGAGCTCGCGCCACAACCCGAGCCGTAATTGTTCACGACGATGGTGTAGTCATAGTAATCGACCACCCTGTCATGGTTCACATCCGCCGCCGCGGGCGCGGGAGGAACCGCTTGGCCGTAGTAGCCGAGCACCAGGTTGTAGTCCGTTTCGTTGACACAGTAATCCTGGTTGGTGTCTCCAAAGACCGGTACGGGGCTCGAATCGCCAATCGCGGTGAATGTGCCCCCCGAGGCCGTGGACACGCCCTGGAGAAAGGCAAGATAGGCGGAGGTCAACCTGGGCTGGACGGGCACCGCGCTCCTCCCGGTGGAGGAGACTTCGCGGACCGGGCTCCCGGTGCTGGCGAAGCTGATGTAATTATACAAGACATCGACGTCGAACACGAGCTTGTAGGGCCCCGGGTCATCCCTCAACGGATCTCCCGTCTTGAGCATGTTGCGGACCTTCCACTGCCAGGAATCCATCGTGAGGTCTGGATAGGGCGTGGCGCTGTCGGGGCCGTAGCACGGGGAGCTGGGGGGGGTGCTGTTCTCCTCGCCATCGGAGACCAGACGGACCACCTTCTCCGCCGTGACACCTGGATTGTATTGCAGGAGCTCGTCCACGGCGTCACAGACCGCGAGGGCGAGGGGCGTCACCCCATTCCCGACGCTCAGTCGGTTCAGGGTCGCGAGCGTGGTCGCGGCATCCGCGAAACCCTGCTCCTTGATGTAGGAGGACTCCTCGAACGTCCAGACGGCGAAGGAGCGGGGCAGCGGCGAGGACAGGTTGACGTAGGACCTGGCGCGCTTGATGGCCTCGGTGAACCGGGTCTGCCCATTGCTCCGCACCATCTGCATGGAGCCACTGCGGTCGATGACGATGATGACGTGCCTTTCGCTGAAGGATTGAGCCATCGCCTCGCCGGCCCATGGGAGCAGCGCGAGGGCGGCGAGCAGGAGCACGTACGAGCCCAACCTGGACAATGTCTGGGTCTTCACTTCCATCTCCTCTCAGATGCCCAGGACGCGGACGGGCACGAGGGTGTCGTCGCGCGTCCCGTCCCCGAGCTGGCCTTCGCCGTTGTAGCCCCAGGCCCAGGCCGAGCCGTCCGAGCGCAGCGCCAGGGTGTGGTAGTCCCCGGCGACCACGGACACCACGCCGCTCAGGCCCGTCACCTGGACTGGTGTGTTGCGATTGATGAGCGTTCCATCCCCGAGCTGGCCGTCGAAGTTGAAGCCCCAGGCGCGCACCGTGCCGTTCGAGTGCAGCGCCAGCGAGTGGTAGTTGCCGGCGGCCACGGACACCACGCCGCTCAGACCCGCCACCTGCACCGGCGAGGGGCTGTTGAGCGCCGTCGTCCCATCCCCGAGCTGGCCCGAGCCGTTGTAGCCCCAGGTCCACACCGTGCCGTCCGAGCGCAGCGCCAGCGAGTGGTAGCCGCCAGCGGCCACGGACACCACGTCGGAGAGCCCCGCCACCTGCACGGGCTGGATGTGCCAGGCGTACGAGCCACTGCCAATCTGGCCGTCGAAGTTGTACCCCCAGGCCCACACCGTGCCGTCCGAGCGCAGGGCCAGGGAATGGCTGTCTCCGGCCGCCACGGCCACGATTCCGGACAGCCCCACCACCTGCACGGGCTGGGTCCTGTCCGTGGTCGTTCCATCTCCGAGCTGGCCGTAGCGGTTGAAGCCCCAGGCCCACACCGTGCCGTTCGAGCGCAAGGCCAGCGCGTGGTAGTTGCCAGCCGCCACCGCGGAGACACCGGAGAGCCCCACCACCTGCACGGGCCGGGGCCTGTCCGTGAAGGTCCCATCCCCGAGCTGCCCGTACTCGTTGACGCCCCAACTCCACACCGTGGTGTCGGCCTTGAGCACCACGGTGTATTTGAACCCGGCCGAGACGGCCACGCCCCCACCCAGGTTCAGGGGGGCCGCGACGAGACTGTCGAGGCCCGTCCCATTGCCGAGCTGCCCGTTGTAGTTGTCACCCCAGACCCACACCGAGCCGTTCGAGTCCAGCACCACGGAGTGGAGCTGGCCGGACGTCACATCCGCCCTGCCCAACGACAGGAACGACACCTTCACCGCGGAGCTCCGGGGGTTGAACGTGCCATCCCCGAGCTGGCCGAAGACATTGTCACCCCAGGACCACACGGTGCCATCCGAGCGCAGCACGAGCGAGTGCTTGTACCCCGCCACCAGGGTGACGCCTCCGCTCAAGCCGGACTGAACGGGCACGCGGCTGCTGGTGGTCGTCCCATTGCCGAGCTGGCGGTAGCGATTGTCACCCCAGGCCCACACCGCGCCGTCGGAGCGCACCGCCAGCGAGTGGTAGTTGCCGGCGACCAGCGTCATCACGTCGCTCAGGCCCACCTGCACGGGCTGGAGCCGGTTGGTGTTCGTCCCATCCCCGAGCTGGCCATACGTATTGAGGCCCCAGGCCCATACCGTGCCATCCGAGCGCAGCGCCACGGTATGGGAGGAGCCGGCGGAGAGGGTCACCACCCCGCTCAGGTCCGACACCCGCACCGGCACCTTCCTCGTGGCCGTCGTGCCATCCCCGAGCTGGCCGAAGCGGTTGTCGCCCCAGCCCCACACCGTGCCATCCGAGCGCAGCGCCAGCGAGTAGTAGCCGCCGGCCACCACGGCGATGACACCGCTCAGGCCCGGCACCTGCACGGGCAGGTTGCTACTGGTCGCCCCCACGTTCCCGAGCTGGCTGTAGCGGTTGTCGCCCCAGGCCCACACCGTGCCGTCCGAGCGCAGCGCCAGGGCATGGGAGAACCCGGAGCCGAGCGAGACCACTCCGCTCAGGTTCTTCACCCGCACCGGCACGGGGCTGGCGGTGTTCGTCCCATTGCCGAGCTGGCCGCTGTAGTTGTCACCCCAGGCCCACACCGTGCCGTCCGAGCGCAGCCCCAGGGAGTGGTAGTCTCCGGAGGCCACGGACACCACTCCACCCAGGTACGTCACCTGCACCGGCGTGGGGCTGTCGGTGAGCGTCCCGTTTCCGAGCTGGCCCTGACGGTTGTACCCCCAGGCCCACACCGTCCCATCCGAGTGCACGCCCACCGAGTGGTACTGCCCCAGCGCCAGCCTCGCGGCGGCGGGCCGGCCCCCGAGGGGAGAGCGCACCCGCCCCGGCATGGACTCCTCCACGCCGGGTGCCCACCCACAACCCGTCACGAGCCCCACGCCGAGCAGCACCGCCAACGTCAGACACATTCTCCGTGCTCGGAGGGATTGCCTACCAGACATGCACAGCCTCGACGAAATGGCCGTCAGTGACGGCACCAGGTTTGCCCCTCGGGGTCCTTGCATCCATCCAACACCCAGCGTGCGATGACGCGCCGGAGCTCCAGGGGGAGCTCCACTCCGGCCATGGGCATGCCAGGTCGCGCGGCGACGAGCCCGTGCTCGGCCTCCAGCGCGCGGGTCTCCAACCGGCGCCAGAATTCCTCGCCGGATTCGCGGCGCAGGTAGGCCTTCAGGCCCTCCGCGTCCGCGGTGAAGGCACTCGCGGCACGCGGGCTGGTCGCGTGACAATGGACGCAGGTTGCGTCCCGGAAGAACGGCCCCCAGAGATAGCCCAGCAACGCGGGCGGCAGCTCCGTGGGGACGGCCATCTCCTCCAACTTCAGTCGGGAGACTCGCGCATCCAGCTCCCGTTCCGCCTCGGCCCTCATCTCTCCGAAGAGCCGGTACAGGAGCTTCGCCTCTCCGGTGGAGAGGGGCACCACGGGCATGGTGCGCGCCTCGCGAGGCGCACGGACCTTCCCGGCCGCGTAGTCCCGCAGCCACTCGGCGGTGTAGAGCCCCAGCGACACACCACTCCGGCCCGACACCGGCTTCGGGCCTCCATGGCAGCTGAAGCAGCGGGCCGTCCACAGCGCGTCGGCCTGGCGCCGCTCCTCCACCGTCAGCTTCGCGGGCGCCTTCTCCCGGGCCGGCTGCCGCACCCCCAGGAGACCCGCCACGGCCTTCAACGCCTTGGGCTGGAGGGCGGGGTAGGCCATCATCCTTGGTGCCCGGCTTCCCTGCTGAGGGGAGAGGTTGCTCGGACGCTTCAGGAAGGCCGCGAGCCGCTCCCAGGACACCCGGGGGACGGCCCCCTCTGGTGGCTCCACGGTCTCCGGGGCATTCATGTACGCCAGCGGGGAGGTGGCGAGCTGCGCCAGCTTCTCCTCGCGCACGGGCACGGCGTAGTAGCGCCGGTCCGTCTTCCCCTTCTGCTTCTGCGCGGCCACGTCGTTCAGCTCCGCGTGGCAGCCATAGCATTGGCTGTCATTCCAGTGCCCCAGGCCGTTGGCGAAGCGGGACTTCGGCTCGTTGCGCCGGGCGGTATGGCACCCGACGCACTCGTCCACCTCCAGCGCGCTGGCGAGGGCTCCCGGGCCCACGAGCAGGATGAGGACGAACAAACACTTCACTGCGTGCCTCCTGGGAGGGCGGTGATCCGCACCGACGAGGAATCCGATTCCAGCCGGGCAATCTCCTGCACCACGGCGCGGAAGTCCGCGGCCGTCGCCTGCTCCGGCTTCTCCTGACACTTCACATACGCATCCACCAGCACGTACCCGGATACCCTCCACTCCGTGGCCGTGGCCTCCGCGGGGGGCAGGCGCTGGAGGACGCAGGCCTGTAGCTCCCTCTTCCTCTGCTCGGGCTCCACGCCACCCTCGCCGGGGCACGCGGTCCACCACATGAGCCCACCCAGAATCCACACATGCCTCGGCATTACCCGTGCTCCCACGCCGGAGTGGCCACGGCACCCGCCATGGCTGCTCCTGGCGTCCTGTTGACAGGGGTTGAAGCGCGTCTCGCCCTACCCGAACTTCAGCACCAGCGGGTCCGGCGTGCAGATGTAGACGGGTTGGCTCGCCGTGGTGCTGGACATCGTGGCCGTCTGGGCATTCAGGTCCAGCGTGAACGCCTTGATGTAGGCCTCCCAGCCCACCTGGGGATCCGCGGTGAGGAAGAGCGAGGGCGAGAGCTGGGCCAGCCGCGAGGACTCGAAGAGGACGTCCCAGCTGTTCCCCGTCAGGCCCGAGGAGGTGCTCTGCAGCACCCCGTCCGTCACGAGCCTCTGGTTGATGGGGGAGATGTTCAGCTTCTGGCTCGCCGGGTCGCACAGCGGGATGGACGCGCGCAGGGTGATGACCGGGCGCGAGTTGATGATGGACAGCACTTCCGCCTCGCTGTCACTCAGGAAGAAGAGACTCAGGCTGCAGGCGATGGGGTAGTTGCCCGCGAGGATCCTCGGCGTGTAGCCCGCCGGCATGTAGGAGAGCAGGTTGGCGATCTCCTCCGTCGGCTGGCACGCACTGGCCGGAGGCAGCACCTTCGCGTCGGTGATGCCATTCTGGGAGATGAAGCCGTTGTACAGGTTCTGCCGGTGGGCCGTTGGGATCAGGTTGACGATGAGCTTGCGCATCCCACTGACGTTGGTGGGCGGCCCGTTCGGAACCTGCTCGTAGCTCGTGTAGTAGACGGGACCCCGGTTCATGCCCACGTACGGCACGAACACCATGCCGGACTGCTCGAGGGTGCGCGCGTAGTCGAGCGGCGGTTCGGTCTGGGCGTGCGCGGCCGGCGCCACGAAGGCGAGCAGGCCCAGCACGGCTGCGGAAAGGACGTAGGGAAGACGCATGGAAGTTGTGGGGGCGGGAGGATGAGGGGAAATGAGGGGCGGGGACCCTCCTCGTGGAGAATCCCGCCCCCCGGCTCACGTCTCGGTTACTGCTGGCCCAGCAGCGCGCGGCAGCCCGGATCGTTCATGTTCCAGTTCACGCGACCCATCTCGAAGCCGCCCGTGAGGCAGGACACGTTGAGCATGGTGGGCGCCTGGAAGTCCGTCGGGCCCGGGTTGTACTGGATGTAGACCACCTCGTTCTTCTCGAGGATGAGCTTCTCGTAGTTGGCGCGCAGGGTGAAGATGGACGACGTCTGGTTGGACACCTGGCCATTGACCGGCGTGGTGTACTTGCGCACCTCGTTGAACAGCTCGTCCTGGAGCCGCTTCTGCACGGCGTTCACCACGTTGATGAAGTTGGCGTCATTGGGCGCCGTGGGGCCCCAGGTGCCGTTGGACTGCAGGTACTCGATGCGGATGCCGCACTCGTTCTCCGCCGAGCACTGCACCAGCCGCTGGAAGAAGGCGCGGACCTCGATGTCCACGCACGAGCTGAGGTGGAAGGCGGCGAAGGCGCTGGCCTGCTCGAAGAGGGACTTCCAGTTCACGTGGAAGCGCGCCTGGCGGGTCAGCTCGCTGGTCTTGATCTCCCAGTCGATCTTCGCCGACAGCACGTTGTCCCACTGGGCGCCCGTGGCCATGAACGTGCGCAGCTGGTTGGTCCAGCCGGGCAGCGTGGTCGCCTGGAAGGAGATGTCCTGGGCCACGACACTGCCGTTGAGCGCGGGCAGGCTGTTGAACTTGTACATCACGTTCGTGTCGAGGTCGTACGGCTGGGTCGGATCCTCGTGGGTGTAGCACTTCGGGACGGTGATCGTCCGGGTCTCCCCCGTCGTCGGGTTGGTGATCTGGAAGGTCTCCTTCTCACACTTGACCTCGACGCGGCCATTGGGGGGCGCATAGCCAGACAGCAGGAACTTGGTCTGGGCCTTGGTCGCCGGAGCCGGGGTGATGCGCATGCCCTTCGCGGTCGCCTCGCTCTGAAGCAGGCTGAGCGCGCCCAGGTCGCTGGTGGTGGAGAGCGAGCCACCCAGATTGACGAGCTCCTCACCCGCGAAGAAGCCAAACGACGGGTAATAGGCGGAGATCTGGAAGCGCGGGATGGGCGAGGTGCTCAGCGGCGACTGCACGGCCACGCCACCGCGACGCGGCACGTAATAGACGAGCGTGGCATCATCCGTGTCCCCCAGCAGGGTGAAGGCGTCCTGCACGGTGGCGGAGAAGTACTGCGCCACGTTGCGGGCGGAGGGGGACATCGGCGCGGCGGCGGCCTGGCCAGCGGCACCCACGGACATCGCGACCACGGCGGCGGACAGCAACGATTTCTTCATGTTCGAGGCCTTCCTTGTCTATGACGCATGAGTCATGGCTGGAGGGCACACCACTCCCGTATCTGCTCGCCCGTGAGCACGCAAACCTGTCACCGCCGTTCCGATGGCTCGCCTGGGAATGCGGCTCGAGCATCAGGAACGGTAGGTGCAACAGACAAGCGCACGAGACCGCCCCGCAGACTGACGTCAGTCCGCGCGGGCCCGGTCTGGGTGGCAGCGTGATGAAACCCCCTCTGGTCCAATGCGGAGCTGCTCTGCCTGGACTCTCACACCCTACACAATGAGAAACACGACTGCGAGTAAAAACAGCGTAACCCGGTATTTTTTCCGTAAGATTTTTGCTCAAAGGAAATGGACGTTTTGCTTGAATCTCGGTTCGATGAAAAAGCGTGTGGTGCTTCACACCTCGTGAAGGGCTCCGGCCGGGAGCCGGAGGCAGTAGGCCCTCTGTCACCTACCCGCTACCTTCTTGCGGCGCGCTCCGTGAGCGGTAAGAGCCACTCCATGCGCTACACGCCCATCATTGGCACGCTCGGCTACGTCATGTCCCCGGACGGGACGAAGGTGCTGCTCATCCATCGCAATGCGCGTCAGAACGATGCGCACCTCGGCAAGTACAACGGGCTCGGCGGGAAGATGGAGCCCGGCGAGGACGTGGTCTCCTGCATGCGCCGGGAGATTCGCGAGGAGGCGGGCATCGAGTGCACGGAGCTGACGCTGCGAGGCACCATCAGCTGGCCCGGCTTCGGCCCGAAGGGAGAGGACTGGCTCGGCTTCGTCTTCCGCATCGACCGCTTCGAGGGCACGCCCTACGAGCGCAACGCGGAGGGGACGCTCTCCTGGGTCCCGGTGAAGGACATCATGAGCCTGCCGCTCTGGGATGGGGACCGCCACTTCCTGCCGCTGGTGTTCGACGGCGACCCGCGGTCCTTCCACGGCGTCATGCCCTACGCCGACGGCCACGCGGTGAGCTGGTCCTTCACGCGCATCTGAGACGCGGAGCCCCGCGGGCGCGTCTCACCGTGTCCGGCCGGGCGCGTCCTCGCCGAAGGTGTCGCACGCCTCGACGGTGCCCTGCTCGAACCCCCGGCGGAACCAGAAGGCGCGTTGCTCCGAGGAGCCGTGGGTGAAGGACTCGGGGACGACCCGGCCCCGGGCGCGCCGCTGCAGCGTGTCGTCACCCACGGCCGAGGCCGCGGTCAGCCCCTCCTCGACGTCTCCCCGCTCGAGCACCTGGCGCTGACGCTGCGCGTGGTGGGCCCAGATGCCGGCGAAGCAGTCCGCTTGCAGCTCCTGCAGCACGGACAAGGCGTTGGCGTCCTCGGGGGACTGGGTCCGCATCGCCTGGACGCGTTTGGAGATGCCGAGCAGGTTCTGCACATGGTGCCCCACCTCGTGCGCCACCACGTAGGCGCGCGCGAAGTCGCCGGGAGCCTCGAAGCGCTGGTCCAGCTCCTGGAAGAAGCCGAGGTCCAGGTACACGCGCTCGTCCAGCGGGCAGTAGAAGGGCCCCACCGCGCTCTCCTGGACGCCACAGGCGGACTCCACCGCGTCCGAGAAGAGGACGAGGTGTGGCTCGACGTAGCGCACGCCCAGGGGCAGGAGCAGGTCCGGCCAGGTGTCCTCGGTGTCCGCGAGCACGACGGAGGCAAAGTCCTCGAGCTGCGCCTGAGCGGAGTCCACCGGCCTGCCAGCGCCGCCGGTGCCGGGCCCCATCGCGGGGCCTCCCCCGGACAGGACGGTTCCGGGATCGCCGCCGAACAGCATCATCAAGAGGGCGACCACGAGTGTCGCGGCACCGCCACCCACCACCAGCGGGCGCCCCACGCCCATGCCGCGCCGGTCCTCGATGTTCGAGCTACGGCGACCCCCTTGCCACCTCATCCGTTCCCCCTCCTCTCGAACTCCCTTCCCGCTCCAAGGTAGGCAGCCCGGCATGGCCCATCGAGCAAGGTTCCACCCGTGTCTCGGTGCTCGGGCGAAGGGAGGGCGAGCAGGAGAGCAGCGGGCGTGCTCAGCGCAGGGGGCGTTTGAAGCAGTAGTTGCGGTAACTGTCGATGGTGACGAGCTCCCAACCCTGTAGGCCCGCGGCCTGGAGCTGCGGCGTGAGGTCTCGCGGATCCATGCGGTTGAGCGGCATTTCTGGCCGCATGCAGTAGTAGTCCCAGCGCGGAATGCTCGTCTCCGACTGCGCGAGCGCGGGGGGCAGCCAGCGCACCTGGGAGACCGCGCAGCCGGCCAGGAACGTGAGTGCGAACAGGATGTTGCGGCGGGTGTTGGTGTCCATGGTTCTCTCTCCTTGGGCTACCCTACACCTCCCATGGCTCAGTCCGTCTCACCGCTCCCATCCTCTCCTCCGCCCCCGGCATCCCCTGGTGACTTCTCCGAGGGCAGTGCGCCTCGCTTTGGTTGGTTGCCCGCGCCGGGCACGTGGAAGTTCCACCTGCTGCTGAGCGCGGTGGCCATCTTCGTGCTCGGGCCGCTGGGCGGTATCGCCGCCTCGTACATGAACTTCAGCCTGGGCTTCTTCGTGGGCGGGCAGGTGCTGGCCGGCATCCTCGGCAGCGCCGTCACCTATGGCTATGGCCCCGAGGGCAAACACGGCGCCAACTACATGCAGACGATGGCCGCCTCGGTGGCCTCGATGTGCGCCATGTCCGTGCTCATCCAGGCCATGGTGTGGTTGGGCATGCCGCAGCCGGCGGCCTGGCACCTGATGCTCTTCGTGGGCTGCGTGGGCATGTTCGGCGTGGGCGTGGGCATGCTCTACACGCCGCTGCTCGTGGACCGGTTGCAGCTCGACTATCCCTCGGGCTACGCGGTGGCCAACATCCTCCGGGCGCTCACCGACAAGCGCCTGCTGAAGGTCTCCATCGCCAAGCTGGGTGGTGGCACCGGCCTGGGCGCGATGGTGGCGGGGCTCACCGAGCACGTCGCTGCCCTGGGCTCCATCGGCTTGAGCGGCTCCACGGTGGGCGCGGGCATGGTGGTGGGCAGCCGCATCACCGTGCCGGCCATCCTCGGCGGGCTCGTCGGCGCGGCCTTCACGCCCTATCTCCGGGAGATTGGCTGGCTGGGCGCGCAGGAGCCGTTCCGCAAGATTGGTTTCATCATCGGTCTGGCCATGATTTGCGGCGCGGCGGTGGTGGACCTGTCGCTCCTGGCGGTGCAGGCGGTCGAGCGGGTTCGCAACCGGGTGAAGGCTCCGCCCGACGAGGTGCCCGCGTGGAAGCAGGTGAACCTGCCGAGGCTGCTGGCCTGGGTGGTCTTCTGGGCCGTGGCGGTGGTGTGGGTGGCCACGTACCTGCTGAATCAGCCGTTGGGCTTCATCCTCTTCGGCATGGGGCTGTCGCTGCTCTTCGTGCTCATCAACGGCATCTCCTACGGCATCACCGACCAGAACCCCATCTCCAGCGCCTTCGTCATCTCGGTGCTGCTGATGTCGCTGCTCGGGCTGAGGAACCCGGTGGTGGGGTTGATGGCCTCGAGCATCCTGCTCATCTCCACGTCGGTGGGCTGTGACATGCAGCAGGATCGCTCCACGGGCTGGCGCCTGGGCACCAACCGCACCATCCAGTTCCGCTATCAGGTGATTGGCATCGTGATGGGCTCGGTGCTGTGCGTGGGACTGGCGAAGGTCTTCATGAGCGCCTATCCGGTGCTGGCCATCAACCAGATCGACCTCCCGAACGTCGACGTGGGCCAGTGGAGCTCGGCGATGACGTACAAGTTCGTGGGCGCCATCCGCAGCCTGGGCACGTTGTCGGACTACACGGTGAAGGCGCTGCTGCTGGGCCTGGTGCTCGGCTTCACCATCGAGGTGGCGCGCAAGCTGCTCAAGCGCAACGCGCGCTACCAGGCCTACGTGAAGGGCTCGCGCGCGGGTTACGCGGTGGGGTGGACGATGGACTCGTTGCTGCTGGCGAGCCCCTACGCCTCGTCGTTCGGCGCCTTCGTGACCCTGCCCGCGGCGCTGTGGTTCGGCGCGGGCGGCATCGTGTCCTCGCTGTGGAACACGCTGGCGCGGAAGCCGGCGCCGCATGTGGCGGGCTCGCCCGGCGAGGGCGAGACGCTGCCGGAGGACATGAGCACCACGTCGCTGGTGGGCGGTGGGCTCATCGCCGGCGAGTCGCTCTACTTCCTCTTCGTGGGACTCGCCGGGCTGGCGTCGCTGCTGTGGTGACTTCCCCTCGCTAGAAGAGGAAGTCGGTGGTGAGGAAGTCCGACTCGCGGCGGGTGAGGATGGACTGCACCAGCGTGGTGTTCTCGGTCGTCGTCTTCGCCGCGACGAGCGTGCGGATCGAGAACACCCGCAGCGCATCCGCCACCGACAGCGTGCCCTCGGCGGAGTCCTTGCGGCCGTTGAAGGGGAACGTGTCCGGCCCGCGCTGGCACTGGCAGTTGAGGTTGATGCGGCCCACCTGGTTGGAGAACGCGTCGATGAGCTTCCCGATGCGCGCGGAGTCCTTGCCGAAGATGCTCAGCTGCTGGCCGAAGTTGGAGTTGACGACGTAGCGGATGACCTCCTCGTCCTCGTCGAAGACCATCACCGGAATGACCGGGCCGAACTGCTCCTCGGTCGCCAGGCGCATCTCGCTCGTCACCGGGTACACCACGGCGGGTGAGTAGTACGACTGGTTCGTCCGCCCACCGAGTTGGTTGACGACGCGGGCGCCCTTCGCCACGGCGTCATCGACCAGGCCCTTCAGGTAGGCCGTCTTGCCAGGCTCGGGCAGCGGGGTGAGTGCGACGCCCGGGTCCCAGGGCATGCCGGGCTTGAGGCGGTCCACCGCGGCGGTGAAGCGCTCGAGGAACGGCTCGACGATGCGCCGGTGCACCAGGAGCACCTTGAGCGCCGTGCACCGCTGCCCGTTGAAGGACAGCGTGCCGGTGATGCACTCCTTCACGGCGTTATCGAGGTCCGCGTCCTCGAGAATGATGGCCGGGTTCTTCGCATCCAGCCCGAGCACGGCCTTCAGGCGGTGCGGCCGCGGGTGCATGCGCTTGAGCTCGCTGGCGCCCTTGTTGGTGCCAATGAAGGCGAAGACGTCCACCTTGCCGCTCTCCATCAGCGCGCCCACCGTCTCGCGGCCCCGGCCGTAGATGATGTTGATGACGCCCGGCGGGAAGCTGTCGCGGAACGCCTCCAGCAGCGGGCGGATGAGCAGCACGCCGAACTTCGCCGGCTTGAAGACGACCGCGTTGCCCATGAGCAGGGCGGGGAAGAGCGTGCTGAAGGTCTCGTTGAGCGGATAGTTGTACGGGCCCATGCACAGCGCCACGCCCAGGGGCGCCCGGCGGATCTGCGCCATGATGCCCTGATCCTGCACGAAGCGGGACGAGGTGCGGTCCAGCTCCTTGAGCGCGCGGATGGTCTCCACGATGAGGTCCACCGTGCGGTCGAACTCCTTCTCGGAGTCGGCCTGCGTCTTTCCAATCTCCCACATCAGCAGGTTCACCACCGCGGTGCGCTGCGCGCGCATGGCCACGAGGAAGCGCTCGACGTGCTCGATGCGCTCGGCGACGCGCATGCTCGGCCAGACGCCGCGGCCGTTGTCGTAGGCCTTCACCGCGGCCTCCAGCGCCTCGAGCGACTCCCGCGAGGTGAGCAGCGGCGTGGCGCCGATGACCTTGGGCTCCAATCCCCGGGGCGTTTTCACGAAGACCGGGCTCTGCACGGGGTTGAGCTCGCCTTCCCAGACCCGAAGCTTGCCTCCAACGAGGTACTCGCGCTGCTCGAGGTACCCGGGGAGCCGCACGCTGGCGGGAATCTGTTCGTCCGTGGGGAAGATGTCGTCGAGGGAGGTCATGGATGTCCTTTCTGCGTCACTATCTACGACCCGGGCTCCTTCCGCGCTCTTGAACTTGAGGCCGCTGTGATGCCGCTGGAGATTTTCAAGGGAGCTTCGCTGTCTGGGCGGTGTGCGAAGCCGTGGGGGGCCTGTTGCGGGGACGTGCCATGAAAGCGTCTGGTGGGCTACGGCTCGGCGAGTGGCCCGCCCCCCGCGGTGGACGTGGAGGCGCTCTTCGAGAAGACGGGAGGCTTCGGATCCGGGCAAGGGGGTGCTGACCGTGGCGGGGTAGGGCCACGTCAGGCCTGTCTCGCGGCCAGGACCGCACGCCGGACAAGCTCGCGAAAGCCCCGTGCCGCGGGGTCGGCATGGGTGCGATCGTGCCAACACATCGCGATCTTCACGGAGTGCGCGGGGACCGGAGCGTTGACGGTGCGCACGCCCAGACGTGTGCCCAACCCGGCGAAGAGCGACTCCGGGAGCGTCGCGACGAGATCGGTCGCGGCCACGACCGCGGCGGCGGCCGTGAACGAGGGCACCGTCATCGCGAGCTGGCGGCGGACGCCTGAGCGCGCGTACGCGACGCCGACGAGATCCCGGAAGCCCTTGCCCGGTACCATCTCCACGCCGACATGCCGGAGCGTGCCGAGCTCGCGCGCGGACAGGCGCTTGCCGAGCGCGGGGTGGGCTCGGCGGGCCACGAGGACGGTGCGCTCGTCCAGCAGTGGCGCGATGTGCAGGCCCGAGCCCCGTCCGGCGAGGCCGATGTGCAGATCGACCGCGGACGAGGTCAAGTCGCCGAGCGAGACGAGCGAGTCGATGCCGACCACCGAGAGGTGCGCCTTCGGCATCTCCGCGGCCATCGAGGCGGCGATCCGCGGTACCCAGGTGAGCTGACCCGCATCGGCGACGGCGAGGGTGAAGGAGCGCGTGCAGCTCGCCGGCTCGAACGGGGCCTCGTGGATCGCCAGCTCCAGCTCCCGCAGGCCGCGTGCGATGGCGGGCGCGAGCGCGACCGCGCGCGGCGTGGGGACGATGCCGCGGCCCTTGCGCGTCACGAGCGGATCTCCGAGCGCGGAGCGGAGGCGTGCGAGGCCGTTGCTGATCGCGGACGGCGTGACGTGAAGCCGCTCGGCCGCGCGCGCCACGCTGCGCTCGGTGAGGACGGTGTGGAGCATCAGGAGGAGGTTGAGGTCGAGGGAGGCGATCGGAATGCTCACGGCGGGTGAGCTTACTGCTCACCCATCATCACTAACAGGGAGGACTCACCGGCCTCATGATGCGGGCATGCACAGGTTGCTCGGCTGGTTCGTCGCGGGCGCGCTCGCCGCGTGCCACACCCCCACTCCTCTTCTTTCTCGGAGCACTCCCATGTCCACGGCCCATCACATCAATGTCCTCGACTCGTTCATCTTCTACCGAGAGGCCGGGACCGGCTCGCCGATCGTGTTCCTGCACGGGAACCCCACTTCCTCGCACGTGTGGCGCAACGTGCTCCCCCAGCTCGCCGGCCGCGGCCGGTGCTTCGCGCCCGACCTCATCGGGATGGGGAGCTCGGGCAAGCCCGACATCGCCTATCGATTCGCGGATCATGCGCGGTACCTCGATGCGTGGTTCGCGGCGCTCGACCTGCGCGAGGTCGTGCTCGTCGGCTATGACTGGGGGGGAGTTCTCGCCCTGGACTGGGCGCGGCGGCACCCGGAGCGCGTGCGCGGCGTGGTCGTATTCGAGACGTTCCTCCGGCCGATGCACTGGAGTGACTGGGCTCCTCAGGGCGAGCAACTGTTCCGCGCCTTGCGCACGCCAGGGGTCGGCGAGAAGCTGGTGCTCGAGCAGAACGAGTTCCTCGCGCGGTCGCTCGCGAATGGCGTCCAGCACGGCCTCGCGGAGAGCGACCGCGGCGTGTACTACGCCCCGTACCCGGATCCGTCGTCGCGGCGCCCGGTGCTGCAGTGGCCTCGAGAGATCCCCATCGACGGCGAGCCCGCCGACGTCGCCGCGGTGATCGAGCGCTACGGCGAGTGGCTTGCGCACACGCCTGCGAAACCAGCGCTCCTGCTGACGTTCGGGGACACCGGGCTCAACGATCCGAAGATCGTCGAGTGGGCGCGAAGCACGCTCCGGGCGCTCGAGATCGTCCCGCTCGGTCGTGCGGGACACCATGCGCCTGAAGACGCGCCTGATGAGATCGCGCGCGCCATCCGGAGCTGGCTTGATCGCCATGCGTTGTGAGCGCCTCGAGCCGAAGCTCCCGCTTTATCAGCCGTCACCGGTCGACGCACATCGGCCCCTCACCCTGGGACCGGATGATGGGCCAGGGGCGCTCATCGCAAACGCCAATGTTCCAGCTGTTCCACCCTCCGCCGTGGGGGTCCTGGCCCCAGTCCCGGTAGGCCGCTTCGAGCACGTCCGGCACGAAGCCCAGGCCACGCTTGTCCCGGAAGCTGTCCCAGAAGCCGATGTTCGTCCCGTCGTCATAGCTGGCCATCAGCATGGACGGGCCCTGGGTCGCCGGGGTGCCGTCGTTCTTCGGCCAGTAGTAGGTCTGCCGCACGGGCAGGTCCGTCGTCCGAAGAGATAGCCGACGCCAAGTTCGCGCAGGATGTCGAACAGGTAGTCGCGAGTCCAACGCGTGGCGGACGTTTGCATTTGAGTCATGGGATTGACTCGGGGCAAAGGGAGCCCGGCCCTGGCACGCACCGAGCAGGACAGGGGTTTCCTGTTCATCAACAGTTCTTGAAACCGTGACAGTGCGTACTCTTAACGATTGGCCCGGAGCGGGAAGACCCGCGCATGAGGGAGCCACGTACGCGCGGGTGTCGGACGCGGCCTACCGGCGGACCGGGCTCGGCCGGAACCACGTGGGCTCGGACCGGACCGTCGTGCCTCCCGTGAACATGCCGCCGGTGAAGAAGGCCTCCTCGAAGAAGTGGTACGGGTTGATGAGCTCGGGGCGGCTGGCGGCTTCCAGTCGCTCGGCGAGCGGGGCCGGAATCTCCACGTCGAGGGCGCGCAGGTTGGTCTCGAGCTGCTCCAGCCGCGTCGCGCCGATGAGGGTGGACGCCACGCCGGGCCGGCGCGTCACCCACGCGAGGGCCACCTGCGCCGGAGGCCGGTCCAGCTGGCGGGCCACGTCCTTCAGCGCGTCGACGATGTCCCAGTTGCGCTCGGTGAAGAGCTTGGTGAACCCCGGGTTGCCGGAAGAGGAGACGGAGGGGAGCCGGCCTTCGCCCTTCGCCTGGACGCCCTCGCGGGTGTACTTGCCCGACAGCAGCCCTGATGCCAGCGGACTCCAGGGGGTGATGCTTGCCCCGAGCGCCAGTGCCGCCGGGATGTGCTCGCGCTCGATGTTGCGCTCGACGAGCGAGTACTCCAGTTGCAGCGCCGCGATGCGCTCCAGGCCCTCACGCTCCGCGAGCGTCTGTGCGCGAGCGAAGTACCAGGCCGGCACGTCGGACAGTCCGATGTAGCGGACCTTGCCCTCACGCACGAGGTGGGTGAGCGTGTTCATCACCTCCTCCACGGGCGTGAGGCCGTCCCACGCGTGCAGCCAGTAGAGGTCCACGTAGTCTGTCTTCAATCGCCGCAGCGAGCCCTCCAGCGCGCGGTAGATGTTCTTGCGGCCGTTGCCGCCGGCGTTGGGGTCTCCCGGCGAGGTGTTGATGGTGAACTTCGTCGCGATGACCGCGCTGTCTCGCCCGCCGTGTTGCGCGAAGTACTCGCCGATGAGCTGCTCGCTGGTGCCGCCCGTGTAGCCGTCCGCCGTGTCCACGAAGTTACCGCCCGCCTCCAGGTAGCGTGCCAGGATGCGGTGGGCGGTTTCCTTCGGGCTGCCCCAGCCCCACTCGGTGCCGAAGGTCATGGTGCCCAGGCACAGCGGGCTCACGCGCAGGCCGCTGCGGCCCAGCAGGTGGTACTGCGCCAGCGAGTCGATTCGAGGTGTCGTCGTCATGTGTCTCCCCTGTGGATGGCTTCAAATTGCCGTCCAGGGGCCGCGGAATGAAGACGCGAAATCCGCACACACTCTTTAGAATCTCTTAGAAATGGCTCTTACGCCCCTCAATGCCCTGGCCGTGTTCGTCACCGTCGCCCGGCGTCGCAGCTTCTCCCAGGCCGCGAAGGAGCTCGGGGTCTCCTCGTCCGCGGTGAGTCAGGCCGTCCGCCAGTTGGAGGAGAAGCTGGGACAAGCGCTGCTCGCCCGCACCACGCGCAGCGTGTCGCTCACCGAGGCCGGGCGCCGGCTCATGGAAGACGCCGCGCCGGGTCTCCAGTCCGCGCTGGCGGCGCTCGAGCACCTGTCCGCCGACACCACGCAACTCACGGGCTCGCTTCGCCTGTCGGTGCCCGAGTTCTCGCTGCCGCTCGTGGTCGAGCCCGTGTTGGCGAAATTCCTCGAGGTCCACCCGCACGTGCGCGTCAACGTGTCCGTGCAGGACCGGTTCGTCAACATCGTCGAGGAAGGTTTCGACGCGGGCATCCGTCTGTCAGAGGCGGTGGAGCGTGACATGGTCCAAGTGCGCCTCACGCCCGCCTTCCGGTTCCTCGTCGTGGGAGCACCCTCGTACCTCGAGCAGCACGGGACTCCGCGGCGGCCGAAGGACCTGGCCCACCATGCCTGCTTGGGTTACCGCTCGCCTTCGACGGGGCTGCCGTACCATTGGGAATTCGAGCAGGGGCGGCGGGAACTCAGCATGCCAGTGAAAGGGCCGCTCACCTCGGATCACGCGCCGCTGGTGCTGAGCATGGCCGCCGCGGGCCTGGGCCTCGCCTACGTGGCCGAGAGCCAGGCCGTCCCCTGGCTGCGCACCGGTGCGCTGCGGCCCGTGTTGGAAGATTGGGCGCCCACCGTGCCGGGCCTCTTCCTGTACTTCCCCAACCGGACGCGAGCCTCCCGCCCGCTGCGCGCGTTCATCGACATGGCGCGAGACATCCTCCCACGACGCTGAGCCCTGCACCCTTTCCGCCCGGAGCGAGGCACGCCAGTGGCGAACTCTGCGCATGCTCAAGTTCACTGCTGCTGGGGCAGTTGTGGGGGCGGTATGGGGTCTTGTTCAGACCATTGAGACGTTTTGGCACATGTCGCTGAAGGTTCGGAAGCTTCGAGCGGAGGTTAAAAGCTTGAACGAGAGAACACGGTGGCTCGTGCCTCCGCTTGTACAAGTTCCAAGCGAGCCGCTTGCTCATATTCAAGAACTCGATAAAGAGCATGTTGCCGATACCGTTCTTTGCCGTCTTGAAAAATCAGAGGTCAAGATCTCCCAAGCGGATGTTGACCCTCGTGATGGATCTGACCGAGGGCAAGAACTGGTAGTATTTCAGGGTTTCTGAGCCGATGGGGCTGACAAGCAAAAATGCCTCTGATCTTCAGTCCACCGTTGCTCATAACCTTTTGGACCGATGGTTCTACAGATCATCGATTTTGGCTTGTTCTCGTGCAGCGTCAAAATCTCTGAATAGTACCTTGCTCATGTAAGCGATACGAACGTTGATCCGGAGGTCTCCTTGATCGGCAGTGAGTAGAAGGATCGATTCAGGGATGTCCCAGATGGCGTTTAGTGCAGCATGACCTAGCGTTACTGCCGTACCTAAGTGATCCGGAGAGTCCACAAACAAGCTGCGGTCACGCCACGTTACTTCGTCTTTTTTCGGGGAACCGTATTTCTTGGTTAACAACGTCTTTAGTTTCGAAAAATCCGAAAGATACTGCGCGGCAGATGTGTGAGTGTCAGTAAGAACAATTATGACGATAGCGAGCTTGTCATTCGTGAAGCCAAAGGCCGTCAAGGTTTTATGGCCGGCTGTTGTGCCCTGAAAACCCAGCATGGGCATTTTGTCGACAACCACCTCTTCTGCAGTCGGGTACAAGCGCTTTACCTCTGCGCGACTCATTCCCCAAAGAGCCTTCTGGTATCCTTCGGAACTTTGATAGTCGCGTGGTATCGCAGTGACTTGCGCGGAGGGTGCGCGCCCAGTAGTCGCCTCGTTAGCCGTGGTTGTGGTGGCGGCATTTGCTGTTCTGTCTGTGCCCAACGTTGTTGGCTGGGCAGATGAATCACCGGCCGCGACTGTTGTGTGATCAGCGTCTTGCTCTTTCTTCTGCTGCGCTTCTGCTTCCTCGTTTGCCTTTCGCCGGGCCAGATCGGCTGCGAGCCGCTCCTGTTCGGCACGACGGGTCGCTTCGGCTATGGCCTCTGTTTTCGCTAGGGCTTCTTTTCGGGCCGCCTCCGCCCGAGCATATGTCTCGTGCTCTTGATTGTTTTTGAAGGTAGTCCAATCAGCCTTTGCTTTCTTGCAATTGTTTGCCCGAGTGAAGCCGATAATGGAGGAAACGGCAAACGGGGCGGCGATTGCCAGCATGCCAATAATTCCGCTTGTGTCCGACTGCGCATTGGGAGCGCCGCTGACATTCATTGCTATAGCTGTCCCCGCAGTTGCGGTAAATACTCCTGCGATAACCGTATCCGTGATGGCCGGCCATCGAGCAGTTGTGCATGCTGGGTCATGGGTGAGGGGACGGTGGGGTGGGGGACCGCGTGTTTTGACCAGCGAGCAGCCGGGTGTTGTCGCGGCCAGCAAGAGGGCGCATACGGCGGCGCCGAGTCGCGAAGTCAGTCCGTTGTTGTGTAGAGTCATGAGCCGAGACGGTGGCACGCTCTGCGCGAGTTCGCCAAATTTCATGTGTGGGGATGTGGGAGTCTTGCGACGAGAGCCGCGAGAGGGGGCGGTGTCAAAGAAGTCAATATGCCCGAGGTTTCCCGGTGAGCTTCGCGAGTAAGGCGATGCGGGAAACTCTGCATGCGTTCCTCGACAGCCTGTCCGCTGAACCCTCGCACCGACGTTGTTTGGAGGGACCCTGCGAGGCCTACTGTCTTCCTGCAAGAATCTCCCGGAGTAGACCGCGTTCCTCCAACGACTGTTGGGCTCGGAGGCTCAGGGCGACATGCTCTGGGTTGGTCGTGCTGATGCGCTCTGGAGTGAGGACGACGAGCGCGCCCTTGTCCTCCACTGACTCGACGCGCACTGGCTCCGGAAGGGTCGGCACTTCACCCCATTGGCGCGAGTAATACGTCAGCCAGCCCACGAAGGTTCCGGGAAGTCGTGTCGGAGACAGGTGCTCCCGAAGGTCCCGGGGCGCTGCAACGGCCCAGTCTGGCTCCCAGGCCTGCACCATGGCGCGCATTACACTGGTGAGCACGGGGAGGGTGACCAGGCGGTCCCACCCTGGTGGCTCCGAGGGGAAGTAGAGGAGGACGTTGTTTGGAGCCGCTTCGGCCAGCGAGCCGCAGGTGAGCGTTAGCATTCCCCCCTGGTTCTCGACATGGCCTGTCCATGCTCCGAACGAGAAGCCGTCGTCCCAGAGTTGGTGCTTCTTCTTGCTGAAGAAGCGCACGAAGGTGTCGAACGTAGGCTCGAACTGGAGCTGGAGTGCTCTCTGGGTCGAACTCGCCTTTTCGTACCAACGGGCGTAGTCGGCGTGACAGGTCGCCAGGAGTCGAAAGAAATTCTCGGCTCGCCGGGCGCACTGTTGGGCCGACTCCGGACGGCAGCCCCAGTAGGCCGCAGCGTAATAGGGTTCGCTCATAGGTGATAGGCCTCAGAGCCGGGGCTGTGTGTACTCCACCTCGATTTTGACGCCCCACTCCGAGAACAGCTTTTGAAGGATGGGAACCATTCGGGGCTGCGCCACGTGCCAGCGGACACGCAACCCTCCGGCCAGTTGGGTCTGCCTTCGAGCCTGCCTCTCCAATCCTTCCAGTCCCTCGAATTCGAATAGGGGCTCGAGATTGGGTTTGAACCAGTGGTCGTACCCTTCGCCCTTGGCTTCCAGCAAGGTGCCGGTCTTGGGGTCATATCCGTCGTACTCCACGCACCTGCCATTGCGACAGATCTTGTAGCACCAGCCCTTGGGAGCGCCCGTTACCTGGGCCTGATAGGCGCGCGACCGTTCGGACATGCTGGACGTGTCTTCCACCCACTGGCCGGGACCACCCATGGGAGGCCAGCCACCGTTACCAGCGACGGACATGTGGAGGATGGAGACGGCCCCTACTCCCGCGCCGAGCGTGGTCGTCAACGTGCCTGCAGACACCACCACCGTGCTCAACGACAGCTCGCCTGTAGCTGTGAGCGACAGCACTGGCAGTTCTGACCCCAACGGGCCAATGCGCCCCACCGTGCCGACCGTACCCGCGGCGCCCCCGTACATCATGAGCAGGTGCGTGGACAGCCGCGCCGCTTCGCGTATCTGGTCCTGCAAGGACATGGCGCCAAAGCGCGCGAAGTACTCGGGTGAGGATGCAATCAGCCGTGCCACCGTGGTGGGTAGTTGCGTGAGACCTTCGGCACTTCGGATGGGGTGGAGGATGGACTGGGCGAGCGCGAGCGCCAGTTCACCCATTGCCTCCTGCGCCCCATCCAGCGCGGCATTGAGCGGGTCTCGCCCCAGTCCTACTTCGGCCCAGGGGCTGGTGTCGCGCCGTTGGAGCGCCTCATTCACCGGATAGAGGACACCGCCGTGCGAAAAGTAGAAGGCTCCGACCACGAGCCGGAGCACCTTGAATTCGCCATCCTCGAGCTTCACTGCGCCCAGTCGTTGGATGGGCTCGCCGTGGAGCGTCGTTACCAGGTAGCCATCCGGGCGCACCATGACGAGGTGTCGGAAGCGCTCCGTGCGCCGCACCAGCTCCGCGTAGCCCACACGCTTGCCACCCGTGAGCACCTCGCGCAGCAACAGAGAGAGGGCGCGAAGCGGAGCGAAGTTCCGCTGCGTCACGCGTATTTTCGCTAACCCGCTCCGGAGTTGACGCGCCTGCTCCAGGTAGAGTGCGGCTCCTACTGGGTGCCGTGATGCACCTTCCAGGCCGCATGCCTCCTGCACCATCTGGAACGCATCCGGCTCCTGCTCGAAGAAGCCACCTGCGCTGCCCGCCACCTCTACCGGTGAATTCCCTGGAGCGCGAAGACGAGGGCCCGCGGTGCACCCTTCGAGCAGCATGAAAGCGACCAGGGCCAGAAGTACCGACAGGGCCCTGGTTCGAGGTGACGCGGAACTGCCACTGCCGGGGCCCATCATCGAGGTGGGCCTCATCGGACAGGCATTACTTCGCCGCGGTGTCGCGCTTGCTGAGGACCTCGCACTCGGTGGACAGCTCGTAGATGAGCGGTACGCCGGTGGCGAGCTCCAGTCCCACCACCTGCTCGCCGGTGAGCTTGTCGAGCTTCATCACCAGGGAGCGGTTGGAGTTGCCGTGCGCCACCACGAGCACGTTCTTGCCCTGGCGCAGGTCGCCCGCGATGGCGCGGTCGTAGAAGGGCAGCACTCGCCTGGCCGTCATCTCCAGCGACTCGCCATTGGGGGGCGGCGTGTCGTAGGAGCGGCGCCACAGCTTCACCTGGTGGTCTCCCCAGCGCTTGGCGGCGTCCTCCTTGTTGAGGCCCTGGAGATCGCCGTAGTGGCGCTCGTTCAGCGAGGCGTCGCGGATGACGGGGATGGGCTGGCCGAGCGTCTGCAGGATGATGGCCAGCGTCTCCTGGGCGCGGGTGAGCGCCGAGGTGTAGGCCACGTCGAACTTCAGGCCATCCAGGGCCTTGGCGGCCTCCCGGGCCTCGGAGCGACCCTTCTCCGTCAGGGGAACGTCCACGAAGCCGGTGAAGCGGTTCTCATGATTCCACAGGGACTGACCGTGTCGGACGAGAGCGAGAATGGGCATGGTTGCGCCCTACTAGAACCCGGGCCTGGATGTAAACCTCTATGATTCCGCTTAGTTGGCCGTGTGGCCCCCACCCCGGGCCACCGAGCTCCCCAATGTGCGCACGCGCTCCAGCAACTCGATGAACTCCTCGCGCTCGGCGTTGCCGCGAGGCGTGGCGTCCCGGGCGATTCTCACCACCTGCGCCAGGCTCCAGCGTTCGGCGTGCGGGCTGTGGCGCAGCAGTTCCGCGGCGCCCATGACGGCGGTGGCGAAGCGCAGGTCCTGGGGCGCCTTGGTGAAGGAGGACGCGAGCGCGCTGGCGGGGAAGCGGTACACGTGCTCCGAGGCCGTCTCGCCCCGGGGCCGTTTGGCGCGGAGGCGCACGGTGGCCAGGCCCTCGCCCGCTTCGGGCTTGAGCTCCAACTCGTAGAGCGCGGTGACCGTGTGCCCGGAGCCGAGCTCCCCCGCGTCCACCTTGTCGTCGCGGAAGTCCCTGTCGGCGATGTTCCGGTTCTCGTAGCCCACGAGCCGGTAGCGGGCCACCTGCGCGGGGTCGAACTCCACCTGGAGCTTCACGTCCTGGGCGATGACCTCCAGGGTTCCGCCGAGCTGCTCCTGGAAGATGCGGCGCACGGCCATGAGCGAGTCCACGTAGTCGTGGTTGCCGGGGGTGAACGCCGAGGCCTGCCTGCCCGAAGGCGACACTGCCTCCTCCCCGACCCCGGGTCCCAATGCTTCCGATACCACCTATCCCTATGGCCGCGCCGCCGCCCGCCCCCTGAAGCGAGCTCCTGAGCCCGAGTCCTCCGAGCCCCTGGGCGGTGCCTCCGCTGTCCGCGCTGAAGACCTTCATGGCCACCGGCTCCGCGAGCTTCTCCTTCCGATACTCCTTCCGCTCCATCGCGAGCGGCCGCTCTTCCTCGGGGCGCTGACATCCGCCGAGCGTCCCGCTCGCGACGGCCAGCGCGCACACGACACCCGTGACGGGCAGGGGGTTCCGCCTCATGCACTGCCTCCAGGGTGGGTGGATTTCGTCTGTCGGAGCCCTTGGGCAACGGCGCTCGCGGCGGGTTTCCGGGAAGCGGGTGACTGGCCGGGTGCCCTTCCCTCCGAGGCGGGGATGGGACAGGCTGAAGTCCATCGTGGAACGTTCACGCCCCTCCGTCCGTGCTGCTGAAGCGACCGTCGAGGACTCCGAGCTCGTGAGCCTCGGGGAGATTCCGTCCCCTCGCGAGCTGCCGTCCCCTCGCGAGCTGTTGGAGCAGGTGCGAGCCCCGGGAGTGAGCCGCTCCGACGTGGATGCGCTCCTGCGCGGGCTCTCGCTGCCACTGGCGCCCGGAGAGGACGCGCGGGAGCGGGCGGAGCTGCTGCACGACCTCCTGGAGGATGCGCAGGTCTGTACGTTCACGGGCCGCGATGGGCGTCGGGTGGGGCACGCGGCGGTGCTGGCGTTGGCGGAGCTCGGTTATCCGCATGCGCTGGAGGTGCCACCGGAGCTGTTCGCCGAGGCGCGTGCCGCCGAACGGAAGGCCACCGGAGCGGGGTCGGAGCGTCGCTCGCGCCACGGTCTGGGCGCGGTGTTGACCAGTGTGGCGGGGATGGTGGAGCTGCTGCCCGTGCTCCTCTTCGGCATCAGCAAGGGCACGGATGCGTGGCCGTTGGTTCTGCTCTGGGCGCTGCTGGTGACCCTCACCTCGTTCCTGCCAGCTTTCGTGACGGGAGCCGAGCTGGAGTCGCGGAGGCCGTGGTTGCACAACCTCCTGCTCCTGCTGGTAGTGCTCGCGGGACTACCCTGGTTGGGCGCCTTCCTCCTCGTGCTCGGTACCTCCGCCTTGTGGAGCTTGCTGCCATTGGCGATGGCGGTGATGCGGTTCGCGGGGGCTTTCTTCCTGCACGACAAGCCGTCCGACGCGGAACCTTCGGACAACGGCTAGAAGGGAGAGCGGAGGAGCGGGCAGGGGCTCGTCGCTTGGCATGCAAGGGGCGGGAGTCATTCTTAATTTCGGCGTATGCGCCGCCGCACGAGCCTCACGCTCCTCAACGCGCTGTCCCTGTCCCGTCTGCCCCTCGCGGCCGTTTTCGTCGTGCTGGAAGACCCGCTGGTCCGGGTGGGCCTGGTGGTTGCCGCGGCGCTGACGGACTTCCTGGACGGGTATATCGCCCGTCACAAACACCTGGAGTCGCCCTGGGGCGCGCTCATCGATCCCATCGCGGACCGGGCCTTCGTCATGGTGGCGCTGCTGGCCTTCGTCCTGGAGGGCAGGTTGACGCCGCTGGAGTTCGGCATCCTGGTGGTGCGCGACGTGGCGACGGGGCTGGGCTTCGTGGTGGCGCGCATCGTGCCGCGGTTCCGGCCCGTACAATTCAAGGCCCGGATGCTGGGCAAGGTGGTGACGACCCTGCAACTCGGAGCGCTCCTGGCGGTGCTGCTGGTGCCGGTGCTGGTGCGTCCGTTGGTGATTGCCGTGGGCCTGACGGCGCTCGCCTCGGTGGTGGACTACACGGCGGCCGTGTGGCGGGCGAGGGCTCGTCCCGGCTCCCGGGGGCCTCACATCCCCACGCCTACGGGGCGTGGGGCCGCGTGAGGAATCCTCCAGGTCAGGCGGCGCGGACTCGCGCGAAGAACCGCGCCAGCTTCGCCTCGTCCAGCTTGCCCGCGGTCCGCACGCTGCTGCACAGGTCCAGTCCGAACGGGCCCACCTGCTGGATGGCCTCGCCCACGTTCTCTTCCTTCAACCCACCGGCGAGGAAGATGGGCACGCGCACCTGCTCGCGGATGCGCCGGCTGATGGTCCAGTCATGGACGCGTCCGGTGCCGCCCAGCTCCTTCACAGCCAGGGACTGATTGCCCGAGTCGAGCAGCAGCGCGTCCACGTGTGGCGCCACGCTCAGGGCCTCCTCCAGTGACTCCTCGCCCGTCACGTGGATGACCTGCACGAGCGACACGCCGGGCATGGCCCCCCGCAGGTCCGCGTCGCTCCCGTTGGTGAGGCGATCTCAGATCTGCACGGTGTTGGTCCGGCAGCGCCGCTGCTGCGCGATGATGTCGCCCGCGTCCTGGCCGCAGGTGAGCAGGAAGGTGGCGATGGGAGGCGGCACGGCGGCGGCGATCTCCGCGATGAGGGACTCCGAGATGACGCCGGGTCCGCTGGGCATCGACGAGACGAGCCCCAGCGCGGAGGCGCCGGCGCGGATGGCGGCTCAGGCCTCCTCGACGCTGGAGATGCAGCAGATCTTCACCCGTGGGGTGCTGATGGCTTCCATGTGTGCTCCGGGTTCGACTGCATGACTGCGTGGGCGGCGGAAGCTACCACTCCACATGGACGGTGAAGTCGGTGCCGGAGGCGTTCTTCACCTCCACGCGCACGCGCGCGGTCACCTTCGCCGCCTTCAGGAGGGCCTGCTCCACCACGCCCTGCATCCACGCCGGGCCGAGCAGCTCTCCCTGGCAGAGAAGCCGGCCAGAGCGGGGTCCCATCCGCTCGTACGTGCGTTCACCGAAGGTGGTGACGGCCTTGTAGGCGGAGGGCGAGCTCGCCATGAGCCGGTGCGGTTCGTCTCCCGACAGGAAGGACATCATCTTGCCCGCCTGCGAGTCGAAGAAGTAGTTCACCGCCGCGCGGCCGAACTCCGCGATGGAGCCGTCGTAGTTGCTCCCGCCCGTCTTGCTTCGCTGCACGCCCAGGTCGGCCAGCTTGAGGAGGTCGGCCACCGGGTAGCGGAAGAAGCTCACGACGCTGCGCGAGCCGAGGATCTCCGCGCGCACGGCCATCGCCGCCGCCGGGCCCAGCATCCGCTCGAGGTTCTCCTGGGAGCTGTCGAAGAAGATGCCGAGCAGCTGATCCTTCTCGGTCGCTGCTCGGATGCGAAGGTTCAACGCCTCACGGCTGTCCACGGACCTGCCCCCTGGGAAGAGTCGCCCGACAGGCTACTTCGCGTCGAGGTACGCGCGGTAGGCCTCGAAGCCGTAGGGCCGGCCGAGGAAGTCCTTCACCAGGTCGGCGGCGGGCTTGGAGCCACCGGGCTCGAGCACCGTCTTGCGGTACTTCATCGTGGTGGCCGTATCCAGGTAGCCGTGCTTCTGGAACTCGGTCTCCAGGTCCTTGGCGATGACGAGCGACCAGACGTACGTGTAGTAGGCGGCCGAGTACCCCTCCAGGTGGCCGAAGGCGAGCTGGAAGTACGTGCCGTCGCGGTACTCGTGGCGGAACGGGCTGTACTTCTCCTGCAGCTTCTTCAGGGCCTCGGTGGTGTCGAAGCCCGGCGCGCGCGAGTAGTAGTCCAGCGACACCGCCGCGAGGAACATCTGCCGGCGCGTCCACAGGCCCTTGCCGAACTCCTTCGACGCGCGGAGCTTCTCCACCAGCGCGGCGGGGATGACCTCACCCGTCTGGTGGTGGCGGGCGAACTCCTGGAGGATGGTGGGGTTGGCGGCCCACTGCTGCAGCAGCATGGAGGGCGTCTCCACGAAGTCCCATTCGGTGGAGATGCCCGTAATCCCCTTCCACTGCTGGCGGCCGGCGAAGACGTGGTGCAGCAGGTGGCCGAACTCGTGGAAGAACGTCTCCACCTCGTCCTGCGTCATCAGCGCGCCTTCCTTGGGGAAGTTGCACACCAGCGCGCCCTCCGGGTAGCGCTTGCCGGCCTGCCCCGCCACGACGTCGAACTGCGCCGCGTGCTTGTACTTGTCGTCACGCGGGTGCATGTCCAGGTAGATGCGGCCCAGCAGCGTGCCGTTCTCGGTGACGTCGTAGGCCTCCACCTCGGGGTGCCACACCGCGGCGTCCTTCACCGGCACGTAGGTGATGCCCCACATGCGCGAGGTGATGTCCATCACGCCCTTCTTCACGCGCCCGTACTCGAGATAGGGGCGCAGCGACTGCGAGTCGAACCCGAGCCGCTCGGCCTTGAGCCGGTCCTCGTAGTAGTCCTGGTCCCAGGGCTCGAGCACGGTGGCCTTGGGGTCGTCCTTCTTCTTGCGGGCCAGCAGGTCCGCGTACTCCTGCTTCGCGCGCTGCTCGGCGGTGGCGGCCACCTTGTCGATGAACTCCGAGGCCACCTGCTGCGTGCGCGTCATCTTCGTCTCGGTGACGTACGCGGCCCAGGTGGGGTAGCCCAGGAGCGTGGCCAGCTCGTGGCGCTTCGCGATGAGCTGCTCGAGCACCTCCTGGTTCTTCGGGTACGCGCGCTGGTGGTAGGCGCGCCACACCTTCTCGCGCGCCTTGCCATCGCGGGCGTACGTCATGAAGGGGAAGTAGTCGGGGTAGTTGGAGGTGATGACCACCTTGCCGTTGGCGCGCGGCGCGTGGGCCTTGATGAAGTCCTCGGGGAGGCCGGCGAGCTCCTTCGGGTCGAGCTCCACCTCGCGCACGTCCTCGGCGATGTTCTGGTTGAAGGTCTGGCCGAGCTTGAGGATCTCCTCGTTGAGCGTCTTCACCTTCGCGCGGGTGGCGTCGTCGCGGTCCACGCCGGCGCGGCGGAAGTCGAGCAGGGTGCGCTCCATCCAATAGCGCGTGGCGGCATCGGCCTGGGAGAGGTCCACGGCGGCCAGGGCGTCATAGACGCCGCGGTCCTGGGAGATCTCCACGTTGAGGGAGTCCGCCTTCTGCTCGCACGCGCGGGCGGCATCGCGGAAGGCCGCCTGGGGGTGCACCTCGCGGGTGAGGCTGGAGCGGCTGAGGGCATTGCCGATCGCTGCCGTGGCCTCGTCATAGGCCTCGAGGACGGCGCGGCCGTTGGTGGCGGGCTTCAGGGTCTTCAGGGTGGCGATTCGAGCGCGGGCCCTCTCCAGGTCGGCGGAGCAGGAGGCGTCGAAGGCCTCGAGCGTGCCGGACATGAGCTTGGAGCCCTCGGGGGCGGGCGGAGACTGGCGGGCTTCGGCCTGAAGGGAGGAGGAGGGCTCGGGATTCGTCATGGTCGAGTGGGAGCAGCCGGCCGCGCCGAGGGCGGCCGCGAGGGTGAGAGCGGCGATTCTCAAGACGACTCCTTCTGGGGTGTACGGAGGGGCGGAATGTAGCGTCGGGAGCAGGGGAGCGCAGCCGGGACGAGCACCGGGAGCGGGTAGGCGTGCCCCACCGTGGATGTCCCCTCTCCTCCTGGGAGAGGGCTAGGGTGAGGGTATGTCCATGCCCATGCTCGTGCCCATGCGAATCGGAGTCATCGGAACGAAGTGGGGGCTGATGCACGTCGGAGCCTTCCGCGCGGCGGGGGCCGAGGTGGTGGCGCTGTGCGGGCAGCACCTGGAGCCCACGCGGGAGGTTGCTTCACGCGAGGGCATTCCCCTGGCGACGACGGACGTGCGGGAGCTGTGCGCGGTGGTGGACGTGGTGGTGGTGGCGAGCCCGGACGCGCTGCACCGTGAGCACGTGGAGGCGGCGGTGGACGCGGGGCTCGCGGTGCTCTGCGAGAAGCCCCTGACGCTCACCCGGGAGGACGCCGAGGCCCTCGTCGAGAAGACCCGTCGCGCGAAGCGCCCGTGCGTCGTGAACTTCCCCTACCGGATGCTGCCGCCGCTGAGGGCACTGCGGGCCTGGCTGTCGGAGCACGCGGCGCACCACCTGGTCCTCACGATGCGCAACAACTTCGTCCCCACGGACGCGCGGGAGCCCGGGGCCTGGCAGGGACACTCGGCGGACTTCGGTGGCGTCTCGCACCTGCTGGACGCGGCGCTGTGGCTGACGGGGGCCTCGCCCACCTGGGTGCAGGCCTCGCTGTCCGGCCGCCCGGTGCACACGGCGGCGCTGCACGTGGGGCTCTCCAGTGGGGCCGTGCTCGTCCTGACGCACGCGGCCAGTCCGGAGCCCGGGCTGCACGGGGGCTGGTCCCTGCTGGGCGCGGACTGGGAGGCCGGCTTCTCCGGAGGCTTCATCCCCGCGCGCGAGGGGTGGTGTGTCTCGCCGGTGCGGTGCTTCGAGTCCGGCGCGTGGCGCGAGCTGGCTCCGGGACTCGAGCCGAGGCCGGGGGGACGCGAGCCCTGGGCCGAGGCCCACGTGGAGACGGCGCGCCGGTTCCTCGAGATGCTCGGGGAGCCGCCCGAGGTGGACTTGGACCTGGCGTCGGTGGAGGAGGCGGCCACGGTGCAGCGCATCCTCTCGGCGGCCATGGTGTCGGAGGACGACGGCCGCCGCGTCCTGCTGGACTGAGCGCGAGTCAGCCCTGGCGCGCCGTGCCGAGCAGCTCGCGCGCCACGGTGGCGAGGTCCGGTGCCCGCACCTCGGGCTCCGGGAAGACGTCGAGCCAGCGCTGCTCCTTGCGGGACACCCACGCGGTGCGCATTCCGGCCCGCTTCGCGCCCTGGAGGTCCCACGCGTGCGCGGCCACCATCCACGGCTCGCCCTCCGCGCGCTCCCGGGCCACCGCATACACCGTCGGGTGTGGCTTGGTGGTGCGCACGGAGTCCGTGGAGAGCACGGCGCTGAACCGATCGAGCAGCCCCGCGCGGGTGAGCAGTGCGCGGGTGGACGCCTCGCCCCCGTTGGTGAGGGCGATCAACTTCCACCCGGCGCGGGAGAGCAGCTCGCAGGCCTCGTGCGCGCCCTCGGCGGGCTCCAGCTCCTTCAGTCCCTCCAGCACCTGCGCCGTGTGGGCGGGTGCCACGTCGCCCCTCCCCACCAGCGCGAGGGTCCGGGGCAGGGCGGCCTCGAGAACCTCCCGGATGGGGGCATAGCCACCGGCATGCGACAGGGCGAAGAAGTCCCGGAGGCTCTCGGCGAACCACAGCTCGAGCGTTGGCGCGGGGACTCCCAATGCCGACAGCCTCGGCCGCAGGGACTCCAGGCTGAAGAAGGTGCCGAGCATGTCGAAGGTGGCGGTGGGCATCGCGGGCTCCTCTGTACGTACTGCAATGCCATCATTTTCTGCTCGGCTCGGAGGAAACGTGGCCCGTTTACCTTGCGTTCAACAGAAATGTTGCCTTTCCGAACTCATTGGGTTGTCGTGAGACTCAGTGATTACCACTACTCCGATGTTCTCAATTCGTTAGATACCAGGAGAACGGAGGCCCCGCTCGGCCACTCGAGCCTACAATGTGGTCTTTGCAGCAAAGTTGCAAAATTACAGCGTGGTCGGGTAGTAAGGGATTGCGTCCCTGTCTGTCTGGGGACCTCCTGTCGCGAGGTGCCGATGCTGATGGCCATCAACCCGGGTTCCGCAGCTGCCTTGTCAGAAGAGGTGCCACTGCTTCGGGGTCCCAGCCTGTCGTCGCTGAGAATGCCCCCGTCCTGCCCGTCGGCGCCGAGCCTGCACGCGAAGGCCATCGAGCGGGCCACGCGGGCGCGGGTGCTCGCGGTGGAGCTGCTGCCCAAGGTGCCGTCCCAGGTGCGGCGCTTCGATGCGAGCCAGTTCGGGCTGCTCACGGCGTACACCTACCCGAAGGGGGCGCGGGAGCGGCTGGAGCTGTGCAATGACTGGCACGTGTGGCTGTTCCTCTTCGACGACGAGGCCGACGAGCAGGAGGAGGTGGGCCAGCGTCCGGAATACCTCCAAGCGTATGTGGAATCGTGCCTGAAGGTGCTGAGAGGTGGGCCCCTGCGCACCCGCGCGACGCCGCTCGAGCGCTTCACCCATGAGCTGCACACGCGCATGCGCCGGCTGGCGAGCGACATGTGGCTGGAGCGCTTCGCCCGTGACGCGGAGGACTACCTCTACCGGGGCACGCTTCCGGCCGCGCGGAACTGGGCCGCGGGCAACGTCCCCGAGCTCGAGCCCTACATCGAGCAGCGCTCCATGGACTCGGCCATGTACACGGCCCAGGATCTGGTGGAGTTCGCGCAGGAGGGGCAGGAGTTGCCCGAGGCGCTCTTCCAGCTGCCGCTCGTGCAGCGGATGCGGCACCTGTGCACGCGGGTAGTGGGGCTGACCAACGACCTCTTCTCCTTCGAGAAGGAGGTCCTCTGGCACAACAACCCGAACAACTTCGTGTACGTGCTCCAGGTCAACCGGCAGCTGGGTCTGGAGGAGGCCATCTCCGAGGCCATCTCGCTCATCAACGCGGACACGGACGCGTTCATCGCGTGCGAGGAGGAGCTGCTGGCGTCGGGGCCGGTGGACCCCCGGGTGCTCTCGTACGTGGAGGGGATGAAGGCGTGGATCCACGGCAACGTGCGCTGGTCACTGGTGACCGGGCGCTACAGCTCGCCGACCTCGCCCTTCCCCGAGCTGCGCCGCTAGCGCTCAGGCCGAAGGCAGGTGCTCTCTGACGACGCCGAGCCAGTACTCGCGTCCATGGTACTGGCTCATCTTCCCGAGCAGCTTGCCGTCGCGGAACAGGAGGAAGGTGGGGATGCCGTACAGTCCGAAGCGCCGCGCCAGCTCCTCGTGCTCGTACGCGTTCACCTTCACCACGCGCATCCTGGCCCCTTCCAGCTCGGACAGGAGCGCGGGCTCGGCCGCCGCGTAGATGTCGCAGTTGGGGCAGCCGGGCCCCCAGAAGTCCACCACCACCAGCTCGTCCTTCGGTTGCAGCACCAGCGCGTCGAAGGTCTCCGTCGTCGCGTCGTAGCTCACGGGATGTGCCATGCCCCTGCCTAACCGCGCGGTGCGCCCGCTTCAACCGGAGTAGCGGGCGCCCCTGGCGGCTCAGCGGCGCTCACCGGCGGGCGGGCGTGCCTGCTTCCGCTGCTGCTGCTGCTGTTGTTGTTGTTGTTGCTGCTGCTGGCCGGCCTGGGCCTGCGGCTGGGGTTGGACCTGACCGAGGAGCTGGTACGCCTGTCTCCGGTGCTCCTGGAGCCTGGGCAGCAGCCCATCCAGCACCGGCGCGAGGTCGGGGTAGAGCTGCCGCCCGATGGTCACGATCTGGATGGTTTCGTCGTGGGAGGCCACCTGCGAGGCCAGGTACTGCTGGTCATAGAGCTGACCCTGCAGCACCGACAGCTTCGCCTTGGTGGCGTCGATGGCGCTCAGGAGCCGGCGCTGCATGTCGTTGGTCGGCTCCATCATGGGGTCGAGCCGGAGGTTGCGCTGCTTCGCGAGGTCGGCGATCTGCTGCTGGGCCTTGCGGTGGTCCTGCACCATGTGCTCGCCGTACTTCTGCACGGAGGGCGAGGAGGCCTTCTGCTGGGTGAGCTCCCCGAGGGAGATCTCCGTCTCGTTGATGCGCTGGAGTTGCGAGAGGAAGGCCGGGATGCCGTCGGCGACCATCATCTGGCTCATCCCGGTGGCCTGGATCGCCATCGGGTCGCGCTTCTGCTGCTGGTGGGGCTGCTGTTGTTGTTCTGGAATCTGTTGTGATGCTCCCGGCCGTCCCTGCGCCATCGCCGAGCCTCCCACCACCAGTGTCCCGAGTAGTGCCCATCGTCCCCACGAGCGCTTCATGTGCTCCACTCCTTGTCGGTCTTTTCCGGGAGAAGCTGGGCTCGGGAGGGGGCGGGAGGACAGGGGGGGAAGGCGGGCCGGCGAGCGAGGCCCCCCCGGTCGGGCAGGGGGGCCCTGGAGTCGGAGCTCAGCGAGCCGTGACGTCGAGGGTGAGGATGATGACGGCCTCGAAGTCGCTGCCGGTGCTCCGGGTGGTGGTTCCGCGCAGTCCGAGGCGGAAGTCGCCCCTCGCCAGGCTGGTGTCCAGGGTCTCAAGGGAGTTGCCGGTCGTATCCATGTCCACCTGGGCGCTTCCCCGGGATTCCTCGACGGAGGCGATGTCGACCTGGGCCCCGGTCTCGCTGGAGCGCAGGTAGGCCGTCGTCTCGCCGGTGAGCACCTCCTGGAGCGTGCCCACGTTCTTCGACTTCGTCACGTCGAGCTGCATGCGCGCGCCGGTCACCTCGAAGCGGGTGGGGGCCTCGCCCAGGGTGTCCCGGGCCTGGTTCAGGAAGGTTGTCCACTGGGCATCACCCGGCTCCACGCGCAGGTCGTTGGCGATGGTGCTGCCCGTCACGTCGCCGGGCTTGAGGTTCACCGAATAGGTGACGGTGCCTTCGTGGCCGGCGCCACAGGCGATCAGGGAGAGGGCGAGGGGGATCAGGAGGAGGAGACGTCGCATGGGGACTCCGCGAGGGGATGTGGAGGGTGTTCCCGTGGGTTGACTCAACACGGGATCAGCGGCTCCCGGAGGGTGTGGAAAGGCTGCCCACGGGGGCGCTGGCTGTGCACAATATCCGACGAGGCGCACTGCGCAGCAGGCCCCGGGTGCCATAAGTTGGGGCCCTTCGACGCGGAGGGGATATGTACGAGTGGCTGGAGGGACTTCAGAAGTCGGCGAAGCGGACCGCAGCCGGAGTGGGACCGGACGATGTCCGGCGGGCGGAGACCGAGTGCGGGGTGCCCTTCCCCGTGGAGCTCGGCCTGCTGTACCAGAGGTTCGACGGTGGTGAGTTCCAGGGAGATGTGACCCTCTTCCCGCTGCATGGCCCCGAGGGCGCGCCCAGCGTGCTGGAGAAGACGCGCCTGAAGCTGGAGAGCCTGCCGGCTGCGGGCGTCTGGCGCATCGGGGTGAAGGGCCCCCACCGGCAGCTCTTCGCGGCGCGCAAGTCCGCCATGGTGGAGCAGGCCGATAGCCCCCTGCCGAGCTGGGCGGAGACGCTCTCGGACGATGATTGGATCTACGGCACCTGGGAGACGGAGAAGCGCGAGTTGCGGCTGTATCGCTCGCTGCGCGACATGCTCGAGGTGCTCGTGCCCCCCGCCGAGGTGGAGGAGTTCGGTGACAGGACCTTCGCCCGGGCCCTCTCCGCGGTGCAGGGCGCCCTGAACGATCTCCACGTGGAATACGAGGAGGGCGGGCAGCCAGCGGAAGAGGAGGAGGACGAGGAGGAAGAGGTCACGGCCGAGGCGGAGGAGGCCAAGGCGGAGCAGGCTTCAGCCGAGGACGAGGAGGAGGTCGCGGCCGAGGCAGCGGAGGTCACGGCCGAGTCGGAGGAGGGCGACGAGGAGGAGGCAGAGGAGGCCAAGGCGGAACAGGCTTCAGCCGAGGAGGAGGAGGTCACGGCCGAGGTGGAACAGGCTTCAGCCGAGGAGGAGGAGGCGGCGGAGGAGGTCACGGCCGAGGCGGAGGAGGGCGACGAGGAGGAGGCGGAGGAGGTCACGGCCGAGGCGGAGGAGGGCGACGAGGAGGAGGCCGAGGAGACCGAGGCGGAACAGGCTTCAGCCAGGGACGAGGACGAGGAGACCGAGGCCACAGCCGAGGACGAGGAGACCGAGGAGGAGCAGGCCACGGCCCAGGCTGACGATGAAGAGGAGGCCGAGGAGGAGGTGGCCGAGCAGGATCGGGCTGCGGCCGACGAAGAGGCCGATGAGGGACTGCTACAGCCCGTGGTGGCCGCCGCTGAGCGCCGTGTGGTGCAACTCCTGCAGTCCTCCGCGGAGGATCAAGCCGAGCCCGTGGTGCCCGTACCGACAGCGGTGAAGAAGGTCGCCGCCGGGGTGAAGACGGCTGCGAAGGGTGCTGCCGCAGTGGTGAAGACGGCCGCGAAGACGGTGTCTGCCCAGTCCACGTCCCCCACTGGTAGGGAGGGCCCGGTGAATCCTCCTGTCGAGGTGAAGCCCGCCGCGAAGGCCCCGGCCAGGAAGGCCGCGGAGAAGAAGGCCCCGGCCAAGAAGGCCCCAACGAAGACGGCGGCGGCGAAGACGGCTCCGGCTCCGGCGGCTCCGGCCCCGGCGAAGAAGGCCCCCGCGAAGAAGGCCCCGGCGAAGAAGGCCCCCGCGAAGAAGGCCCCCGCGAAGAAGGCCCCCGCGAAGAAGGCCCCGGCGAAGAAGGCCCCCGCGAAGAAGGCCCCGGCGAAGAAGGCCCCCGCGAAGAAGGCGGCGGCGAAGGCCCCGGCGAAGAAGGCCCCCGCGAAGAAGGCGGCGACCAAGAAGACGGCCGCGAAGGTTCCGGCGAGGAAGGCGGCCGCGAAGAAGGCTCCCGCGCGCAAGGCCGCGAAGAAGGCTCCCGCGCGCAAGGCCGCGAGCACCCGGACCGCCAGCAAGCGTGGCGCCGCGCGCGGCCGGCGCTGAGCCGTGTCGGCTCCCTGACTCTTCTTCTCGAGTGGGGACGAGGCTCAGTGCTGGATGGCGGGTGGCTCGGCGGGGGGCCCTTCGCGGGGTCCCGCGTCCTCGGGCGCGAGGATGACTCGCGTCTCTCCCTCCTTGCCATTGCGCCACTGCTCGCGCAGTTGCACCAGCCGGTCCTGGAGCAGCACCTGCACCGCGCCGGCGATGGGCAGCGCGAGCAGGGCGCCGATGAGACCCGTCAAGCTGGTGCCCACCAGCATCACCAGGGCGATGAGCAGCGGGTTCATCTTCAGCGTCCGGCGCTGGATGAGCGGCTGCAGCAGGTTGCCCTCCACCTGCTGGTAGACCAGGAACACGCCCAGCGCGACGAGGCCCTCTTTCGTGCCCACCGAGGCGAGCGTCGTCACCGACACCAGGATGGCGCCGAGGAAGGAGCCCACGAAGGGGATGAGTCCCAGCACCGCCATGGCCAGTCCCAGCGGCAGGAAGTAGGGCACCCCCAGCAGCAGCATGGAGACCGCCGTCACCCCGCCGCCGATGAACGAGATGAGGAAGGCTCCCGCCACGTAACCGCCCACCGTGCGGTGCATCTCGTGACCCAGGTTCCGCCAGTGCTCGCGCCGTGACGGCTCCACCCACTGCAGTGCCTTGTCGAACAGGTCCGCTCCGAACAGCAGGAAGAAGACCGTCAGCACTGCGATGGTCATCCCGGCCGCCAGCTCTCGGAGGATGTTCGTCACCACCCCGAGCACCGGCCCTGGCGCCATCGATATCCGGTTGCGCAGCTCCGCGGACACCCGGTCGATGAGGTCATAGCGCTCGTCCAGCTTCTGCACCCAGGGGTGGCGCTGGAGCCTTTCGATATAGTCCGGTGCCGCCCTCACCAGCCCGCGGCCCTGCTCGATGAGCATCGGCACCAGCGTCATCAACAGGGCCCCCAGCAGGCCCAGCCCCAGCAGGGACACCGCCAGCACGCCCAGGCCCCGGCGCACCCCTCGCGCCTCCAGCCAGCGCACCAGCGGGTTCGCCGCCAGCGCCAGGAACAGGGCCACCATCACCCAGGTCAGCACCGTCCAGGCCTTGGCGAACAGCCACAGCACGGCCACCAACGCCAGCACGTTCAACGCCACCGTCCACACCGTCCGGGGCGTCACCTGGGAGCGGGGTCGTGTGGGGATCGCCAAGCGAGCGGTCCTCCCACCTAGCCCTCGGGCATGTCGTTGGGCGGCACGGGCCGCAACGGCTCCCTCGGACGGGCGGTGATTTCCTCCTCCTGCTCCTCCTCGTCACCCCGCCGGAACTCGTGAATCTGATCCGGGAGGATGTCCCGGAAGTCCGGATCGTCCTCGAGGGGCGGGGTCGCGGTCAGCTCCGCGTCGGTGAAGTTGATCTGCTCCTGGCCGGTGACGGGGTCCCGGTTGCGCAGGGATTCGGACTCGCCCACGTCCTCGGACCCGAGATTCTTGAAACGCATGGTGTTTCCTCCGAGCACGCCGGGTTGGCTGCTCCGAGCCAACGGTGCGAACCCGATGGATTCCACGCAACAGAGCGCGGCTGCCTGCCTGTCAGGTGGCTCAGCGCGACGGGGGCAGCGTCCGGCCGGAAGGGTAGCGGGGCTCCGCCTGGGCCAGCACCATGCCCAGGGCCAGCACCCGGGAGAACGTCTCGCGCAGGGCGTAGCGGTGGGTGCGCGGCCGCCCCTCGTCCGCGGCCACCCCCCATGCGTCGATGCCCACCGAGTTGGCGATGTAGAGGGCGCGCGTCAGGTGGAAACGCTGGGTGACGAGCACCGCCTCCTGCACGCCGAAGACGGTGTGGGCCCGCACGGAGCTGTCATAGGTGGACAGGCCCGCGTCGTCCTCCTGTACCGCGGAGGCCGGTACGCCCCGGTCCAGCACGTAGCGCACCATGGCCCGCGTCTCGTCATGGAAGCGGTCCGAGTTGTCCCCGCTGAGCAGCAGCGTGTCCACCTTGCCCGAGTGGTAGAGGTCGATGGCGGCATCCAGCCGTTGGGCCAGCACCGCCGAGGGGACGCCCCCGGGGGCAAGCCCCGCCCCGTACACGAGCGCCACCGGCTTCTGGGGTGCCTCGGCCCGGGGGATGATGCGATCCAGGTAGCTCGCCTCGACGTAGAGGGAAACGAGCCACACGCACACGAGCGCCGCCAGGCCCGTGGCCAGCAGCCCCAGGATCCACCGGCGCACCCGACGTGCTCTGTTGCCGCCTCTCCCCATGGTCCCCGGCCCAACCGCCGGGAGGCCCATTCTCGTCCCTTCATTCCCTTTGGGAAATCGCTCTCTTGCCTGGTGCTCACACGGGGACACCGGCGGTCGGCTCCTCGGCCTTCAGCGAATGCCGCTCCACGGCCTCCAGGACCTGCTGGGGTTCGGCCGGTTTGCCCAGGAAGGCGGCCACCCCGTAGCTGGACGCGTACAGGGCCCGGTCCCTCGGGCTCATCCCCGCCATGGCCGCCGAGAGGATGATGACGGGGATGGAGCGCAGCGTGGCATCCCCCTTGCGGGCCGTGAGCAGCCGGTTGCCATCCATGACGGGCAGGGACATGTCGAGCACCACCACCGCCGGCCGGGGCCCGTGCCCTATGAGCTCGAGGGCCTCCTTGCCGTGGCTCGCCGCGAGGACCGGGTAGCCATTGGACTCCAGGAAGTTCTGGAGGGCCTCCCGGATGTCCGGGTCGTCCTCCACGATGAGTACCGGGCCACGGAGGGTCGCCATGTGTCAGAGCTCCGCCGAACGATGGGAACCTGCCCTCCAAGGCTAAGTCTCCGGGTCCGGTCCGGCACCCCCGGGGAAGGGGGGACGCCGTGCCTGGATGCCCGGCATCGGTCTCGGGGCTCCACTTGTTGGAAGGCCACGGTTGACCGGCCGCCACACCGCCCTATATAGGGGGCCGCGTCCGGGCTCCGCTCCTCCTGGAGGGGCTCACGCCCGCGTTTCCACAGGAGTTGGTGGCCCCATGGCGTCCCTTCGCGACATCCGCAAGCGCATCCGCTCGGTGAAGAACACGCGGCAGATCACCAAGGCGATGAAGATGGTGGCCGCCGCGAAGCTCCGCAAGGCGCAGGACGCCATCATCGCCGCGCGTCCCTACGCGCAGATGCTGGACCAGATCATCTCCGACCTGGCGACCCGCTCCGAGGGCGAGGGGCTGGCGCATCCGCTGCTCGCCTCGCGCCCGGTGCGCAAGGTGGAGGTGCTGCTGCTCACCTCGGACCGCGGCCTGGCGGGCGGTTTCAACTCCAACGTCATCCGGCGCGCCAGCCGCTTCCTCTTCGAGAACAGCGGCTGGGAGGTCGAGGTCTCCAGCGTTGGCCGCAAGGGCAACGACTTCTTCCGCCAGCGCGGCCAGAAGATGCGCAAGGACTTCGGCTACCTCTACCAGCGGCTGGACTACCCCCACGCCTCGCAGGTGGCCGAGGAACTGAGCGCCCGCTTCCTCAAGGGGGAAGTGGACGCCGTCTACGTCATCTACAACGAGTTCATCTCCGCCATCAGCCAGAAGGTGACCGTGGCGCAGCTGCTGCCGCTGCAGACGCTGTCGGTGGGCGCCCCCACGGCCGCCGAGGTCGGTCAGGCCGCGCCGGTGGCCGCGCCCACCCAGGCCCTGGTGGACTTCAAGTACGAGCCGGGCCGTCAGGACGTGCTCGATCGGCTGGTGCCCCAGGCGGTATCCATCAAGCTGTACCGCTCCCTGCTGGAGAGCGTCGCCAGCGAGCATGGCGCCCGTATGAGCGCTATGGAAAACGCGACGAGCAACGCCACGGACATGATCGCCAGCCTCTCGCTCACCTACAACCGCACGCGTCAGGCGGTGATCACCAAGGAGCTGATGGAGATCGTGTCCGGCGCGGAGGCTCTGAAGTAGAAGTTACGCTTCTGGCCGCGGGGCCTTGAAGCTTGACCCCCGGGGGAGGCCACCTGTAGAGGGGCCCGCCCGTCCCCTGGATCCAAATTTCGACGAGGAACGGAAGAACATTCCATGAGCGCTCAAGTTCCGACGGTAGGCAAGGTGACCCAGGTTCTCGGTCCTGTGGTCGACGTGGAGTTCCCGCCCGGTGGGCTCCCCGAGGTGTACACCGCGCTGAAGGTGACCAACGTCAACATCAGCTCGGCGGCCGACAACCTCACCATCGAGGTGGCGCAGCACCTGGGTGAGAACACCGTGCGCTGCATCGCCATGGACTCCACCGACGGTCTGGCCCGTGGCCAGCCGGTGAAGAACACGGGCGCGCCCATCCAGGCGCCGGTGGGCAAGGCCACCCTGGGCCGCATCCTCAACGTCACCGGCGATCCGGTGGACGAGAAGGGCCCCGTCAACGCCAAGGAGAGCTGGCCCATCCATCGCCAGCCGCCCCTGTTCACGGACCAGGACGTGCGCGTCCAGATGTTCGAGACGGGCATCAAGGTCATCGATCTGCTGGCCCCCTACACCCGTGGTGGGAAGATCGGCCTGTTCGGCGGCGCCGGCGTGGGCAAGACGGTGCTCCTGCAGGAGCTCATCCGCAACGTGGCCGTGGAGCGCGGTGGCTTCTCCGTGTTCGCCGGCGTGGGCGAGCGCACCCGCGAGGGCAACGACCTGTACCACGAGATGCAGGACTCCAAGGTCATCAAGATCGACAACCTGGAGGAGAGCCAGGTGGTGCTGGTGTACGGCCAGATGAACGAGCCGCCCGGCGCCCGCGCTCGCGTGGCCCTCACGGCGCTGACCATCGCCGAGTACTTCCGCGACGTCGAGGGGCGTGACGTGCTCCTCTTCATCGACAACATCTTCCGGTTCACCCAGGCCGGTTCCGAGGTGTCCGCCCTCCTGGGCCGCATCCCGAGCGCCGTGGGTTACCAGCCCACGCTGGCCACGGAGATGGGCGGTCTGCAGGAGCGCATCACCTCCACCACGAAGGGCTCGGTCACCTCGGTGCAGGCCATCTACGTGCCCGCCGACGACCTGACGGACCCGGCCCCCGCCACCGCGTTCGCCCACCTGGACGCGACGACGGTGCTCAACCGCGCCATCTCCGAGCTGGGCATCTACCCGGCCGTGGATCCGCTCGACTCCACCAGCCGCATCCTGACGCCTGAAATCCTGGGCCAGGAGCACTACACGGTGGCCCGGCGTGTCCAGGGCATCCTCCAGCGCTACAAGGAGCTGCAGGACATCATCGCCATCCTCGGCATGGACGAGCTGTCCGAGGACGACAAGCTGGTGGTGGCGCGCGCCCGGAAGATCCAGCGCTTCCTGTCGCAGCCCTTCTTCGTGGCCACGGTGTTCACCGGCGCCCCGGGCAAGTACGTGAAGCTGCAGGACACCGTGCAGGGCTTCAAGGAGATCTGCGACGGCAAGCACGACGACCTGCCCGAGTCGGCCTTCTACATGGTGGGCGGCATCGACGAGGCGGTGGAGAAGGCCCGCAAGATGGCGGCGGCGGCCTAGTCCGCCGGCCGCGCCGGAAGGTCCGCTCGGATGTCGCGCTCCGCCCTCATCGTGATGCTGTTGCTGGTGTCGCTCCCGGCGTCCGCCGCGGAGCGCGCCAGCCGTACGCGGGTGAGCGCCAACGGTACCTTCAGCGTGCGCCTGGTGGAGAAGGCCCCCGGGCAGTGCACGCTGGAGGTGTCGAAGGAGAGCGGGCCGCTCTGGACGCTGAAGGAGTGCGTGGGCGGGGTGGATGACCTGTACTTCGTCTCCAACGACGGAGCGCGGGTGTGGGTGCTCTTCCCGCTGGCGCCCAAGGGCACGAAGAAGCTGCCCGGCAAGCGGTACAGGAAGGTGCCCGCGTGGGCCAACACGGTGGTGGCGGTGGAGTACGACCGCCAGGGTGGGCGGGTGCAGGAGCGGAGCCTGTTGAGCTTCGTGGCCCAGCGCGAGCTACCGGAGGTGCGGCAGTTGGGCCAGCACCTCAAGTGGTTGGAAGGACTGCTCGGGGTTCCGGGCAAGGGCCCGCGTCTGACGGACGCCGGGCACATCGAGTTCGAGACGGTGGGCGGCAAGTCCCACAAGCTGACCTTCTGAAAAGAGCGGTACCCAGGGAGCACGGAAGCCCATGGCCAAGCTGACGGTCGAGATTGTGACCCCCGAGAAGCGCATCCTGTCGGTGCAGGCGGACGAGGCGATCGTCCCGGGCGGCAAGGGTCTGTTCGGCGTTCGGCCGGGCCACACGCCGTTCCTGTCGCTGATGGAGCCGGGGGTGCTGACGCTGATCGATGGAGGTCGGCGCGAGTACTACTTCGTGGCGGGCGGCTTCGCCGAGGTGAGCAACGACAAGGTGCTGGTGCTCGCGGACGTGGCCGAGGCGGTGACGGGCATCGACGTGGAGGCGGCGCGCCGGCGGATGCAGGAGGCGCAGGAGCGTCTGCGCGGCATGTCGTCGGACGACGTGCGCTTCGACATCGAGCAGGCCACGGTGCGTCGCGAGACGGCGCGAATGTCCGCCGCCACGATGCGCTGATGAACGCCGCCCCCTCTCCCCCTGGGAGAGGGTGGGGGTGAGGGTATCTCGCCCCCTGAGCAGTACCTCGGTACGGGCCCCAAGGGCCCTGCGGTGCAGGACGCGAGGCTCCCACTCTCGAGCCCCCTGACCGCGAGCCGTCCCCCCTCAACATCACTGAACCCCAGTTGCCCGGACGCACGGACAGTGCGCGCCCTCTTGACGTCTCGTTCAAAAAGGTGCATTCCATATGCACATTAAAAGATGCATTTGAGATGCATCATTGTCGGACCCGAGCCGGTCCGGGGGAGCGGGCACACATGAGCACCAGCGTCGCGGAGAAGCAGAGCAGCCTGTACGAGCGGATTGGCGGGGAGCCGGCGATGGCGGCGGCGGTGGAGCTCTTCTACCGGAAGGTGTTGTCGGACGAGCGCATCAGCCACTTCTTCGAGGACGTGGACATGGAGCGCCAGGCGGCGAAGCAGAAGGCGTTCCTCACGATGGTGTGCGGGGGCCCGAGCGCCTACTCGGGCAAGGACATGCGCAAGGGGCACGCGCACCTGGTGCGGCAGGGGCTGAACGACACGCACTTCGACGCGGTGGTGGAGCACCTGTCGGCGACGCTGACGGAGCTGGGCGTGGCGAAGCCGCTGGTGGAGCAGGTGCTGGCGATCGCCGGGAGCGCGCGGGCGGACGTGCTCAACCGCTGAGGACGAGAGGGGGCACTCGCATGGCGAGGGTCAAGCACGAGGGGCAGTGGTACGGGCTGGACGAAGGCGAGTCGGTGCTCGACGGGCTGCTGCGGCGGGGGGTGGAGGTGCCGCACTCGTGCAGGGCGGGGGCGTGTCAGTCCTGCCTGATGCGAGCCGAGCGCGGCGAGGTGCCGGCCCGGGCGCAGGTGGGGCTGAAGGAGACGCTGAAGGCGCGGGGCTACTTCCTCGCGTGCGCGTGCCAGCCGGAAGGTGAGCTCGAGGTGGCCGGGGCGGGCGCGGACCTGCGGGTGCCCGCGCGCATCACCTCGCTGGAAAGACTCAGCGACAGTGTGCTGTGCGTGCGGCTGCGTCCCGAGGGGGACTTCGAGTACCGGGCCGGCCAGTACGTGTCCGTGCTCCGGACGGATGGACTGGCCCGGAGCTACTCGCTGGCGAGTCTGCCGCACGAGGACACCCTGGCGCTGCATGTCCGCCGTGTCCCCGGAGGCCGGATGAGCGGCTGGCTCTTCGAGGAGGCCCGGCCCGGTGATGTGTTGGAGCTCCAAGGACCCGCGGGCGAGTGCTTCTACGTGCCGGGGCGGCCGGAGCAGTCGCTGCTGTTGGTGGGGACGGGCACGGGCCTGGCGCCGCTCTACGGCATCATCCGGGACGCGCTGGAGCGGGGGCATACCGGACCCATCTGGCTCTTCCACGGCGCGGTGGACGTCTCGGGGTTGTACCTCGTGGAGGAGCTCCGGGCCTTGCAGTCGCGCCATCCCCAACTCCAGTACAGGCCCTGCGTCTCGAAGGGACAGGCGCGGGTGGGGGTGACGGTGGGAGCGCTGGACGCGATCATCAAGGAGGTATGCCCTCGGCCGGCCGGCTGGAGGGGGTACCTGTGCGGCAGCCCGGACCTGGTGCTATCCCTGAGGAAGAAGCTCTTCCTGGCCGGGCTGTCGCTCAAGGAGATCCACGCGGATGCCTTCCTCCCGAGCACTCCCCCGCCTCAGGGGGGAGCGGGAGTGATGGCCAGTGCATCTGACGCTTCACGCTGACTACGCGCTGCGCGTGCTGCTGTACCTCGCGGCCAACCCGGATCGGGTGGTCTCCACGGGCGAGGTAAGCGACGCCTATGGCATCTCCAAGCACCACCTCGTCCGGGTGGTGCAGGGCCTGGGCCGCCACGGCTTCGTGGAGGTGAGGCCGGGGCGGGCCGGAGGCGTCGTCCTGGCGCGGCCGCCCTCGGAGATCTCCGTGGGGCAGGTGGTGCGGCACATGGAGCCGGACTTCCACATCGTGGAGTGCTTCGATGGGGAGCGGAACAACTGCCCCATCACTCCGGCCTGTGGGCTCATCGGCGTGCTCAACGAGGCGACACGCTCCTTCCTGGCCACGCTCGACCAATACACGCTGGAGGACATCCTGCGGCGCAGCCCGCGCAAGCTGTCCGCCTACTTCCTCAAGCCCACGGTGGATGTGGGCGGGGCGGGCTGAGAGGTCCAGCCATGACGGGTCACGTGCTGGAGCTCTTCCACCGCATCGCGGACCCGCCCTCGGCGGAAGCGCGCCGCTACGTGGTGGACTACGAGCTCGAGGACCGGGTGCGCTTTCGCAATGTCGCCTTTCCCGATGCGGAGGCGGCCTGGCGAGAACGGGGTGGACACAGCACACCGGCACTCTGGGATGGCGAGCACCTGCACCAGGGCGCGCAGGCCGTCGTGGCGAGACTGCAGGCGGTTGTCAACCTCGGTCGCGATCCGTAATACGCCCGCACCGTGCCCGTCGTCCGCCGGGCACGTTGCGTGCCATGCACCGCACGTGCGCGCGTACCTTGTGGTGGGAGAGCGCCCTTCACCCAAGCTGTGCGTCGGCATGCGAGGAACTCACGAAGAGATGAAAGACGGGGCTAGTCACTGAACGCGGCTCGGTTATCTTGCCGCTCCCCATGTCGCTGACTCCCGCCGAGCGCCAGGACAGGTTTCAAGCGGCATTCCTGGGACTCGCCATCGGGGATGCCCTCGGTTTTCCCCTGCGCGGCATCCCTCCGGCGAGCCTGGCTCGCCTTCCTGGACTGGCGGAGGACTTCGCGCCCCGGCCACGGGGGAAGTTCGCCAAGGGCCAGTTCTCGGATGACACGCAGCTGATGCTGGCGGCGGCCGAGAGCGTCATCCGCGAGGGGAAGGTGGATGGACGCAGCGCGGCGGCGCACTTCGCGTGGCTGTGGCAGGAGGGCATCATCCTCCAGCCGCCCAAGCAGCTGGCCGAGGCGCTGCAGAAGCTGGCGCAGGGCACTCCGTGGATGAGCGCGGGAGCGCCGCTGGGCGTGAAGTGCCACTCGGTGCTCAGCCGCGCGGTGGTGGTGGGCCTCTTCGAGAGCAAGAGCCGGGTGCGCATCCGCCACGACGCGGGCGTGCTGTCGGTGCTGACGCACAAGGATCCCACGTGCGCGGCGGCCGCGGCCGCCTTCGCGCAGGCGGTGGCGCTGGGACTCACGACGAAGGAGCCCCTCACGCCCGCCGCCTTCTGCGAGGAGCTGGCGCTGTCGGCGGCGGCGCACGACAAGGAACTGGCCGAGGAGCTGCGGCACCTGCCCCGGCTGCTGACGTGGGACACGGCGCGGGCGCTCGGGCAGTTGCGCAAGGTGAGCGTGCCGCCCAGTCAGCTCCGGGGCGTGGACGGCCTGCCGCCGCATGTGGTGCCGGTGCTGCTCACCAGCCTGTTCGCGACGCTCAAGGTGCCGCACGACTTCCGTCAGGCGGTGGGGCTGGCGCTGCGCTGCGGGGGCGAGGCCGACGTGGCCGCGGCCTGCACGGGTGCCCTCCTCGGCGCGCACCTGGGCACGGCCGCCATCCCCGCGCGGCTGCGCAAGCACGTGCTGTACGCGGAGACGCTGCTGGACACGGCGGACCGGCTCTTCCAGGCACGGCAGGTGCGCGAGACGCTGGCCACCGCGCTCGCCCAGCAGAACCCGCACAAGCGCCGCCGCTGATCGAGCCCCTGGCTGCCCGCTCCCTCCCGGGAGAGGAGGCGGCCGGGCACCTCGCGCTTCCTGGCGACCCGACTTCCCCCGGTCTCATTCCGCGCCCACCTTCCGCGAGAGAGAGCGGGACGTACCTGGTACCACAACGGGAGGGCCCGCCGGATGCCCCGGGAGGCGGCGACGTGGAACTGGAATCGGAGCGTCTGGAGCGCAGACAACTGGAATCGCTATCGACGGCGGAGCTCATCCGCCATGCCATCGAGGAAGCCCGGCTGCTGGCGCGCGCCGAGGTGCTGCACGCCAAGAAGGAACTGCGCGAGGAGATGAAGGCGGCGCGCATCTCGGGCATCCTCCTGGGGGCTGGGGCCGTGCTGGGGCTGGTGAGTCTGGCGGCCCTCCTCGTGACGGTGGGCCTGGCGCTGCCGCTGTCGGAGTGGCTCGGCGTGCTCCTGGTGGGGGCCTTCCTGCTGCTGCTATCGGGGGGGCTGGCCTTCGCGGGCTACAAGCGGCTGCCCAAGAAGCCCCTGCCCCACACCCAGGAACGATTGAAGACGGACATCGCCCGCACCCGGGAGACACTGCGATGAGCGAGCAGGAGAAGAAGGGGGGCGGACGCATCACCGCCGGCATGGACGACCGGGAGCAGGTGGAGAAGACGGCGGACCGTCTGCGCGACGAGCTGCTCCTCACCCTCGAGGAGCTGGACCGGCGCCGCGAGCGCGCCATGGACGTGCGCTACCAGGTCCGTCAGGCGCTCGGCAAGAACCGCGACGTGTTGATGAAGGCGGGCGGCGTCGCGCTGGGGCTGGTCGTCATGGGCATTGCCGTCGCCGGGTGGAGGCACCGCCATTACGAGGAATTGTTGTGGAAGCATCGCCGGGAGGCCCTGCGGCGCGCCTGGGAGCATCCGGAGCGGGTTGCCTCCCGCGCCAGTGAGGGCCCCATCGGCATCGAGCTCGGCCGGAAGCTCGTGCTCATCTTCGCCAGCACGCTGGCCTGGGCCATGGCCAGGAGGGCCGTGCAGTCGCTGGTTCCTGCCTCCGAGCAAGGCCCGGAGCCGCAGGGCAGGAAACGTCTCGGGCTGCGTATCAACCAGTCCCCTGCACACGCGTAGTGCCCTGGGCTCGAGACGTGGAACGCGGCACCCTCCTGTGACGGGAGGGCGCCGCGTTCAGTCTTGGTAGGTCCATTAGAATTGGTGATTGCGTAGAATTCGAGCATAAATCAGATTCATCCATGTCATGGATCTGCTCTACGCACGCGCACAGATGGGGATGTCCCTCGCCTTCCACATCGTCTTCGCGGCGGCGGGCATCGCGCTGCCGCTGCTGATGGTGCTCAGTGACCTGAAGGCCCGGAGGACGGGAGACGCGGACTACGTGGCGCTGAGCCGCAAGCTGGCGAAGGGGACGGCCATCCTCTTCGCGGTGGGCGCGGTGAGCGGCACGGTGCTGTCCTTCGAGCTGGGGCTGCTGTGGCCCGAGTTCATGGGGACCTACGGGGAAGTGATAGGGCTGCCCTTCTCACTGGAGGGGACGGCCTTCTTCACCGAGGCGGTGTTCCTCGGCATCTACCTGTACGGTCGGGAGCGGATCCCCTCGGGGCTGCACCTCTTCTCGGGGGTGATGGTGGCGTTGAGCGGCGCGGCGAGCGCCTTCTTCGTCACGCTGGTCAATGCCTTCATGAACCACCCCGCGGGCTTCACGCCCACGCCGGGCGGGCCGGTGAACGTGGATCCGGTGGCGGCGATGTTCAGCCCGGGCTGGCAGTACCAGGTGGTGCACACACTGCTCGCCTGCTACCAGTCGAGCGCCTTCGTCATGGCGGGCATCCATGCCTTCGTGCTGCTGCGCCACCCGGGGGCGACGTTCCACCGCAAGGCGCTCTCCATCGCGCTGCCGATGGCGTGCATCACCGCGCTGCTGCAACCGCTCGCGGGACACCAGCAGGCGGAACACATCGCCCGGGAGCAGCCGGCGAAGCTGGCGGCGGCCGAGGGCCTCTTCGAGACCCAGCGTGGCGCGCCGCTCACCGTGGGCGGGCTTCCGGACGAGGAGTCGCGCACCACGCGCTACGGACTGGAGATACCCAGGGGGCTGTCCCTGCTGGCCTTCGCCGACCCGAACGCCGAGGTGAGGGGGCTGGACCAGTTCCCTCGTGACGAGTGGCCCCCGGTGCTCAAGGTGCACCTGGCCTTCCAGCTCATGGTGGGCACGGGAAGCCTGATGGCGCTGCTCGCGGTGGTGACGCTCTTCCTGCGCTGGCGGCACAAGGCGTGGCCCGAGGGACGGCGCATGCTGTGGGGCTGGCTGCTGTGTGGGCCGCTCGGCGTGGTGGCGATGGAGGCGGGGTGGCTCGTCACCGAGTGGGGTCGCCAGCCGTGGATCATCCGCGGGGTGATGCGCACGGCGGACGCGGTGACGCCGGTGCCGAACCTGGCGGTGCCCTTCTGGACGTTCACGCTCGCCTACCTCTTCCTGGGCGCGATGGTGGTGTTCCTCCTGGTGCGGCAGGTGGCGGGCACGCTGCCGGGCAACGAGGAGCCGCGGGAGGTGTCCCATGCCCACTGAACTGTTCCTGGGCGGCGCGCTGGTGACCGCCTTCGTCCTCTACGCGCTCTTCGGGGGCGCGGACTTCGGCGGGGGCGTGTGGGATCTGCTCGCCTCGGGGCCTCGCAAGGCGGAGCAGCGGGCGCTCATCTCCAAGGCCATTGGCCCGGTGTGGGAGGTGAACCACGTCTGGCTCATCATCGGCGTCGTCATCCTCTTCTCGGCCTTCCCCCGGGCCTTCGCGGTGCTGTCGGTGGCGCTGCACGTGCCGCTGACGCTGCTGCTGCTGGGCATCGTCTTCCGGGGTACGGCCTTCACCTTCCGCGCCTACGACGCGCGCGGCGACAGGGTGCAGCGCCGCTGGGGGGTCGTCTTCAGCGTGGCGAGCGTGCTGTCCCCGGCGCTGCTGGGCATGTGCGTGGGCGCCGTGGTGAGCGGGGACATCCGCGTGCGGGGGACCGTGGTGGAGAGCGGCTTCTTCGCCGGGTGGCTGTCCCCCTTCGCGCTGGCGGTGGGGCTGCTCGCCCTGTGCCTCTTCGCCTTCCTGGCGGCGGTGTACCTGCTCGCCGAGACGCGCGAGCCCGCGCTCCAGGAGGACTTCCGCGAGCGGGCGCTCGGGGCGGGCGTGGCGGTGTTCCTGGCGGCCTTCGGCGTGCTGGCGCTCGCGCGCGAGGGGGCGCCCCGGGTGTGGGCCGGGCTGACGGACTCGCCCTTCGCGTTGACGTTGCACGCGGCGACGGCCGTGGCGGCGGTGGCGGCCTTCGGGCTGCTGCTCACCCGGCGCTTCTGGTTGGCGCGCATGGCGGCGGCGGCGCAGGTGGGCCTCATCGTGGTGGGGTGGGCTGTCTCCCAGTACCCCTACCTGGTGGTGCCGGACCTCACCCTCCAGCGGACGGCGGCGCCCGAGTCCACGCTGCGGGCCCTGCTGGTGGCGCTCGCGGTGGGCGCGGCCCTCATCTTCCCCTCGCTGCTGTTCCTGCTGCGTGTGTTCCAGTCCTCACCTCGAGGCGCCTCCCGGTAGTCGCGCGCCAGGGGCTCGGAGCGCCGTGCTAGGAGTCGGGCCATGCACAGCGCTCCTGGCGAACGCGCCGCCGTGACGATTGGCTCGTTGCTGCGGCTGGCGTGGCCCATCATCGTCTCGCGCTCCACGCAGGTGGTGGTGGGGCTCGCGGATGCCATCATGGTGGCCCACCTCGGCGAGTCCGCCCTGGCCTCCGCCACCACGGGCGCGATGAACTCCAACCTGGTGTTCATCCTCCCCATGGGGACGGTGTTCATCGTCTCCAGCTTCGCCTCCCAGTCCTTTGGCGCCGGGGACCTGGGCGGAGCCCGGCGCTACGCCTTCTATGGGCTCGCCATCGCCGGGTTGGCCCAGGTGCTGTGCGTGGCCCTGCTGCCCGTGCTGCCCTCGGGGCTCTCCCTGTTCGAATACACCCCCGAGGTGCGCGACGGCGTGGGCGCGTACCTCCAGGTCCGCCTGCTGTCGGGCGGGCTCGTCGTGGGCTTCGAGGCGCTCGCCAACTACTACGCGGGCCTGGGCAATACCCGGTTGCCCATGGTGGCCAGCATCGCCGCCATGGTGCTCAACATCCTGGGCAACGGGTTGCTCATCGACGGCCACCTCGGGCTGCCCGCGCTCGGCGTTGTCGGCGCCGCGTGGGCGAGTGTCATCTCCACGGGCCTCTCCTTCGCCGGGCTGCTCGTGTTCTTCCTCGTCCAGGGGGGAGGCGCGCGGTGGCCACGCCTGCACGGGCGCGAGTTCCTGCGGACGCTGCGCTTCGGCCTCCCCTCGGGCCTCAACTGGTTCTTCGAGTTCCTGGCCTACAGCTTCTTCGTCAACGTGGTGGTGGCGGGGCTGGGCACCACCGTGCTGGCGGCACTGATGGCCGTCATGCAGCTCAACTCCATGGCCTTCATGCCGGCCTTCGCCATCGGGAGCGCGGGCGCCATCGTGGTGGGCCAGGCCATCGGCGCGAGCGCCCGGGACGAGGTGCCGCGCGCCGTGCGGCTCACCTTCATTCTCACGGGCTGCTGGCAGGGGCTGGTGGGGCTCGTCTTCCTGCTGGCGCCCCGGTGGGTCTTCGCGCCCTTCGCGGGTGGCGCGTCGGAGGGGGAGTTGCTCGACATGGGCGCGCGGATGCTCCGGCTGTCCGTGGCCTGGCAGCTCTTCGATGCGATGGTCACCACCCTCGCCGAGGCGCTGCGCGCCGCCGGAGACACCGCCTTCACCCTGTGGATGCGGATGGCCATCGCCTGGTTCCTCTTCGTGCCGGGGGCCTGGGTGAGCGTCCGGGTGCTCGGGGCGGGGGCGGTCGCCGCCATGCTCTGGCTGACTGTCTATATTGGCGGACTGGCGCTCGCCCTCTACCTGCGCTTCCGAGGGGGCGCCTGGCGGCGGTTCAACCTGTTGGAGCAGGATTTTCCACCAGGGGTGCGGCCGAAAGTGCCGCCAGACCCATCCAGTAGGGACACCAAATGAGGTAGCTTTCCGGGTTCTCAGGCACAAGGGGGCGTCTTTCTCGTGACGAACGCCCATCTCCCGACCCGAAGGAGCCCGAGCACATGGCGAGTCCCAAGTTCGAGACGCTGGTCGACATCTTTCTGCAGAGCACGGCCCACTACGGCCCCCGCAACCTCTTCGGCGAGAAGAAGAACGGTCAGTGGACGTGGATGACGTACGCCCGCTTCGGGCAGATGGTGGATGACCTGCGCGGTGGGCTGGCCCAGCTCGGTGTGATGCCGGGAGACCGGGTGGCGGTCATCTCCAACAACCGGCACGAGTGGGCGGTGGGCGCCTATGCCTGCGCCACGCTGGGGGCCGCGTACGTCCCCATGTACGAGCAGCAGCTGGACAAGGAGTGGAAGTACATCCTCAACGACTGTGGCGCCAAGGTGGTGTTCGCCGCCACCGACGCCATCGCCGCCAAGCTCAATACGCTCCGGCCGGAGCTGCCCAAGCTGGAGCAGATCATCCGCTACACCGGCACCGAGCACGAGACGGACAGCTTCGCCTGCCTGCTGCGCCGCGGCGCCGAGACGCCCATCCCCGTCACCACGCCCAAGGGCTCGGACCTCTGTAGCCTCATCTACACCTCGGGCACCACGGGCAATCCCAAGGGCGTGATGCTCAGCCACTCCAACATCGCGCGCAACGTGGCGGCCATTCACGAGATCTTCCCCATGACGGAGGACGACTGTTCGCTGGCGTTCCTCCCCTGGGCGCACGTCTTCGGGCAGACGGTGGAGCTGCACGCCCTGTTCTCCATGGGCGCCTCCATGGGCATCGCCGAGGCGGTGGACAAGATCATCGACAACCTGAGCGAGGTGCGGCCCACGCTGCTCTTCTCGGTGCCGCGCATCTTCAACCGCATCTACGACGGGCTGCAGAAGCGCATGGCCGCGGAGTCGCCCGTCAAGCGCCTGCTCTTCGCGCGCGGACTTGAAGTGGCGAAGCAGCGCCGGGAACTTTCGGAGAAGAAGCAGAGCAGCGTCCTGGTGGACCTCCAGCACGCCTTCTTCGACAAGGTCGTCTTCTCCAAGGTCCGCGCGCGCTTCGGCGGCCGGATGAAATACGCCTTCAGCGGCGGCGCGGCCATCGCCCGCGAGGTGGCGGAGTTCATCGACAACCTCGGCATCACCGTCTACGAGGGCTACGGCCTCACCGAGACGTCCCCCATCGCCACCGCCAACTTCCCCCACAACCGGAAGATCGGCTCGGTGGGCAAGCCCCTGCCCGGCACGCGCGTGGAGATCGACCGCAGCGAGACCGGCGACCCCAAGCAGGGGGAGATCGTGGTCCACGGCCACAACGTGATGCTGGGCTACTACAACATGCCCGAGGAGAACGCGAAGGCCTTCACCGGCGACGGTGGCTACAAGACGGGCGACATGGGCTACCTGGATGACGACGGGTTCCTGTGGATCACCGGCCGCATCAAGGAGCAGTACAAGCTGGAGAACGGCAAGTACGTGGTGCCGGTGCCCATCGAGCAGGCGCTGCAGCTCTCGCCCTTCATCACCAACGTGATGCTGCACGGGCAGAACAAGCCCTTCAACGTGGCCGTCATCGTTCCGGACATGGAGTCGCTGAAGAAGTGGGCGACGGAGAAGGGGCTGGACACGTCCTCCATCCCCGAGCTGCTCAAGCGCCCCGAGGTGCAGCAGCTCTACCGGGAGCAGATCGCCGAGTACACCAAGAGCGCGAAGGGCTACGAGAAGCCGCAACGCTTCCTGCTCATCAGCGAGGACTTCTCGGTGGCCAACGACATGCTGACGGCGTCGCTGAAGCTCAAGCGGCGCAGCGTGCTCAAGAAATACGGCGAGGCGGTGGAGGAGCTGTACCGCGAGGCCGAGAAGAGCGGCGAGACGCGCGCCGCCTGATTTCCCCTCTCCCCCTGGGAGAGGGACAGGGTGAGGGTATCCGGATCCGGAGTTGAATCCCCGGGTCCGCCGGCCCACGGACCCTGGGGTGGGAACCCGTTACCCTCACCCCGACCCTCTCCCAGGGGGAGAGGGAGGGGCCTCGGGAGGCTACTTCGCCGCGGGCGAGGCGACCTTGCCGTCCACCGGGCGGTACTTCATGCCCAGCTCATGGAAGAGGAAGGAGTAGACGTCCACCTTCTCCTCGATGCTCTGGGCCAGCGGCGTGCCCATGCCGTGGCCCATGTTGTTGGTGCGCAGCAGCACCGGGCGCTTGGAGGCCGTGGCCTCCTGCAGCCGGGCCACCATCTTGCGCGAGTGGAAGGGGTCCACGCGTGGATCGTTCTCGCCCGAGGTGAAGAGCACCGAGGGGTACTTCACCCCCTTCTTCACCTGGTGGTAGGGCGAATAGGCATACAGCGCCTTGAACTGCTCGGGGTCCTTCACCGTGCCGTACTCGGTGGTGTTGAACTGGCCGTTGGGCGTGAGCTCCACGCGGAGCATGTCGTAGAGGCCCACGTACGCGAGCACGGTGCGGTACATCTCCGGGTGCTGGGTGAGCGCCGCGCCCATCAGCAGGCCGCCGTTGCTGCCGCCCTGGATGGCCAGGCGCGCGGGCTTCGTCCACTTCTTGTCCACCAGCAGCTTCGCGCAGGCGTGGAAGTCATCGAAGACGTTCTGCTTCTTCGTGAGCGAGCCATTGGCGTGCCACTCCTCGCCGAACTCGGAGCCGCCGCGCAGGTTGGCGACGGCCACCACGCCGCCCTGCTCGATGAAGGCGAAGTTGAGCACGTTGAGGCCGGGGCTGAGGGAGATGTTGAAGCCGCCGTAGCCGGTGAGCAGCGTGGGGTTGTTGCCGTTGAGCTTCGTGCCGCGCGCGTGGAGGATGTTGAGTGGCACCTGGGTGCCGTCCTTGGACGTGCACATGACGCGGTCCACCACCACGTTGCGGGTGTCCACCGGCGAGGTCCGGCCCAGGCCCGTCTTCGTCATCGCGCCGTCCTTCGCCGCGTAGCGGTACACGGTGGGCGGCTCGGTGTAGCTGACGTTGGTCATGAGGATGTCGTCACCGCCCAGGGGCACCGCGCCGCCCACGCTGGAGACGGGCGGGGTGGGCACCACGCCGAGCTCCTTGCCATCCAGGCCCACCATGCGCATCCGCGAGGGGCCACCGAGCTGCTCCACCACGTAGAGGCGCGTGGCGGTGGGGCGGAAGCCCGCGATGGAGGCCTCGCCCTCGGGGATGAGGACGGTGGCCTTGTCGAGCGACGGCGTGGCGAGCGGAATCCGCAGCACCTTGCCGCGCGGCGCGTCCTTGCGCGACAGCGCGTAGAGCGCGCCGTCCTTGCCGAACTCCGCGTGGATGAGCTTGTCCTCGAACTTCGACAGCTGCGTCCAGGTGCCCTTGGGCCCGCGCAGGTAGAGCGCGTACTCGCCGCCGTCGCCGTTGCCCAGGGTGGCCAGCACGAAGGCGCCATCCCCGGACGTGGCGAGCTTGAAGTTGGCGATGCGCGGGGCGTCCTTGCCCAGCTCGTAGGTGTCCTTGTCCGTCGGCGTGCCGAGCTTGTGGAAGTACACCTGCTGGTAGAAGTCGCGGTCCGCCGCCGGGCGCTCCTCGCCGCGCGGATAGCGCGTGTAGAAGAAGCCCGAGCCGTCCGCGTTCCACGTCAGGTCGCCTCCCGCGGTGCCGCCGTTCACCCGGGGCACCACCTCGCCGGGCAGGGGCTTGCCGGTGGCCACGTCGTAGACGGTGACGTCACCGCTCTCCGTGCCGTCCTTCGACAGCGACACCGCCACCTTCTTGCCGTCCAGCGAGGGGACGAAGAAGTCGATGGTGGTGTGGCCGCTCGGGTCGAGCTCCATCGGGTCCACCAGCACGCGCGCCGTGGAGGGGTCCTCGGGCGAGCTCAGCACCACCAGCATGGACTGCTGCTTGGGCGGCTGGAACTTCATGGAGAACAAGACGCCGCCCCGTTGAATCAGCGCGAAGTGGGCCGGCGACTTGTGGGTCATCAGCGTGGTGAGGCGGGCGCGGATGGCGTCACGCGAGGGCAGCTTGTCGAGCACCGCGCGCATGTGCGCGGTCTGCCCCTCCACCCACTTGCGGACCTCGGGGTCGTCGCTCTTCTCGAGCCACTGGTAGGGGTCCTCGACCTTCGTGCCGTGGTAGGTGTCCACCACGGCCTTCTTCGCGGCGACGGGCGGCGGGGGCACGGCGCTCCTGGCGCCAGCGGCCAGCGACGTCATGGGCAGCATCAGCGATAGCGCGGCGATCGCCGGCTTCATGCGTTGTTGCACGGAGTCCCTCGTGGGTCGGGTTGAGGCCCCGTAGCCTGCCACGAGCCGCCGCCGTCCGCTCGTCACGGCGCGTCAGTGTGTGATTCCCGGGCCGGAGGGCAGGCCCGGACAGGGCTCATGCCCCGCCGCGCAGGTGGGCGGCCAGCTTCGCCAGCTCGGCGTGGTCGGCCGGCGTGCCACCGAAGGACGGCATCTCCGCCATGGAATTCGTGGGGATGAGGTGCACGTGCGCGTGCGGCACCTCGTAGCCGAGCACCACCTCCACCACGCGCTGGCACCCGGTGCGCTCCTTGAGCAGCCGGGCCACCGTGCGCACCGCCTGCATCAGCGCCCCATAGGCCTCGGGGTCCATGTCGAAGAGGTAGTCCACCGCCACCTTGGGAATGACGAGCGTGTGCCCCGGCCTCAGCGGACGGATGTCCAGGAAGGCCAGGTGCCGGTCGTCCTCCCAGACCTTGTGGCAGGGAATCTCGCCTCGGACGATCTTCATGAAGAGGGTGTCTGCGGCCACGGTGCTGCCTCCGTTGAAGGAAGAGGCGGCAGGATAGCGGCCTCGGCAGGGGAGGGCGCCGGGCACGTTGCGCGAAGGACGGCTCGGCGACACTCAGGCCCGGCGCGAGGGCCGGGCCGTCTTCTTCGCGGCGGGTTTCTTCGCCTTCACCGGAGCGGGCTTCTTCGTCGCGGTGGACTTCTTCCTGGCGGGCTTCTTCTGCGCGACCCGCAGGGCGGCGTCCACGGCGCGACGGGCCCAGGGCAGCAGCGCGTGGGCGTCGTCACTCGCGTCCGAGGGCGGGGTCCAGTACGACATGGCGACGGGCTTGCGGCCCGTGCCCGGGTCATAGATGAAAGGCTCGCCCCCCGCGGACTCGAAGGCGGGGCGCGTGATGTCGTCCGTCTTCAGGTAGAGCCGTTCCTGGATGATCAGTCCGAACATCCTCCCGGCGTGGTACAGGCCCCACCCACCGAACATGGAGCGCGCCTGCACGAGGCCGAGCGGCTCCAGCAACTCCAGCGTGTACTCGACATAGCTGTCCATGCGCGCCATGCGGTGGCCTCCCGTTCACCCCATCATGGGGCCGGTACCGCGGCGGTGGCCATGCTCTTGTTCACCTCTTCGGGCGGGCCCATCGCCGCGGCCTCGAATCGGACTGCGGCTCCCTCCCGTGTTCCGGTCGCCAGCACGAGCGTCCTGCCCAGCCAGGAGAGCCGCCCCTCCGGCGCCTCGAACCACAGGACCGAGCAGAAGTAATACGCGTGCGCGGGGACCTGCTCTCCACGGGCGAGCGCGGCCATCACCTCGGGTGGACCGTGGCGGTAGCCCTGGTTCCGCACCGACAGGAGGCCCCCCTCCAGGAGGCGTACGACGAAGCGGGCGTCGAGCTCGACCACCCCATCGCCCCGGATGTGCTGCCAGTCGGAGCCACCCCAGTTGTTGGAGAAGCTCGCGCCGCGCGAGTAGGGGGAGCGGGGGCTCTACCCAACGGCCGCTCGCCTGCTTCACTCACTGGAGTGCGCCCACTCCAACCAGACAAAAGAGCCCAAAGTATTCCCAGACGCCTGCTTGCCTGCTTTGCGAGAGCAGCGGGCGAGCAGCAAGGCGGAAATGAGTTTGGAATAGTGCATGGGCTTCCTTTCGTTTTCGCGCGGCCCACTCATGATCCTGCCCACGCTCTTCCTGCTTGCTTCCGCTCCGGCGGTTCCCCCTGCTCGCAACACCGTGGTCCCCGAAATGGGTGTCCCCTTTGGCTGCGGCCGTGTGTTCCAGGTCAGCCAGGGGCACGACACGGGTAGCCACCTGCAGAACGATACGTATGCGTGGGATTTCCGCATGCCCGTCGGCACGCCCGTGGTCGCCGCCGAGGATGGGGTGGTCCGCCTGGCGCGAGGTGACAGCAATCAGGGGGCCTGTGATCCAAAGATGGCGCCGTACGCCAACTACGTCGTCGTCGCGCACTCGGGCGGCGTCGAGACCCAGTATCTCCACTTCAGCGCCGTCGTGGTGAAGCCCGGCGATCAGGTGCGCAAGGGACAGCTCATCGGCTACTCGGGCAACACCGGATGGTCCTGCGGCCCCCACCTGCACTTCAAGGTGGCTCGCTCGGCCGGTTCTGGGTGGAACAACCCGTCCGTTCCCGCCCTCATCGCCGGCTACGGCGATCCGGTGCGCGATACCCTCATCGCGGCACCCTCGTGCGGCAAGAACCAGGACATGCCCGTGATGGCCGCCAACGATCCGCGTGGCAACGAGTCGCTCGCGCCCGCCGGCGCCCCTCCGCGCGAGGGTGAACAGGCCGCTGGTGGTATCCCGCCCGGCGCCAAGTCCATCATGGATCAGGTCTCGCGGACGGCCTCCCAGTCCTCCCGGAAGCACGTGGAGCTGCCCGAGGCCCAGGCCTCGGACGGCGCGGGCGGTTCCCGCTAATCCCTCTCATCGACCGGGATTGATACTCCCTCTCCCCTCGGGAGAGGGGACATCCACGGTGAGACTCAGCAGCGAGCGGGCGGCCTCGCGTCCGGGACGGAAGCTGTCCTGGACCGAGTCTCCCAGCCGGCCCCCCAGTGCTCCCAGGAGCGTGGTGAATCTCCCCAGGCCCGCGCGGCGCACGGCGCGGGTCGTCCCCGCCAGGCTCGCCGAGGCCAGCAGCGCCCCGCCTCCCGCCAGCACCGCGAAGAGCGCCCCCGCGTTGATGAAGTACTCCACGCCCAGCAGCGGACCCTCGATGTACGCGCGCACCACGCGGTAGCCCACGTGTCCCAGCAGTGCCAGCAGGGGCAGGTTGATGAGCGGCAACAGCAGCCACCGCGCCGTGCGCCACCAGCGGGCCACCGTCTCCGCCACCGCCGTGGTGACCGTGTAGCGCCAGGCGCTCGCGCGCGCGGACTTCAACTCCACCAGCAGCGTCTCCACGTCCGGCAGTCCCAGTGTCTCCGGTGACAGCCCGCTCGCGTGCGCCAGGCTCCGCGCCTCCGCCAACGCGGCGCGCGCCGCCCCCTCCACGGAGAGGTCGTCCTCGAAGGGCTCCACCACCGCCGTCTCCGCCGCTCGGGCGCGCGTCTTGTCCCGCACCGCGTCCAGCACCGTGGAGGTCGCCGCCACCGCCAGCCCCACCGGCAGGCTGCGCCGCGCCAGCAGCGTCGCCGCGCCCAGGCCTCCGGCTCCCACGTACGAGAGCCGCATGCCCCACGCCGCCGGGCCCCAGAAGCGCCCCGCCGCCTGACTCCGCACCTCCGAGGCCAGGTGGCCCTGCGCCAGCGCCAGCCGCGAGTCGAAGTCCGTCCTCAGCCCCTCGGCGGCGCGCCCGAGCCCCGACTCCAGCGCGGCCTTCGCCCGCGCCAGCGTGTCCTCCGTCTCCTTCAGCGCGCCCTCCACCCGCGAGGTGATTTCCTCCAGCACGCCCTGGGCGTTGCCGCGCCGCACCCGCTCGGCCACCGCCTGCGTGGCCAGGGACTTGAGGTGGAAGAGGAACGCGCCGAACTCGCCCGAGGGATCCTGCCCCGCCTTCGCGGCCCGGCCGCTGATGGAGAAGACGGGCACGGACTCCGCTGGCAGCCCGTACTGCTCCATGGCCAGCCGGCGCGCCTGCGTCTTGAGGGCCTCGCGCGAGTCGGCGGACAGCTCGTCCGCGAAGTTGATGAGGAACACGAGCGCGCGGCGCCGGGCGAAGCCGGCGAGGAACTCGGCCTGGGTGGCCTCGGCCACGCTCCCGCGGTGCATCACCACCAGCGCCACGTCCGCGCGCTCCAGGGCCGCGCGCGCCACCTCCCGGTGCACGGTGGCCACGCTGTTGAGGTCCGGCGTGTCGATGAACACCTGGCCGCTCCACAGCCCTCGCGGGTCCGGCGTGTAGCGCACCGTCCTCGCGCCCACCTGGGCCAGGTCCTCGAGGCTGGCGCCCTCGGGGGCGAACACGGTGGCGGCCGTGCTGGTGGGCCGGTCCTCCCCCTCGCGCGCGAGGGGCTGTCCGGCCAGCGCGTTGAGCAGGGTGGACTTGCCCGCGCCGGTGGCACCCACCAGGGCCACGGTGAGGGGCGCGTCCTTGCGCTCCAGGCCGCGCGCGTAGTCGTGGCGCAGCCGCTCGAGGCGGGCGGCGTGGGGCTTCAGGGCCGGAAGGGTCAACGCGGTGGAGAGGAGGGGCTCGAGTCTTTCAGGGGCGGGCAGGGTGTCCACGGGCCCCAGCCTCGCCAAGGAGCACGCCTCTGCCCAGCGCGGAGTTCGCGCGAGCGCCGTCTTTCCAACCCTCGCCCCGCCTCCCCTCGGACGAGGGCCTCCCCGCGCCGGCTTCATGTTAGAGGCGGGGGAGGATGCAATTCCAAGAACCCACGGCGACGGCGTTCCTCCTGACCGTGTTCGGCCTCCTGATGGGCGTGAGCGCGCTCTTCAGCCGTGCCGCCGGACGGTTCGGGGTGCCCGTGGCGCTGGTCTTCATCCTGCTCGGCGTGCTGGGCGGCTCCGAGGGCCTGGGGGGCATCGCCTTCGAGGACTACGGCTTCACCTTCCGGCTGGGCACCGTGGCGCTGGTGCTCATCCTCTTCGACGGTGGCCTCAACACCCCGCTGGCCTCGGTGCGGGAGGGCTTGCGGCCCGCGGCGGTGCTCGCCACGGTGGGCGTCATCGGCACGGCGGCCTTCATGGGGCTCGCCGCCCACCTCTTCGGCTTCGAGTGGAAGTACGCGCTCCTGCTGGGGGCCATCGTGTCCTCCACGGACGCGGCGGCCGTCTTCTCGGTGCTGCGCGGCAGCGGCCTGCTCCTCAAGCGCCGGGTGGGCGTGACGCTGGAGCTGGAGTCGGGACTCAACGATCCAATGGCCGTCATCCTCACCATGGCGCTCACCGAGACGCTCGTGAGTGGCGAGCCCCTGGGCTGGGGCATCCTGCTGGGCGCCGTCGTGCAGATGGCGGTGGGCGCGGCCCTGGGCCTGGGCTTCGGGTACGCGGGACGGCTCCTGCTCAAGCGCGTGCGCCTGCAGGCCGGTGGCCTCTACCCCGTGCTCACGCTGTCGCTGGCCTTCCTGGCCTTCGGGCTGCCCACGCTCTTCTACGGCAGCGGCTTCCTCGCCGTGTACGTGGCCGCCATGCTGCTGGGCAACGAGGCCATCCGCTACCGCAGCGGCCTGCTGCGCGTGCACGACGCCATCGCCTGGCTGTCGCAGGTGGGCATGTTCCTCATGCTCGGGCTGCTCGTCTTCCCCTCGCAGCTCGTCGGGGTGACGTGGACGGGGCTGGGACTGGGGCTCGTGCTGGCCTTCATCGCCCGGCCGCTGGTGGTGGTGCTCTGCCTGCTGCCCTTCCGCTTTCCCTGGCGTCAGGCCCTCTACGTGGGATGGGTGGGCCTGCGAGGCGCGGTGCCCATCATCCTGGCCACCTTCCCCGTGCTGGCCCAGGCCCCCGGTGCCCTCTCCATCTTCAACGTGGTGTTCTTCATCGTGGTGGTGAACGCGCTCGTCCCCGGCGCCACGGTGGGGTGGGTGACGCGCCGGCTGGGGCTCGTCTCCCAGGCTCCGCCTCCGCCCACGGCCGCCATGGAGCTGACGTCCACCCACCTGCTCAACGGCGAGGTGGTGCCCTTCTACATCGACCCGGCCTCGGCCGTGGCGGGGGCCACCATCGCGGACCTCCCCCTGCCCGAGTCCGCCGTGGTGACGCTCATCGTCCGTGACAACGAGCTGGTGCCGCCCAAGGGGCGCTCGACGCTGCTCGCGGGCGACCACGTCTACGTCTTCTGCAAGGAGGAGGAGCTCCCGCTCGTCCAGCTCCTCTTCGGCCAGCAGATGCAGGAGTGAGGTCGCTCCACGAGGAGGAATCCCGTGGCCTGTCCGCCGGAGAGGGGGTCAGGAAGGCGACCGGACCCCGTATGGGGTACCCTCGCCCCGGTGGTTTGATTCCTCCATGTCTCCTCATCCCCGTCGAACCCCGAGACACGTCGCCGCGACCCCCGAGAGGCAGTTCCTGGAACCCGCCGGGCTGGGGGGCGACGAGGGGTTCCGACTCCTGGTCGAGTGCGTGGACGACGCCGCCCTCTTCATGCTCGGCCCCGATGGCCGCATCGCGACCTGGAACGCGGGCGCCGAGCGCATCAAGGGCTACCGCGCCGGGGACATCATCGGACGGCACCTCTCGGTGCTCTACCTCGAGGAGGACGTCGCCGCGGGCCGTCCCCAGCGGCTGCTGGCCGAGGCGGAGGCCCAGGGCAAGGTACGGGACGAGGGCTGGCGTGTGCGGCGGGACGGCTCGCGCTTCTACGCGCTCGTCACCCTCACCGCGCTGCACGGCCCGGACGGCCAGCTGCGCGGCTTCGCCAAAGTGACGCGCGATCTCACCGCCCGCCGCGAGACAGAGACCCGGCTTCGCGAGGCCTTGGATGCGCTGCGCCGCAAGGAGCCCCTGTCGTTGATGGGGACGCTGGTGGCGGGGGTGGCCCACGAGGTGCGCAACCCCCTCTTCGGCATCTCCGTCACGCTGGATGCCTTCGAGGCGCAGTACGGCCATACGCCGGGGACCGAGCGCTACGTCTCCGTGCTCAGGCGCGAGGTGTCGCGCCTCAACGAGCTCATGCGCGGGTTGCTCACCTACGGCCGGCCATCGAGCACCGAGCTGTACCCCTGCACCCTCTCCAGCGTGCTCGCGGAAGCGGTGGACGCCACCACCGCCCTCGCCAGGGAGTGGGCGGCGCGCGTGGAGGTCCAGGTGGAGCCGGATCTGCCCCGTGTGCCCATGGATCCAGGCCGGCTCGCCCAGGTGTTCCAGAATCTGATCGCCAACGCGATCCAGCACTCCCCGCGAGGCGGCACCGTCCGGCTCACCGCGCGGCGGCTCCAGGACGAGGGCGCCACCCGGGTGGAGTGCGTGGTGATGGACCAGGGCCCTGGCTTCTCCGCCGAGGACCTGGCGCGTGTCTTCGAGCCCTTCTACACCCGCCGCGAGGGGGGCGTGGGCCTGGGCCTCTCCATCGTCCAGCGCATCGTGGAGGAGCACCAGGGAACGGTGTCGGTGGGTCATGGCCCCGAGGGTGGGGCGGAGGTCCGGGTGTGTCTTCCCGTGAGGGCGTGAGTCCGGTGCGAGGCAGGGTCCTCGTCGTCGATGACGAGCCGTCGATCCGCTTCGGCATCCGCCACTTCCTCGAGGCCAAGGGCCTGGAGGTCCTGGAGGCGGAGGGCTGCGGCCAGGCGCGCACGTTGTTCCGCCGGGATAGGCCGGACGTGGTGCTGCTCGACTACCGCCTGAAGGACGGCACCGCGTTCGAGCTGCTCCCGGAGTTGCGCGCGGTGGACCCCTCCATCCCCGTGCTGGTGCTCACCGCGCACGTGTCCCTCGACCTGGCCATCCAGTCCATCAAGCTGGGCGCGGAGCACTTCCTCCCCAAGCCGGTGGAGATGCCCGCCCTGCTCCTGCTGGTGGACCGCCTGTTGGAGGCCCAGCGGACCCGCCGACTCCAGCAGGCCCGGATCGCCAGCGGTCCGGAGGAACTGGAGCCCTTCCTCGGCGAGAGCCGGGCCATCCGCCGCCTGGAGGCCACCGCGCGCTGTGTGCTGGACAGCGACAGCCCCGTGCTCATCCAGGGTGAGACGGGCAGCGGCAAGGGCGTGCTCGCCACGTGGCTGCACCTGCACGGCCCTCGCACCGGAGGCCCGCTCGTCCAACTCAACTGCGCCGGGCTGTTGCCCCAGTTCCTGGAGACGGAGCTCTTCGGCCACGAGCGCGGGGCCTTCACCGGCGCCGTCAGCCGCAAGCAGGGCCTGCTCGAGGTGGCCCACCGGGGCACCGTGTTCCTCGACGAGGTGGGCGACATGGACCTCCAGGTGCAGCCCAAGCTCCTCAAGGTGTTGGAGGAGAAGCGCTTCCGCCGGCTGGGCGAGGTGGAGGACCGCGTGGTGGACGTGCGCCTCATCGCCGCCACCCACCACGACCTGACCGAGGCCGTGCGCGCGCAGCTCTTCCGCGGGGACCTCTACTTCCGCATCAGCACCCTGCCGCTGCGCATCCCCTCCCTGCGTGAGCGGCCCGAGGACATTCCCCTCATCGCCCGCACCCTGCTCGCGGGGCTCTCACGTGAGCTGGGACGCTCCGGCCTGGAGCTCTCTTCCGCGGCCGAGGCCGCCCTACGCGCCTACGCGTGGCCCGGCAACATCCGCGAGCTGCGCAACGTGCTGGAGCGCGCCGTGCTCCTCTCGTCCTCGACCACCCTGCGGCCGGCCGACCTGCACTTCAACCCCGGCATCGCCCAGGCGCTTCCTCCCCCTCCCAGCGGGCCCGCCGGGCCCTCCTCCGAGGGCTCGGAGCTGGACCTGACGCTTCGCGAGGTGGAGCGCCGCCACATCGCCCGGGTGCTCGCCGCCGAGGGGGGACACGTGGAGCGAGCGGCCAAACGTCTAGGAATTCCGCGGAGTTCCCTCTACCAGAAGCTCAAGACCCTGGGCCTCTCGTCCAGAGTCTAGAATCCAGACTCCGGACACCAGACTCAGAGCCTTGGAATCCAAGTCCTTCATTGCGATTCCGAGGAGTTGTCACCTGGTCCACAGTGGCGTGTGGATTGCTCTTGCGCGGGGCAGATGAAGCCCGAGTTGGAGAAGGTCCACGCCGTCTTCCTCACCGAGACGGAGGAGCAGCTCGTCACCCTGGAGAGGGACCTGCTGACCCTCGAGTCCTGCCCCGGTCCGGAGAGCCTGCGAGCGGCCTTCCGGACGGTGCATACCCTGAAGGGCGGAGCCGCGGTGATGGGCCTGACCGAGGCGGTGGAGCTCGCCCATACGCTCGAGGAGCTGCTCACCCGGCTGGAGGCCGGCGTGCTCGTGCTGCACTCGGGCCTGGGCACCCTGCTGCTGCAGGCGGTGGACGCGATGCGCGAGCTGGTGGGCCTGCGGCCCGTGGCCGAGCCCGACCTGCGCCTGCCCGCGAAGGATGTGCACTCGCTGCTCGCTTCCACCGTCGAGGCAGCGCGGCCCCTCGCGTCCAGCGCGGCGCGCGGTTGCGCGGAGCGGCTCGGGGCCGAGAGCCACACCGAGACCCCCCACCGTGAGCGCACCCTGCGCGTGGGGTTGGACCGGTTGGATCGGATGTTGGACCTCACGGGGGAGATCTCCATCGCGCGCGGGCGCCTCACCTCCATGCTCTCGCAGGCGCATCGCTACTCGCCTCAGCAACTGCTGGAGGCGCACCGCGAGGCGGACCGGCTCTACCTGGACCTGCAGGAGCTGGTGATGAAGGTGCGGATGGTGCCGATCGGCCGCACCTTCCAGACCTTCACGCGCACGGTGCGCGACCTGTGCCAGACCACCGGCAAGCTGGTGCGGCTGGAGATGAGCGGCGAGGACGTGGAGGTGGACACCACCGTCACCGAGCTCATCCGGGATCCGCTCACCCACCTGGTTCGCAACGCGATGGACCACGGCATGGAGCCGCCCGAGGTGCGCCAGGCGTGTGGGAAGGACCCCACCGGCACGCTCTTCATGCGCGCCTTCCACGAGGCGGGCAGCATCGTCATCCAGGTGGGCGAGGACGGGCCGGGGTTGGACCGGGAGCGCATCCTCGAGCGCGCGCGGGAGCGGGGCCTGCTGGGGCCGGACGAGGGTCGGCCGGACGCGGAGCTCTTCCAGTTCATCTTCGAGCCGGGCTTCTCCACCGCCCAGCGCGTCACCGAGCTGTCCGGCCGGGGCGTGGGCATGGACATCGTGAAGCGCAACGTGGAGATGCTGCGCGGCACCATCTCCCTGGAGACCACGCCCGGCAAGGGCACCACCTTCTTCCTGCGTCTGCCGCTCACCCTCTCCATCATCGAGGGCTTCTCCGTCGGCGTGGGTGAAGAGACGTACGTCATTCCGCTGGAGCACGTGGTCGAGTGCGTGGAGCTCCCCCAGCTCGAGCGCAACCCCGGCCGCACCGGTGTCTTCAACCTGCGGGGCGAGCCGCTTCCCTACCTGCGCCTGCGCGAACACCTCTCGCTCGGAGGCGAGCCCCCGTCCCGCGAGAGCATCGTCGTCATCGGCCAGGGCCGAGGCCGGGCGGGCATCGCCGTGGACACCCTGCTCGGTCAGGGCCAGACGGTCATCAAACCCCTGGGCAAGCCCTGTCAGGGATTGCCCGGCCTCGCTGGCTCCACCCTGATGGGTGATGGCCGCGTGGCGCTCATCCTCGATGTCCCCGTGCTTCTTCAGCAGGTCCTCAAGGCGGCCTCGTCCGCCGCCGCTGCCTGAGCCCCTCTTTCGTTCGCGACCGATTCCATGACCTGGTTCTACAACCTGAAGATTTCCTCGAAGCTGCTCCTCTCCTTCATCTTCGTGAGCTCCCTCACCCTCGTGTTGGGAGCTTTCGCCATCAACCAGATGGAGTTGATGAACAACGCGACCGATCAGGTGACCGACGACCGGATGCCGAGCCTCGTCTACGTGTCGACCGTGAACACCTACACCTCGGACTTCCTCGTCTTCGCGGTGCAGCACGTCCTCTCGACCGATCCCGAGGAGATGGCCCAGCTCGAGCGGAAGTCGCGGGAGCTGCGCGAAGCCATCGATCGCGGGCTCGACAAGTACGAGCCCCTCATCACCCGCGAGAAGGAGCGGCTCCTGTACGAGGAGTTCACCCGGCTCTGGGATGAGTTCCTGCAAGAACACGACAAGGTCGTCGTGTTCTCCCGTGCGAATCAGAAGGACGAGGCCAGGGCGGTCATCCGTGCCCGCTCGCGGCGGGCCTATGTCGCCGCCAGCGACAAGCTGGATGAACTGGTGGCCGCCATCCAGGAGTCCGCGCAGCGGGCGTCGGGACGCTCCGATTCCGCCTATGCGACCGCGCGGGAGTGGATCATCGGCACCACGGGGTTCAGCTTCCTCTTCGGCGTGGTGCTCAGTCTCTTCATCGCACGGGTCATCTCCCGGCCGCTGAACGACGCGGTGCAGGTGGCGGACCGCATCGCCGAGGGAGACCTCACCGTGCGCATCTCCTCGGATGCGCAGGACGAGACGGGCCGGTTGCTGAGCGCCCTGGAGCGCATGGTGCGCAAGCTGGCCCAGGTCATCGGCGAGGTGCGCGAGGGCTCCAGTGCGCTCGCGTCGGCGTCGGCGCAGGTGTCGGCGTCCTCGCAGAGCCTGTCACAGGGCACCAGCGAGCAGGCCAGCAGCGTGGAGGAGACGACCTCGAGTCTGGAGCAGATAACGGCCAGCATCACGCAGAACCGGGACCACGGCCGGCAGATGGAGCAGATGGCGGTACAGGGCGCGAGGGACGCGGAGGAGAGCGGCAAGGCGGTGAAGGAGACGGTGGAGGCGATGAGCTCCATCGCGCAGAAGATCTCCATCATCGAGGAGATCGCCTACCAGACGAACCTGCTGGCGCTGAACGCGGCGATCGAAGCGGCGCGAGCGGGGGAGCACGGGAAGGGCTTCGCGGTGGTGGCCACGGAGGTGCGCAAGCTGGCGGAGCGGAGCCGGACGGCGGCGAAGGAGATTTCGGGACTGGCGACGAGCAGTGTGAAGGTGGCGACGCGCTCGGGAGAGCTGCTGGGGGAGCTGGTGCCGTCCATCCGGAAGACGGCGGACCTGGTGCAGGAGGTGGTGGCGGCGTCGGTGGAGCAGGCCAGCGGAGTGGGGCAGATGAACAAGGCGATGGGCCACGTGGACCAGGTGACGCAGCGCAACGCGTCGGCCTCGGAGGAGCTGGCGTCCACGGCGGAGGAGCTGTCGGCGCAGGCGGAGGCACTCAGCCAGTTGGTGTCCTTCTTCCGGGTGGGGGATGGCGCCGAGCGTACCGAGCGCAACTGGCGTCCGACGACGCCGCGGCCCCCGGCGGGCGGCCACCCGGGTGGGCACGCCGTCTCCGTCGCGCACGGTTTGAAGGCCGCGGCCAACGGTGCCGTTCCCAATCGTGTCGGCCCCGGGGCTCCAGCCCCTCGTGCCTCCGTACCCGTCGCGCTGACGGACGAGGACCGCGAGTTCAAGCGCTTCTAGGTGACAGCCATGAGCACACAGCCCACTGCCTCGTCCACGCAGTACCTCAGTTTCATCATCGCCGGGGAGGAGTACGCGCTCGGCATCCTGCAGGTGAAGGAAATCATCGAGTACGACACGGTGACACGCATTCCCGGGGCCCCTCCGTGGGTGAGAGGGGTGTTCAACCTGAGGGGAAGCGTGGTGCCGGTGGTGGACCTGGCGGTGAAGCTGGGGATGGCGCCCTCCCACCTCACGAAGTGGAGCTGCATCGTGGTGGTGGAGGTGAGGATGGGCGGGGAGCGAATCGTGCTGGGGCTGCTATCGGACGCGATAGGCCAGGTCATCGAACTGGAGCCCGGAGACGTGATGCCGCCGCCGGCGTTCGGCACGCCGGTGCACGTGGACTACCTGCTGGGGATGGGGCGGATGGGCACGGGCAGGAAGTTCGTGCTGCTGCTGGACATCGACAAGGTGCTCAGCGACCAGGAGGTATTGGCGGCCAGCGCACTGAGTGCCCCGGTGGTTGCTTCCTCTGAGCCCGCGGCACCACCCACGGGCTCTTCCTCGTCCAGCTCCGTGTAACGGAACATTCTCCAAAACAGATATGCGTTGGTTCCACGACCTGAGTACCTCCGCGAAGCTCCTCTTCGCATTCCTCGTGCTGCTGGGGTTCTCCACCTTCCAGGGGCTCTTCGCCATCGCGCGGATGGATGCCATGCGCGGTGCCTCCGATGAGGTGTCCCTGGATCGGCTGCCGAGCATCATCCATCTCGCTGATGCGTCCGATCGTATGTCGAGCTTCCGCCGTGCCGAGCTGTTGCACTCGCTCGCTCGGGATGAAGCGCTCCAGAACGATTACGAGCGGCGGATGCGTGACGACCGCGAGAAGCTCGAGCAGAGCCTCGCGCGGTTCGAGTCGCTCAGCTCCTCGGAGGAGGAACGTCGCGCACTCGAGGAGTTCAGACGCCTCTGGAAGCGCTACGAGGCCGATCACGACAAGATCATCGAGTTCTCGAAGGCGAAGCAGATCACCGAGGCGCTGGAGCTCATCACCAATCATTCGCACCACAGCTTCACCTCGGCGAACACCCAGCTGCAGGCGTTGAGGGACATCAACTACAAGGCCAGCCAGACGGCGGTGGGGAACTCGAACGCCACCCACGAGGATGCACGCGGGTGGATCCAATGGGTCCTGGGGGGCAGCCTCGCCGTGTGCCTGCTGTTCTGCTTCTTCGTCACCCGGGCGATCTCCAAGCCGCTGGCTCGGGCGGTGGAGGTGGCGGATCGCATCGCCGAGGGGGACTTCACCGTGCGCATCTCCTCGGAGACGCGGGACGAGACGGGCCGGTTGCTGAGCGCCCTGGAGCGCATGGTGCGGAAGTTGGACCAGGTCATCGGTGAGGTGCGGCAGGGAGCCAACACGTTGGCCTCGGCATCGGCGCAGGTGTCGGTCTCCTCGCAGAACCTGTCCAGGGGCACCAGCGAGCAGGCCAGCAGCGTCGAGCAGGCCACCTCCAGCCTGGAGCAGATGACGGTCAGCATCACGCAGAACCGGGACCACGGCCGGCAGATGGAGCAGATGGCGGTGCAGGGCGCGCGGGACGCGGAGGAGAGCGGCAGGGCGGTGAAGGAGACGGTGGGGGCGATGAGCTCCATCGCGCGGAAGATCTCCATCATCGAGGAGATCGCCTACCAGACGAACCTGCTGGCGCTCAACGCGGCGATTGAAGCGGCGCGAGCGGGGGAGCACGGAAAGGGCTTCGCGGTGGTGGCCACGGAGGTGCGCAAGCTGGCGGAGCGGAGCCGGACGGCGGCGAAGGAGATTTCGGAGCTTGCCTCCAACAGCATGAAGGTGGCGACGCACTCGGGAGAGCTGCTGGCGGAACTGGTGCCGTCCATCCGGAAGACGGCGGACCTGGTGCAGGAGGTGGTGGCGGCGTCGGTGGAGCAGGCCAGTGGGGTGGGGCAGATGAACAAGGTGATGGGGCACGTGGACCAGGTGACGCAGCGCAACGCGTCGGCCTCGGAGGAACTGGCATCCACGGCGGAGGAGCTGTCGGCGCAGGCGGAGGCACTCAGTCAGTTGGTGTCCTTCTTCCGCGTGGGGGATGGCGCCGAGCGCGACTTCCATCCCCGGTACCTTTCTTCCGCGGGCTCCGAGGGGCACGGGTTGAAGGTGGCGGCGTGAGCGATGGCATCCGGGAGGAGCGGGGGGCCGGGCTTCTCCCCGAGCCATCACCGCTCACCGACAAGGAGTTCACCGGCTATCAGCGGCTCGTCTATCGCGAGGCGGGCATCTGGCTGTCACCGGCGAAGCGGGCGCTGCTGGTGGGGCGGGTCTCGCGGCGGTTGCGTGAGCTGGGCGGGCTGTCGTTCGGCGCCTACCTGCGGAAGGCGGAGGAGGACGCGGAGGAGCGGGTGCGGCTGCTGGATGCCATCTGCACGCACGAGACGCACTTCTTCCGCGAGCCCAAGCACTTCGAATTCCTGGAGCGCGAGGTGCTGCCGCGGTGGCGGGAGCGGGGTGACACCGGGAGCGGCGAGGGGCGGCGGGTGCGGGTGTGGAGCGCGGGGTGCTCGACGGGAGAGGAGCCGTTCTCCCTGGCCATGGTGCTGCGCCACCACCTGCCGCCGGAGGAGGGCTGGGGCATCCAGATCCAGGCGACGGACCTCTCCACGCGCGTCCTCGAGCGGGCGCGCCAGGCGCTCTGGCCCCTGGAGAAGTCCGAGGAGATTCCGAGGCACTACCTGCGTGCCTACATGCTGCGGGGGACGGGCAGCCAGGAGGGGAGGATGAAGGCGGGCCCCGAGCTGCGCGAGCTGGTGCGCTTCCAGCGGGTGAACCTGAACGATGGCCAGGGGGTGGTGGGGCGCTTCGAGCTCATCTTCTGCCGCAATGTCCTCATCTATTTCGATGCGGCCTCGAAGGAGCGGGCGGTGGAGCGGCTGTTGAACCATCTGTCTCCCAACGGGTTGCTGTTCCTCGGGCACTCCGAGAGTCTCTCGGGTCTGGGTTGGCGCGTGCGCACGGTGATGCCTACCGTCTACGCGCCGCGCGGGTAGCACATGATCTCAATGCTGCGGGTGCTCGTGGTGGATGACTCGGCGGTGGTGCGCCAGGGCGTGCTGATGCTCCTGGAGCGCGTGCCGGGTATGGCGGTGGAGGTGGCGTCGGATCCGCTCATCGCGCGCGAGAAGATGAAGCGCCAGCGGCCGGACGTCATCCTGTTGGACCTGGAGATGCCGCGCATGGACGGGCTGACGTTCCTGCGCGAGCTGATGCGGGAGGACGAGCCGATTCCGGTGGTGGTGTGCTCGGGGCTGGCGGGGCCGGGCTCGGAGCTGGCGGTGCGCGCGCTGGAGGAGGGCGCGTTGGAGATCATCGCCAAGCCGTCACTGGGCGTGGGGGAGTTCCTGCGCGAGTCGCGGACGCGGCTCGTGGAGGCGCTCCGGAACGCGGCGAGGGCGCGGACCCGCCTGGCGCGGCGGGGGCCTCCGGTGCGTCTGGAGCCGGAGCCGCTGGAGCAGCGGCCAGCGCCCTCCCTGCTCGCGGTGACGACGGACAAGGTGGTGGCGGTGGGCGCCTCCACGGGCGGCACCGAGGCGCTGAGGCAACTGCTGGAGCCGATGCCTCCGGACTGTCCGGGGATCGTCATCGTGCAGCACATGCCGGAGCTGTTCACCTCGGCGTTCGCGAGGCGGCTGAACGAGCTGTGCCGCATCGAGGTGAAGGAGGCCGCGCAGGGAGACCGGGTGCTGCAGGGAAGGGCGCTCATCGCGCCGGGCAACCGGCACCTGCGGGTGCGGCGCACCGGTGGGCACTACCAGGTGGAGCTGCTCGACGGAGGCCGGGTATCGGGACACAAGCCGAGCGTGGACGTGCTGTTCCAATCGGTGGCGCGAGCGGCGGGGGAGAACGCGGTGGGAGCACTGCTGACGGGGATGGGGGATGACGGAGCCGACGGGCTGCTGGCGATGCGGCAGGCCGGGGCGACCACCATCGCCCAGGACGAGGCGAGCTGCGTGGTGTTCGGCATGCCGCGCGCGGCCATCGAGCGGGGAGCGGTGGATGAAATCCTCCCGCTCGGGGCCATCTGCGCGGCCGTGTTGCGCCGGGCCCGTCAAACCCGAGCGCCCCGCTGAATTTTCTGCGAGGAGACCACCCACCTGAGCGTGCTGGACGGCCAGCCCCTGGCGTTGTTGCCGTGAGCGCCGAGCGCTGACAGGCCCTTCTGGGAGCTTCCGCCGCCGGGGGGGGGACCTCCAGGGAGCGGGTCGTTTCCAACTCCCCCTGAGCCCGAGGAGCCGCCCCTGTTGCCTCCCTGGCGGAGGGCCTCCTCGAGTCGTCTCTCCAGCTCCCGGATGTCGAAGGGCTTGCGCAGCGAGGCGAAGGCGCCGAGCTGGCGGTGCTGCGACTCCTGCCGGTCGAGGTCCCGGTGGGCGGAGATGAGGATGACGGGAATCTGGATGCCCCGCTGGCGCAGCTCGACGAGGACGCGCGTGCCGTCGAGCACGGGCATCATCAGGTCGAGCACCACGACATCGAACCGCTGTTGGCTCAGCAGTTCCAGCGCGATGGCGCCGTCCTCGGCGGGAGTGACCGCGTAGTTGGCCTCGAGCAGCAGCGTGAGCGAGTCGAGGATGTCCGGGTCGTCGTCGACGAGCAGCACTCGCTTCATGCCCGTCCCTCCTCCCGTGCCTCGGGAAGGAGGAGGGTGAGGGTCGTTCCCCGTCCCAGCTCGCTCTGGATGCGGAGCCCGCCACCGTGGGCCTCGATGATTTCCTTCACCAGGGACAGCCCGAGCCCGAGCCCGGGGTAGTTCTCGGCGGAGACGTTGCTCGCGCGGAAGTAGCGCCGGGGCAGGGAGGGAATGTCGGCGGCGGGAATCCCGATGCCGGGGTCCTTCACGGACAGCGCGAGGCCCGGGCCCTCGCGAGCGAGGGTGACGTGGATGGTGCCTCCCTTGGGCGAGTACTTGACCGCGTTGGTGAGCAGGTTGTTCAGCACCTGCTCCATGCGCTGGCGGTCCGCCAGGACGCGGTGGGCGCCCGGGGGGAGGGTGAGCTCGAAGACGTGGCGCTGCTGTCCCCGGGAGCGGAACGTGTCGGTGTCGCGATGGGTGGCCACGACGGCCTGGACGAACTCGGTCAGCTCCAGCTCCTCCTTGCGCATGACGAGCGGCAGTTCGGCTTCCAGGCGGCCGGTGTCCTCCAGATCCTGCACCAGCGAGGAGACCCGCTCGAGCTGCGCGTTCAGCCGCAGGAGCGGGCTGCTCGTCGCCAGTGCCCCCTGCGCGAGCTGCCGGCGCAGCGCCTCCATGTACATGCGCATCGAGGTGAGCGGAGTGCGCAGCTCATGGGTGGCGAGCGCGAGGAACGTCGCCTTGGCCCGGTCCGCCTCGCGGCGCTCGTGCACGTCCACACAGCTGCCGATGAACCCGGCGAACTGGCCCGAGTCGTCGGTGAAGGGGACGCCCCGGTCGAAGATGTAGCGGTAGACGCCGTCGTGGCGTCGCAGCCGGTACTCCATCTCGAAGGCGGTGCGCCGCTCGAAGTTCGAGAGGTAGGTGTCCACGCACCGGCGCAGGTCATCCGGGTGGACACCCGAGACCCACCCGTCTCCCACCTCCTGCTCGAGCGTGCGCCCCGTGAAGCGCAGCCACGTGGCGTTGAAGTAGTTGCATTGGGCGTCCAATCCGGAACGCCACACCATTGTCGGAGCGTGCTCGACCAGGAGCCGGTATTGATCGGGGGGGAGTGATGTTTCCATGGGGCGTGCGAGCGAAGGTGCTGGTGCGTTCTAAACCTTCACCGGCCACTTTTTGTTTGTGATGGAACCTTCTGTTCGCTCCTCTTCAGGCCGATAGACGGGCGCCTGACAGTCCGACCTGCTCTTCACTCCAGGACCAGAGGCGCTCGGCGAGCGCCGGGTCCCTCGCCTGCTTGGACACGGAGGCGATCTTCTTCTTGTAGAAGTACTCGCCGGAGACGTGGGTGAGCTCCGGGCTCGAGGCCAGGTACACGGACGTCTCCGCGCCCTGGGCCGGCGTGAGGAAGAAGAGCTTGAGGAAGCTCATGATGGCCCCGCCGAAGCCCGTGTTCCGGTCGACGCCCAGGCGGGTCCCGACCCCTCCGGGGTGCACGCAGTTGGCCGTGACGGAGGTCCCGCGGAGCCGTTGCGCGAGTGCCTTCGTGAACAGGACGTTGGCGAGCTTGGACTGCGAGTAGCTCTTCCACCCGTTGTAGCCCCGGGTGAGGAACGGGTCCTCCCAGTGGATGGATCCGGTCTTGTGCGCGCCCGAGCTGAGATTGATGATCCGCCCCTGGGGCGCCCGCTCGAGCGATTCACGCAGCAGGTGGGTCAGCAGGAAGTGGCCGAGGTGATTGACCCCGAGCTGCATCTCGAAGCCGTCACGGGTCGTCTCCCGCTTCAGGCAGATGACTCCCGCGTTGTTGATCAGCACATCCAGGGTGGAGTGCCGGGCCCGGAAGGACGCGGCGAACTGCCGGATGCTGTCGAGCGAGCCGAGATCGCACTGCATGAGCTCGAGCTTGTCGGATCGGCTCTGCCGGCGGGCCTCGGAGAGGGCCTGTTCACCTCGCTCGGCATTGCGGCAGGCCATGACGACGGTCGCGCCCCGGCGGGCCAGTTCGATGCTCGTGGCGAGTCCGATGCCCGAGTTGGCCCCGGTCACGATGACGGTCTTGTTGTTCATGGATTCGCTCCTGGCGGGTGAAGTGCTTCTTCCCAGGTGCGTGCCTACCCTGGGGAGGAGGGGGCCGGAAGAGGGAACGGAACATGCGATGGCTCACTGTGGTGGGATTCACGGTCCTGGGGCTCGCGGTGGGGGCGGGCTGCCGCGAGCGGGAGGAGGCTCGCACGGCGGCTACTCCAGCGGCGGAGCGGGCGGTGGAGGATCCGCTGACGGGCTCGGTGGCGGGAACGGTCGCCCAGGCCACCGGGAGCGCGCTGCATCTGCGTGAGGCCGACGGCAAGCGCATCGTCCTGAACACGGACGGACAGACGCGGGTGATGCGAGACGGACAGCCGGTGGGGCTGGAGGCGCTCCAGCCCGGGACCGAGGTGCGCGCCTCCTACGTCATCAGTGGGACGGACTGGATGGCGCGCGAGGTGGATGTGGTGCCCCCCGCGGCGAAGTGAGGCGCCGCGGGTTTCGAGTCGGTGGAGGGTTCAACCGGACCCGCGAGCTGGTGCAAGCTGTTCCGCCATGAATGCTACCGGTACCGTGTTGGTGTTGTCCCTGCTGGGCGCGTCGCCCGCTTCGTCGGCGGATCCGCTCTGTGCGAATCGCGCGCCCTGTCGCGTCGTGGAGACGCTCGAGGCGGGCAAGGACGCGCAGGGCCGCCCCCTGCAGGTGAAGCAGCTGGACCTGGGGTGGGCGGACGTGGAGACGGCGAGCCAGTCCGTCGGGCGTCGGTTCGGTCCGGGTGGACGCAAGGCCCAGGGTTCGCGGTCGGAGGGGCAGTGCGAGGCCGCCGAGTGGTGGCTGATGCGTCCGTCCCAGCCGGCCCAACTCCTGCTGTCGGTGTGCAACGACGGCTATGGCATCGGGGGTCTGGGCGAGGACTCGGTGACGGTGGTCGACAACTATTTCACCCACACGCAGTCGGGCGGCAGCCGTGAGCGGTGGTCGCACGCGCGCACGCTGCAACTCTCCCCACTGCGCCTGACGAGCGAGAGCCGTCGGTCCTCCGACGCCCTGGCCTCGGAGGGAGGAGAGAGTGGCGACTTCTGGGACCATCAGACGCTGCGCGGCGAGGTGATCGTCGCCGCCCCCACGTGCGAGCCGGGTGAGTCCTCGCTGGGGGAGCGGACCCTGCCATACCTGCCCCAGGTGAAGGTGGAGCCGGCGTACCTCCAGGGCGGGTGGAAGCAGGCGGGGCTCGGTGAGTGTGGTTTCAGCTCGGGCCACTTCCTGCTGGGCAACCAGGATGATCCGAAGGACGCGTCGCTGAAGGCGCTGCTGGTGGCGCCGGACACGCTGCTCGTCGAGGTACGTGACGACAAGTGGACGGGCCCGAGCGCGAAGTGGCTCAACGACGACCATGTCGAGCTGTGGCTGGCGCCCCAGGCACCCCAGGAGCTCACGGGCTGTGGCAAGCCCACGGACGCGCAGAAGCCCTCGCAGTGGGGCATCCGCATCGCCGATGGCCGGGTGTTCCCCGCGTTCGGCTCGCCCAAGCAGACCCTCCAGGTCGAGCGCGCGGAACTGCCCGGCAAGCGGGGTTACGTCCTGAAGCTGAAGCTGCCGCCCTTCAAGGGCATCAGCGTCGTCTACAGTGACAGCGACAGCGGGAAGAAGCAGGAGCTGATGCTGGCCACCAGTCCGGTGAAGTTCGGCCGGCCCGAGACGCTCAACCCCGTGCGCGTGGTGCCCCCCGAGGAGGCGACGTGCGCGGTGAAGAACGGGCAGCTCTCGGTGGTGCAGGGGCCGCCGCTGAAGTCCGAGCCTGACGTGGCCGTGCTCCGGTTGCCGTAACTCCAGCGGAAGACCCTCTCCCGGGTCCTCTCATCGAAGCTGGGGGCCACCCGGGAGCTCCGTGCCCAGAGCCCTTGCGTCAGAGGGGCTCGGAGGGAGCGGGGGCCTCGGTGTCCTCGGCCAGGGCGCGGCGGAGCGCGGAGGCGCCGTCCTTCAGGATGGGTTCTCCGTGGGCGAAGCAGAGCACCTCGATGGGCAGGTGGTCGAGGATGCGCTGGATGCTCATGCGGGTGCGGCCGGGAGCGTCCTGGTACTGGTTGTCCACGAAGCGCGGCGTGCCCTTCTCGACGTGGGTGAGGAGGTCCGAGAGGAAGATGACGCTCCGGGGCCGCTCCATCCAGAGGGAGTACATGGACTCGGCGGGGCCGGGGGTGTGGTAGGCCACGAGTCCGCCGGGGAGGTTGTCGCCGCCGGCATAGGTGGCGTCCGGTGTGTCCTCCAGGCCGTACGCGTCCTGCGGTGCCCAGACGGGAGCGCCGAACACCTTGCGCAGGTGCCACGCCGCGCGCTGGTGGTTGCCGGCGGTGAGCACGATGGCCTCCACCCGGCCCAGCTTGCGCAGTGCCTTCTCGTCGATGGGCAGCGGGTCGATGAGGGTGACCGCTCCGTCCTCGGCCACCACGGCGTAGGCATCACTCTGCACGCCGCCGATGCGATCATCGCTGACGTGCCAGCGATGGATACCGGGGAGGACCTGAACCGTGCGGTGGGCTCGTTCCTTGGGCTCGCTCATGCGGCAAAGCTAGGCACCCGTGCGCCCGCGGCGTGAAGCCCCGGTCGCTCGGGCCCTTCCTGGGCGAGGGGCTTGCCGTCCCGAGCACGTGGCCTCGGGGGCTCCCAGTTTTGGGGGTGCAGGAGGGAGCCCATGCGAGCTGTCAGCCCCCGAGGCGCCAAGGCGTTCTTCCAGATGCTCCGTTACTTGCCCGCCCGGTGGCCGCGCCGACGGGCCAGGGGGCGGGTGGCGCGACTCCTCGAAGGGCTCTCCGCGCGCTCGGTGGCGCCACCCCATCACCGGCTCGTGAGGCAGCTCTTCCTCCGGGCGCTGGGGGGCCTCTACCTCATCGCCTTCACCTCGTTGGGGAGCCAGGTACGGGGCCTCTACGGCTCGCGCGGCATCCAGCCCATGCGGGACCTGCTCGCCTCGCCACGGCTGCTCGCGTTGGGACGCGAGCGTTTCCACCTGCTGCCCACGCTGTTCTGGCTGGACGCGTCGGACAAGACGTTGGTGCGAGGCATCCGCGTGGGCCAGGTGCTGTCCGTGGCGGTGATGATGGGGCTCGCCCCCCAGGCGGCGCTGATGGGACTGTGGGCCCTCTACCTCTCCTATGTCTCGGCGGGGCGCGAGTTCCTCTCCTTCCAGTGGGACGCGCTGTTGTTGGAGATGGGGGGGCTCGGAATCCTCACCGCGCCCGCGGGACTTCGGCCGGGGCCGGGCCGTTACGAGCCCTCCGCGGCGCAGGTGGCGCTGCTGCGGGCGCTCGTCTTCCGTCTCTACCTGGGCTCCGGGGTGTCCAAGCTGAAGTCGGGCGACAGGACGTGGCGCGAGCTCTCCGCCTGCGACTACTACTACGAGACGGCGCCGCTCCCCACGCGCGGCGGTTGGTACGCGCACCACCTGCCGAGGAAGGCGCAGCGGTTCTCCACGTTGTCGGTGCTCGCGCTGGAGACGGTGGGCCCGTTCCTCGCCTTCGCTCCCAGGCCGTTGCGGCTCGCGGGCTTCTGGCTCTTCGCCGGGCTGCAGGGCGCCATCATCACCACGGGCAACTACGGCTTCTTCAATGTGCAGTCGCTGGTGCTCGGCCTGTGGCTGCTGGATGACGCGTCCCTGCGCCGCCTGCTGCCGTCCCCGCCTCCCGCGAAGCCGAGGCCCGTGTGGCGCACGGTGGGGGCGTGGCTCCCCGCGGCGCCGCTCCTCGTCCTGGGGGCGAGCGAGATATTGACCCGCTTCGAGCGTCCGCGTCGCCTGGCGCCGAGGTGGCTGGACTGGCTGGAGATGAAGGCCCGTCCGTTGCGCCTGGTGAACCCCTATGGCCTCTTCGCGGTGATGACGGTGCGCCGGCCGGAAATCGCCCTCGAGGGCTCCGACGACGGTGAGACGTGGCGCGAGTACACCTTCCGCTACAAGGTGAGCGACCCGGACCGGGCGCCGAGGCAGGTGGCTCCGCACCAACCCCGGCTGGACTGGCAGATGTGGTTCGCGGCGCTGGGCTCGCCCCCCACCTGGTTGCTCGCCCTCCTGCTGCGTCTGCTCGAGGGCTCTCCCGATGTCCTGAAGCTCTTCGCCCACAATCCCTTCCCCGAGCATCCGCCGCGCTACATCCGCGCCGTCCTCTACGACTACCGGATGACGGACCTGGAGACGCACCGGCGGACGGGGGCCTGGTGGACCCGCGAGCGGCTGGGGCTCTACCTGCCACCGCTGAGCCTCGCCCCGAGAGGGATGACCTCCCGGCTGCAGTGGCACGCGGAGGAATGAGGGCTCAGCGGCTGGGGGCGGGGGAAGGCTGTGTCACCGGATGCTCGGGCGCCAGCGGCTCGTCCTCGGCCTCGGGCGCGGGCGCGGAGTCGGCGTAGACGCCGCGGTACGGGCGGGGGAGCAGCTCGGCCACCCGCCGCATCATCGCGTCGGTGAGGGCCTGGCGCGGGTCCTCGGCCCCGATGGTTTCCGCCTCGAGCTCCTCCATGCGGAACGGCGGGCCGAAGCGGACGGTGAGGTGGGCCCGGCGCACCTGCTCCCGGCCCATGTCCCGGTCATCGATGGGCATGAACTTTTCCGTCCCGGTGAGGGCGACGGGCACGACGGGGACTCCCGCCCGCCGGGCGATGAGGCTGGCCCCCTTCTTGGCCCGGGTGAGCGCCCCCGTCCGGCTGCGGCCCCCCTCGGGGAAGATGAGGACCGAGTGGCCCGCCTTGAGCGTCTCCACCGCGCGCTTGAGGGGCTCGATGTCCGCCGAGTTGGGACGGATGAAGATGGTGTCCACCGCCTCGGTGCCGAGCCGGGTCATCACGGTGCTCTGCAGCTTGATGCCGGCCAGGAAGTACACCTTGCGGGGCCGCAGGGCCCGGTCGAGTGTGAATCCATCCGCGTTGGAAAGATGGTTGCAGATGAAAAGACAGGGCTCATCGGGGATGTTCTCTCGACCGAGGACCTGCTGGGTGGTGCGGAGGTTCCACACGGTGTCCATCAACCCGCGGACGGCGGCCCTGCGAGGGCGTGCCGGGAGGCGGGCGAGGAGCGCGAAGACGTTGTGAATCACGAACGGGTCCCCCTGTTGGCCACGAGCGTGAGCAGCGTACGCCCTTCGAGCGAACGCCGTCCCGCGGGAGTCCATTCCACCGTCTGGCACCGGGCAGAAGCAGGCGGACGGCCGGGCGAGCGGGCTCGCAAATGATTGCGCGCGGGTGGTATCGAAATACAGTCGTGTACGCCTCCGTTCGAGACGCGCGCCGTACGCCCGCAAGCCCTCCTACCGCCGCCGTGAAGATGCCGACGTCCATTCGCCCGCTGCTGTTGCTATCCGTCCTCGTGCTCGGAGCGTGCCGTTCCGCCCCGGCCACGCTCTCGCTGGAGCTGCCGGAGAACCGGCCGCTGCACGCTTCGGGGGAGTCCATGGTGCTCCAGGCCGTCGCGCTCGATGCGAAGGGCCAACCGGTGGAGAACCCCAAGCTGCGCTGGGTGAGCTCGGCACCGGAGGTGGCCACGGTGGACAACGGGGTGGTGGTGGCGCGCAGGTCCGGAAAGACGACCATCGCCGCGGCGTCCGGCAAGGCCCGGGCCGAGGTGGAGGTGCAGGTGTCCATTCCGAGTCTGGTGGACATCCGGGTGAATGGGGCGGACTTCCTGTTGGTCGGCAACTCCATCCCCATCTCCGCCGTGGTGAAGAACGAGCTGGGCAAGCCGTTGCAGGATGTTCCGCCTCAGTGGCGCTCCAGTGACGAGTCCGTGGCACGCGTGGAGAACGGTCGGTTGATCGGCGTGGCGCCGGGGCGAGCCACCATCACCGCCACGGTGCCGCCGCTGAGCCGCAGCCTGCCGGTGCAGGTGGTGCGCTCGGACTTCGCGCGGGTGGAAGTGGACCCGACACACCTGGTCTTCAAGAAGGCCGGGCAGACGCTGCAACTGCGCGCCAAGACGTTCAACAACCGGGGGGTGGTTCTCAGCGACGTGCCCGTGTCGTGGTACAGCTCGGACTGGTCGGTGGCGACGGTGTCCCCCACCGGGCAGGTGACGGCGGTGGGTCCGGGGCGCACGGTGGTGACGGCCACCGCCGGCCGGCGCAAGGCCGCGGCCGAGGTCGTCTTCGAGGCCAAGACGGCCAACCGCTGAACCCCGAGGTGGCCGGCACCCTTCTCCAACCCCCGACGCCTGGCGCTTTGCCAGGGGCCACTCTCAGCGAGCGTCCGAGGCGGACCTGGTGGGCTCCGGCGACTGCCGCTTGCCCCTGCCCTGCTTGACCGGCGGAAGCGCCTGCTCGGCGGGATCCGGCGGGCAGGCTGGAAGCGGCCCATTGACGGGCGGCTGGATGGTGAACTCGACGCGGCGGTTGAGCGCCATGTTCGACTCGGAGTCGTTGGCGGCCACCGGGCGGCTGCGGCCGAAGCCAGCCGAGCACAGGCGCTCCACGGCGATGCCGCTGTCGAGCAGGAAGTTCATCACGCTCGCGGCGCGGCGGCGCGACAGGTCGTTGTTGTAGGCGTCGCTGGCGCGCGCGTCCGTGTGGGCCTCGACGAGCACCCGCTGGATCTCCAGGTGCTTGAGCAGCTCGCTGGCTACTTCCTCGAGGATGGGGAAGGACTCGGGGAGGATGACGTCCTGGTCCGTGGCGAAGTGGACCTGGTCGAGGATGACGATCTTGTTTCCCTCGACGCGCGCGAGCGGGCAGCCATCGCGGCCACGCGAGCCCATGGGGTGCTCGGGGCAGCGGTCCAGCCGGTCCACCACGGCGTCGCTGTCCTTGTCGGTATCGGGGCAGCCGCCGTTCTCGACGGGGCCGGCGGCGCTCGGGCAGCGGTCGCCCTCGCCGATGACGGAGTCCCCATCCGGGTCCACGGGCGGCGGGGGCGGAGGCAGCGGCTCTGGCGGCTCCTTGAAGCGCTCGATGGCCTCGTACTCCTTGGTGATGGCCGGCACCCAGATGATGGAGGTGAAGAGGCGCAGCGTGGGCGCTGTCAGCGAGCAGCCGCAGCCGGCGCCACCGCCAACGGTGAAGGTGAGGCCGAGGCCGCTGTACCAGCGCAGGCCGAGGAGGAACTCGGCGGGGATCTGCCGCACATCGTCGGGGAACTTGTCCAGGGGCGTGCTGCCGGACAGCGTGCTCACTGCGGTGACGCCCCAACCGCGGACGATGGGCACCTCGGCGCCAATCCCGAAGGTGGCGGCGTTGCCCCACTTCACACCGGCGAACTCACGCGGCGGGCGCAGCCAGACGCCCGCGTTGAAGGCCAGGAGGATTCCCGACTCGAAGCGGTAGTCCATCATCAGGCCGGGCGTCCATGTGGTGGCGCCGTCACTGGTGAAGGCGTCCTGGATGCCCGTGGGCAGGCCCATGCCGAAGGTGAGCGCTCCGCCCCACCCCGAGCCGTCCGGCTCGCGCAGCAGGCCGGGGATGGCCACCTTGGTGGTGAGGCGCAGGTCTCCGGGGGTAAAGGACTGGATGAAGCCTTCGGTGCCGATGGCCTCCAGGTTGTCCGAGCTCTGGAACATCACCAGGGGCATGTCCAGTCCGAGCTCAATCCAGTCGAGGAGCCCCACGGACGCCATGACGTCGAGCTGGAGGCGGTTGCCCACGATGCTCAGCGCCTTGGAGTTGGTGCCCGCGGTGACGAGCACCAGGGGATCCAATGCGAAGTTGAGGTAGGCACCGCCGGAGACGGAGAGGTGCGAGATGGGGCGGGTCTGGCCGACGGTGACCAGGTCCTGCGCCGCGCCGAACGGACGGAAGGCCTGGACGTCGAAGCGGGCGTCCTGCGCGGAGGCGAGCCCCGTTGTGAGGAGCCCCACGGCGAGGCCGAGGGGGATGAAGACGGAGCGCTTCACGCGGCGCCTCGCGGGCGGAGGGCCAGGAAGGCCGCCACCAGCAGGAGCAGGGCGATGCCGCCGGGAGTGCTGTCCGCGGTGGTGCCGCAGCAGAAGGCGCCCCCCTGCGCTTCGGTCCCGGGCTTGCGTCGACCGCGCTCACACTGCTGGGTGGCATCCGAGCAGTGCTGGACGCCGAGGCAGTCGTTGCTGTCGTCGCACGAGGTGGTGCAGACGTTGAGGGCGGTGTCGCAGGTGCCGCCGCAGGGGCAGTGGGCATCGGCGAAGCACTGGACGCAGGTGTCGCCATAGCACACCGAGCCCTCGGTGCAGCTCACCGAGCAGGTGGAGGTGCCGCAGGTGCGCGTGGTGGGGTCGCACGTGCCACCGGGGCCGCAGTCGGCGTTCTCTCGGCAGCCCACGCAGGAACTACCCGCGGAGGTACCGTCGGTGATGCAGAAGGGCGCCTCGGAGGGGCAGGCCTCGCAACGCCCACCGCAGCGCTTGTCCGTGGTGCACGAGGCGCATTCACCACTGAGGCAGAACTTGCCGTCACCGCACTCGAGGTCCGAGCGGCACTCGACGCACACCTGGCCGTCCAGGCAGTAGGGCCGGTCGGAGGGGCATTTGGCGCACTGAGCGCCGCAGCGCTCCGAGGTGTTGCACTCGGCGACCTGCTCTACGCAGCGGCCGTTGGCGAGGTCGCACTTCTTGCCGTCGGCGCAGTCGCCATCATTGGAGCACTCCACGCAGGTGGGGGAGGCGCCGGGAGTGGGCGCGGCACACTTGAGCCCGCCGGGGCAGCAGTTGCAGGAGTTTCCCGCGCAGCTGTCCTGGGTGGAGCAGGCCTGGCAGGTGTTGTCCGCGCAGACCTGTCCGCGCGGGCACTGAGCGTCCGTGGTGCACTCGTGGCACTCGTTGTCGGCGCCGCAGTGCTGGCCACTGGGGCAGTGGTCGTCGGTCTTGCAGCCGCGGCACTCGTTGGTGGTCGGGTCGCAGCGGCCATTCGGGCACTGCGAGTCATCCGTGCACTGGACGCAAGTGTACGTGCCGTTGCGGTTGAGGCACTCGGGGGTGGAGGGGCCGCAGGGCGAGCAACTGGGGCCGCAGAAGAAGGAGGTCTCGCAGGGCGCGCACAGCGCGGCTCCGTTGCAGTAGTAGCCCGGGTCGCATCCGTTGTTGCCAGCCCTGTTCGCGAACTCGCGGTTGCACTGCTGGCACTGGTCCAGATCCGGGTACGACGGGCGCCCGTTCTCCGTCTGGTAGAACGCGGTGGGGCTGGCCAGGGAGAAGCCCGCGTCACTCAGTCTGATGACGGGCGCCTCGTTCGCCGGCCTCTCGAAGTCGCTGAACGTCCCGACCAGGATCGCCAGCTCAAGCGCGGCGTGCTCACCCACCTCCGCGTAGAGCACCTCGACCGGGTAGAGGCCCGCCTTCGCGAAGGTGACGCTATTGGTCGTGCGATAGGTCGGGAACCCGAGCCGCGGTGGCCGGTTGATCACCTGATAGGCGCGGGAGCTCCTGTCGTAGATGGCGAGCGCCACCGCGTCATCCGCGTAGAACCCGAAGTGGACCGGCAGGCCCAGCATGTCCGAGGTGACGTTCAGGTAACCACGCAGGCGGCTGCCGAAGGGCGAGGCAGGGTCCACACCGTAGAAGTCGCAGCCCCCGCTCGGGCAGCCCGACACGGCGTTCTCGTAGTCGCCGTAGCTCAGCTTCAACCCGGAGGTGTTGTTGTTCGAGAGATCGAACAGCGTCCGGAGTACCGACGTGACGCGGGCGTTGGGATTGGCGCTGTCGGGAGGACTCTCCAGGAAGGAGTTCAGCCCTCCACTGAAGCCGGAGTTGCTCTGTGGGAAGTCCACCCCCGGGTCGGTCGACACTCGCGACGCCACACACAAGCCAGTTCCTGGCTGTGTGGGCGAGGGGGCCACCGGATCTCCGGTGATGACCACGGTGGGCAACTGCTCGGCGCGGGCCGTCACGGCCAGCCCTACCAGCAACGTCGCCGCCAGAGCGGCCATTCTTCGGAAGAGGTGCACGGACACGGGCCGGGAAGATCCCCTGACCTAACCTCTCTGGTCAAGTAAAGGCCGGGGGGAATGTGGGGGGTGGAACGGAGTGTACCCGGCTCCCGGCTCGGCCTCTAGCGGTGGATGGCCTGGTGGACGGCTCACTCCTTCTTCAGGGCGACGGCCAGGCGGCCCAACAGCTTGATCTGCCCGGAGTCCAACTGACGCAGCACGCGCAACACCGCGCGGACCTCCGGCTTCTCACCCTGCTCGCTCGGTGGCTCGGCGAGCTTCAACGACCCATCCGGACCCGCCAGGCCCAACAACTCGTCCGCGGAAATCCTCAGCGCGCGGCACAGCCGCAGCAAGGTCGGAACGCTCGGCACCATGCCGCCGCGCTCGATACGGCCGTACACCTCGGTCACCAGGTCGACCATCTCCGCTACATCCGCCTGGGTGAGCTGCGCACGCAGTCGGGCCGAACGGGCGGCCTCCCCAATCGTCTTCGCCAGTTTCTTGTCCATTCCTGAACCCACCCTACAGTGTAGGCAAGGCGGAATACGACGCATCAGGTTGTCGGAACAGGACTGTAAAGGTCACTTGTTCAACCCTATTTCTAAAGTCACCCTGTTCTCTCCTGCTTCCCGCGAAGGCCGGAACACACGGCCTCCGTCCCCTGCGACCGACCCCATTCCCCCCTCGGGACAACCCATGTGCGAAGCACTCCCACCCGCCCTCGTGGTCCGCGAGATGCGGTTGGACACAGAATGCCCGGGGGGTCTGACACGGCGGGTGTTCAGGAGGAGATCCGCCAGGTCGTCTCGGACAGGGTGGAAGCGGTGCGAGCCCAGTCCGAAACCCGGGTGTCGAGGTGGCCGAGCAGGTCCGCGAAGAAGCGCCGTTCGAGCGCCTGGGCGAGGGTGGTGCCGTGGGCGTCGGCCCACTTCCGGGTGACGCGCTCGCGGATGTCCGCGCCCAGCAGGTCCACGAAGCGCTCGAGCAGGGGCGTGGACAGGAGCGTCCCGGCCCAGATGACGGCGTCGTGGCCGAAGCCGCCGGTGGCCACCGTCACCACCGCGGCCCCCGCCGAGGGCACCGAGTAGACGAGCGTGGTGAGGGTCTGCAGCAGCTCCTCGCGCATGCCGCCCTGCAGCTCCGTGCCCACCAGCCCCCGGCAGAAGGTGTAGAGGCTGTCGCGGTCCGCCGCATGGGCGTGGAGCGCCTCGAAGCCCAGGGGCTCGTCCAGGCGCGCCAGGTGGGAGGGGCCGAAGGACTCGGAGAGCAGCTCGCGCGTCCGGGCATCTCCGTGCCATGCGGCCACCTCCGGGGCGAAGAGCTCCACCATCCGCCGGACTCCATCCCGGAGGGTGTCCTCGGTCACCTGTACCACGGGGGCGGAGGTGGGCTCGGGGCCGGTGAAGGAGCGGCGCACCTGGCGCGAGAGGAAGGTGAGGGCGGTGGCCAGTCCCCGGAAGGGCAGGCGCACGTAGCGGTGGAAGGCACTGCGCGCGTCCAGCTCGTCGCGGAAGGCCTCCACCAGCACGTCCGCGGGCACCGCCTTGAGAGCCGCGTGACGGCCCACCGTGAGCAATTCGTGACGCAGTCGCTGGCGCAACCGCTCCGGTTCGTGGGCGGCGGCGGTGGCGGCCCGGGCCAGCTGCTCCATTTCCGCGCGCGCGTCCCGGAGCGAGGCCTCCAGGGCGCGGGCCTTGAGGGAGCGGACGTGCTCGGCCTCACCCAGCAGCGCGGCGAGGGAAGGGGCACCATCCAGCGGGTGCGTGGCGAGGGGCTTCTCTCCGGCCTCCACCTCCGGCTGGTGCGGGGCGAGGTAGCGCGCCAGGGGCGGGTGGCCCACGTCCGAGGCGAGCTTCTCCAGGTGCCCGCGCGCCACCTCCTCGCGCGTGGCCTCGTTGTAGACGAGCAGGTAGGGGCGCCCATGGCCCACGGCGGCGCGCAGGAAGTCCACCAGCGCGGCGTTCTGGTACGTCTGCCGGCTGACGACGAAGACGAGCACGTCCACGGTGACGAGCAGGGCCTCGGCGCGCTCGCGGTTGTCGCGGTAGACGCTGTCGAAGTCCGGCGTGTCCATCACCACCAGGCCCCGGGGTACCGCCTCGGCGAGGACGAGGTACAGGCGCCCGGCCGGCCCCGCCTGGTCCACCGGCGCGGCCTCACCCGAGGCCACGGGGACGATGTCGTAGCGACTCGTGAGGAAGTCCTTGAGCGAGCCCGTCCAGGTGTCCGGGTGCGCGGCGGCGAGGCACTGCTTGGTGAGGCCTCCCTCGGGACGGGCGGGGGACAGGGACGTGCCCACCAGCGCGTTGAAGAGGGTGGACTTGCCCACGTTGTTCGGCCCGGCGATGGCCACCAGCAGCAGGGGCGCGTCCGCGCCGCCCAATCGGGGCAGCAGGTCACGCCGCAGGCGCTCCAGGAGGCGACGGGCGGTGTCCGCGTCGGCGGCCTCCGGGAAGCTCTCGGGGGAGGGGAGGGTGTCGCGGGCGGACTCGAGCGCGGTGCGCAGGTGGGCGAGGTCTTTCATCCGTTCGCCCGGAAGACAGCACGTAGCGGGCCGGATGCCCATGGAAGACGTGTGGGGTATGTCGGCCCTGGACGAATGCCTCGGGCCACGAAGCGGGAGGCCGGCCTGGGGAAGGGCTGCTCCTGGGGGGGCGCGCGGACTGGGCGCGGAGCAGGCGGATCTCCCGGGCGGCCTCGTCCTCCAGCGCGGCGTGGGCGCTCGGGGCGATGGTGAGGGTCATGAGCACGGCCAGGGCGATGCGCTTCATGGGGTTCTCCAGCGGCCTTTGCAGCGGGTCGCGGAGGGGTATTACGACCGGCGTGCCAGGGCATCCGCCTCGGAAGGAGGCCGGTGCCTGGAGGGGCTCGGGAGGGGTCCGTGCCGGCGCGTCCCCGGGAAATGAGGGGAGAGGGGGACCGGTGCGGCATTTGGGGACTGGGGCGATCCGCCACAGTCCCCTCGGAGGGGCAGGGGGCTCAGCGGCGCGAGCGCAGCGCTCGGCCCACCTTCCGGACGAGGTCCGTCGGGTCCAGGGGGAGGGGGACGTAGTCGTATACGCCGCTCGCCACGGCGCGAGACATCAACGAAGTGCTCGATGTCAGCCCCTTCATGTTCAGGTCCGTGAGGACCACGTCGAAGGGTTGCTCCATCACCAGGGGCAGGGCCGCGTTGGGATCGGTCAGTGAGGTGACGGTGAAGCCGCGGCGCGTGAGGCGCGCCTGCAGCAACTCCACCATACTCGGATCGTCGTCGATGAGGAGGACTCGGCCGCTCGCGTGTCCTTCAAAGGGGGTGAGGAGGCTGAAGTGCGCCGTTTGACGGCGGATGACCTGAGGGCGGGTGCTCTCCGCCCTACCATATCGCCCCCCCCTCGCCCCGGACGTGGCCTGCTTTCTCCCCTGCTCGTCCCCGGAGTAGGGTGCCGGGCCCATGAGATCGCCCATCTCCAGCCTGTTCCTCGTGGGTCTGTTGGGGTGCTCCGCCGCGCGCACCCCGGCCGTGTCCGAGCCGCCAGCCGCGCGAGCCCAGGCTCCCCTGCCGTTCATCGAGGATGACTACGTGCGTGCCCTCGCGGAGGCGAAGGCGAGGGGCCTGCCCCTCTTCGTCGATACCTGGGCTCCCTGGTGTCACACCTGCCGCTCGATGAAGGCCTACGTCTTCACGGACGCGGCGCTCGCGAAGCACGCCGGGCGCTTCGTCTGGCTGGAGATCAACACCGACCTGCCGGGCAACGCGGTGTTCCAGGAGAAGTACCCGGTCGAGAGCTGGCCCACCTTCTTCATCATCGACCCGAAGGAGGAGAAGGCCCTGGTGCGCTTCGCGGGCAGCGCCACCGTGCCCCAGCTCGAGAAGCTCTTCGAGGATGGCGAGCGCGCCTTCCGAGGCGGAGCCGAGGGGCCGGAGGCCCTGCTGGCCCGGGGGGATGCCCTCTATGGCGAGGGCAAGGCGGCCGAGGCGGCGGACGTGCTCGCCCAGACCCTCGCCGAGGCACCGGCCGACTGGTCCCGCCGTGGCCGCGCGCTGGAGTCGCTCCTCGTCGCGCAATACGGGGCGAAGCGCCACGAGGTGTGCGCTCGGACGGCGCTGACGGAGCTGCCCCGGGTGCCGCACTCGGCCTCGTGGGCGAATGCGGCGGGCCTCGGCCTCATGTGCGTGTTGCAGGTGCCGGCCGGCACCCAGGGCGCGAAGGAACTCAAGGCGGCGCTGGAAGAGAAGGGGCGCGAGGCGCTCTCCCCGGACATCTCCATGCCGGCGGATGACCGCTCGGGCGTGTATGAGTTGCTCGTCGAGGCCCGCAGGGCGGCGGGTGACGAGCCCGGCGCGAAGGGGCTCGCCGAGCAGTGGCTCACCTTCCTCGAGGGTGAGGCGGCCCGGGCGCCGACGCCCGATGCGCGCACCGTGTTCGATTCACACCGCATGTCCGCGGCGCTGGTGTTGGGGACCCCGATGCGTGCGGTGCCGGCCATCGAGCAGAGCGAGAGGGACCTGCCGGACGACTACAACCCGCCCGCGCGCCTGGCCAACCTCTATCGGCGTTTGGGCCGGCTGGATGATGCGCTGGCCGCGAGCACCCGGGCCCTGGCGAAGGTGCAGGGAGGCCGGAGGCTGCGCGTGCTCTCGGAGCGGGCGGAGATCCACCTGGCCCGGGGCGAGCGCGACGTGGCCGTGCGCACGCTGGAGGACGCCATCACCTACGCGAAGACGCTCTCCGGGGCGCAGGCCTCCCCGCGCATGGTGGCCTCGCTCGAGAAGAAGCTGACGGAAGTGAAGGCGAAGTGAGCCTCGCGCTCGGGGTTACTCCTCGTCGAGCAGCTCACCCGGGTCGTTCTGCCACCGGGCGAGCTGCTCCTCGGTGGGGAATCCCTTCACCCGGTAGCGCTCCGGGTAGAGCCCCTCCACCGGTGTGAGGAGCTGTCCGGCCACCTTCTCCACCGCCTCCCACCGCGCGATGCCCACGGGGGGCGCCTCCTCGCCGAGCGTCGGGTCCATGAAGAAGATGACGTCGGTCCTCGGGAGGAGGGAGTCCACGCCCTTCAACCAGATGGCGTAGCTGATGCTGCGCTCGCGCTCGTCCTGGTACGGCGTATAGGCGGCCACGAAGACGTCCTCGCCCCGCTCCTCGTGGAGCTTCTCCAACTGCCGCGTCTGCTCGGCGTAGTCGCGCGCCCGGGTGTAGAGCTCCAACTGGCGGAAGTCCGCCCAGGCATTGCTGAGCCGCTCGGGCATGAAGGGCACCCATCCCCCGGGCGTGAGGCGCAGGGCGCGGCCGTCCATCGCGCGCGGAGCCATCACCGCCTTCATGGCCCTGCTGGCGACCTGGCGCAGCCCATCTTCGTCCTCGGAGCCGGTGATGAGGAGCAGATCCCGATGGGGCACGAGCACCACCGGCGCCCCGCGCACCTCGCAGCGGCGCACCACCTCGTCGAGCAGCAGGCGCGAGGCCGCGTAGTTGTCGTCCCAGGGGGATTGGCAGGTGCCGGGGGCGAGCTGCTCGAGGGGCTCGGTGCTGCGCTGGCGCAGGTTCTCCAGGGCCACGCCGAGCGCCTGGTCGAAGGAGACGCCCCAGCGGGACAGCTCCTCGGGCCCGAGGTAGCGCAGCGTCTCCGGCCCATCGAAGGCCAGGCCCACGCCGAGGATGGTGCCCAGGGGTCTCCAGGAGATGGGCACCGGCTTCTCGGCGCCGTCCTTCACCATCAGCCGCAGCTGCTCGAAGAAGGTGCGCCCGCGCACCACCGGCAGCAGGTCGGGCCGGGCCTCGGCGAACGTCTTCGGCATCTCCGGAAGCGCGCGCACGCGGGAGAGCCGGGTGAAGACCTCGTCCCGCTTTCGCGGAGAGGCGGCGAGGTACTCGTCGAAGAAGTTGGACAGGAACACCGTGCTCCCGTCCTTGTCGCCGAGCCGGAGCAGGAAGCCCTCGGCGTCATAATGGATGGCGCGCGTCTCACCCGCGGCGCGCAGGGCCTGGATGGCACGCTGGGCGAAGGCATCCCGCTCCGCCTGTTCCTCCGCGTCCTCCGCCAGACGTGCCTCCGCCTCTCTCTCCGGAGGGGTGCCCGCCCCCGTGCGCGAGTGTCCGGCACAACCACCGAGACCCAGGGCGCCCACGAGCGCCAGTCCCACGAAGCTCCGCGTCATCATCCCTGTCCTCCCCGGGGTGCGTCTTCCATCGGCCGTGCCGGTTCGCGGGCGTCGAGGTCGAAGAGCTCGAAGCGCTCCAACGGCGACTCGCGCATGCCGCCGTCGGTGAAGACGAGCACCGCCTCGCCAGGGCCGGTCGGGGGCGGGGGGCCGTGGCGGTAATGGAGGGTGGTGCCATCGGTGACGAGGTGGCGCAACACGCCGTCCCGGGTCTCCTCGAGGGGGAGCATGAGCAGCTCGCGGCTGCGCTTGTCGCGCGTGTGGCCCACCACCTGGACGAGGCCGGGTGGAAGCCGGTACGGGTCGAAGCGGCGCCGGGGCGTGGCGGCGCGCCAGGGCGCGTCCTCGGGGAGGAGGCTGGCGCGCTGGTAGAAGATGCCCCGGCCCTCGCCGTACGCGGCGCTGCCGGGGTGGTGCAGCCCGGGGATGGAGAAGGGGCCCTGCTTCCAGTCCGCCACCGCTTCGTCGAGCGCCCGGTTGAGCGTGTCCGCTACCGTGGGCGCGTGGGCCTGGAGGGACTCGGGCACCCCCACCAGGTGCAGGTCCTCCCGTGTGACGCCCGCGTGCAGCACGAGCAGGTGCTCCGCCGCGGCGTGGGCCACCCGGAAGCGCCCGGCGCGCAGCAGCCAGGCCACCCAGTCCCGTTGAATCTCGCGGAAGTTGCCGAAGTCGCGGGCCACCAGCTCGACGTTGGGCACCTCCGGGTAGTGGGAGAGGAACTCGCGCTCGCTCGCCTCGTCGGTGTCGTCCCCCCGGTAGAGGAGGTCCGCTCGAGCCTGGGCGGCGGCGAAGCGTGCGTCGGTGAAGCCGGCCAGCTCGCCCACCCGGCCCAGGTCGTGGTTGCCCAGCAGCAGCACCGCCTGGTCGGCCGGGTGCGCGGCCATCCAGGCGACCAGCCTCAGCGCGCTCGTGGCCATCTCCTCGCGCTCGTGGGCCTTGCCCCAGTCGAAGTGATCCCCCACCGACACGAGCTGGACCTCTGGCCGCAGCCAGCCATCCGCGCCGAGCAGGCCATGCCTGTCGAGCACGGCGAGGAAGCGGGTGATGTCCGCCTGCGGATCCCCGATGGCGAGGTGCCGGGGGCGGGGATGGCCGTCGGGCGGCGCCGAATGGGGGCCACGGTGGGCGGCCTCGGTGGCGCGGGCGAGGGCGGCCTCGATGCGGGGTGTGCTCACGCGCGCATCCTAGTCCCGCGGGCCCGACGGCGCCGCATCTCCTCCGCCGGGTGTGTCGTCCTCTGTCCGGTTGCCCGCCGGGCTCAGGAGGCCAGGAAGCACCGGGCGATGAGCGCCGAGCGGCTCTCCACCTGGGCCTTGGCCAGGATGCGGGTGACGTGGACCTCCACGGTGCGCTCCGCGCAACCCAGGTGCAGGGCGATGGCCTTGTTGGACTCACCGCGCACCAGCCGTCCGAGCACCTCCGTCTCACGCGCCGTGAGCCCCCAGCTCGCGCTCACCGAGTGCATGCGCGCGAAGGACTGCGCGGGCTCGCCCTGGATGACGGCCAGGTAGTGCGGGGGGACGCCCGCGAGGCGCAACGGCATGAAGGACAGCTGCTCCCCGGGCTCGCCGCGCAGGTATTTCCTCAGGGCCTCGGCCACGAGCTCCGCGTTCTGCCCGAGCCACGCCCTCCCCGCGTGGTTGGCATGCGCCACTCGGCCGGTGGCCGACACCACGAACGCCGGCTGGCCAATCGCCTCCAGCGCCCCCTCGAGCGCCGCGCTGAGCATCCCCGCCTCGCGCAGGCGCGACTCCACCTTCATCCTGCGCTGGATCGACGGGATGAGCTCCCTCATCAGGCTCACCTCCCGCGCCTCGAAGGGCGCCGAGCGCATCGCCCCCACCCACCCCAGCAGGGCCGGGCCGTCGCAGACGAGCACGCGCAGGAAGACCATCTGCTCCATCCCGATCACCCGGAGGAAGTCACCCATGACGGCGCGGACCTGGTCGTGCATCCGCGCCAGCTCTTCCGTGGCGATGCCGAGCTTCTTCCAGGGCGCGAGCCGCTCCTCCTGGAGGAGGAGCTCGACGGGGGTGTCCCTCCCGGGGACCTGGAATTGCAGCACCCGGTTGCGTTGGGAGGGCTCGGGACAGGCAGGATTGAAGTACCCCCACGGGTCGCGCCGTGCGCTGACGAGCCCCTTCAGACCCTCGAGGCGCTCCTCCAGAGTCATGGGAAAGCCAGAGATATGGAGGAAGCTCACCTGGTAGCGCTCGGGCCCGATGTCCACGCCATAGGCGAGTACTCGCTCCGCGTGCAGCATCTCCCGGAGCGAGTCCACCAGTGCTGGCAGGACGTCCACTCCAGGTTCCACCGTGTCTATCAGGGTGCGCAGGTCCCCCAGAAGCCGTTGATCCTGCGAAGTCAATGGTTCCACGCTGTTCCGAATATAGGCAGTGGTTCCAATGGAATGCCAAGGATCGATGCGTGAGGCGAAACACGGGGACGCGGGATGAGGGGGGCTATGTGTTTCCCCTCATCCCGCGTGGCCCCAACCTCAAACAATGATGATGCGCCGTTCGCTCTTTCCCGGCCGTGAATCGCTAGCGGACGGAGATTTCGCGCCGGAAGCGACGCCGCTCCGCCAGTGGGCGCGAGTACACGCCCGCCGCCGCGCCGATGAACATGCCGGCGGCGTTGAGCAGGCTCCAGCCCCAGAAGCCGAGGCCGTAGAAGAGGTAGAGCATGTCGGGCGTATCCCAACCATAGAGGAAGGCGAAGAGCGCGGGCACCGCCACCGAGGCGATGGCCGCCGCCGCGAACGCGCGGCCCCAGCGTCTGGCGAAGAAGCCGCCGAAGAGTCCACCCAGCAGGGCGTTGAGGCCCGGGATGAAGAAGGTGATGGAGCTGATCAACACCATGGTGAAGGCCCCGATGGCGACACCGCGGTGCCTGAGCTCCATGCCGTTGGCGGGCGTCTCGCGCACCAGCTCCTCGCGGTAGTTGCTCTCCACGATGTCGGGCAGGGGCTCGGTGGCGGTGGTGTGAATCATGGGTCCACCCTGGACCGGGTGCTCGCGCGTCCCCCGCTCGAGCACCTCACGGCGGGTCTGCGGCCTGGGGTTCTTGGGGTCGATGGTTTCGGACATGCGTGCTCTCCCGATGGGTGGGGGCGGAAGGCTCCGCCGCGGTTCTGGTGCTGTTGAAGATGTGACATCCCGTGGCGGGAGACAGGTGGGGGGGCCTCATTGGTGGCCGGGCATCCGGGCGGGCATGGCGGTGCTTGGCGACCAGCGGCCGGCCGGTATGCTGCGCCTCCCTCGTGCCCCTGCCTGCCTGGATGGAGTGAGCCATGCGTCCCATGCGTCCACTGCTGTGCGCCGCCGTGCTGTCCCTGGGCCTGTCGGCCTGCGTGTTGCGCCCGTACTACCGGCAGGTGCTGCCACCGGAGGTGTCCCGGCTCGAGCCCCGGGAGGCGCGAGGAGTGGAAGACGTGCTGTTGCGCGTGGTGGAGCCGGGGTATGAGCGGCCGATCTCCGGAGCGCGGGTGCTCCTCGGAACGGGCCAGGGGCGCGTCAACGTGACGAGCGACGTGAACGGCCTCATCCGGTTGCCGGTGACGCCGGAGCTGCTCGCGGAGAATCCGCTCGTGGAGGTGTCCCTGCCTCCTGGGGTGCGTGGCTACAGGCTCGAGCTGGTGATGCCGGAGTCCGAGCCGCCCCAGGAGTGAGTGGAAGTGGTACGTGAAGGCGACGCACGCTCGGGGCTGGGGTATCCTCTCCAGCCATGCGTCGCGCGTGGATCATCGGTTGTGTCCTGCTCCTCGCCGCCTGTTCGAACAAGGTGACGGACAGCGCGGTGGCCCTCACCATTACGTATCGGGGCTATACCCCGCTCTGCCTCCGGGTGACCGCCGAGGATGCAGCGGCCCCCGAGCGCAAGAGTGACGAGTTCATCCAGCGCGCCAAGCTGGCCTCGGACGAGGATCGGACGCTGATCGTCGCCGTGTACCGCGAGAAGAAGTGGAGCGAGCAGCTCCAGGTGGAGGTGGCCTCCTACGCCACGCCGGACTGCAGCGGCGCCGCCATCGAGACACGCCGCCTGGGCTCGGCGGTGACACTGCCCGCCAAGGGGAGCGTGCCGGCGACGCTCGAGCTGTTGGCCCAGGACGAGGACAAGGACGGCCATGCCGCCACCACCGGGAGCGACAGCGCCATTCGTGGCACGGACTGCAACGATGGCGATGCCAGCGTGAATCCCGATGCCCGGGCCGTGTGTGATGGAAAGGGCAGCCTCAACACCGACGTCAATTGCGACGGGAAGGCGGATTGCAACGGCTCGGCCTGCACGGGCGATGAGATGTGCGGCTCGGGCCACTGCGTGGCGGGCATCTGCTGCGACACCGCCTGCGACAATCCGGGGACGTGCCAGGGCGCGGGGTCGTGCGGCACGGGAACGTGTGTCTATTCGATCACCCCCAACGTGAGCTGTAACGACGAGAACGCGTGCACCACCGGGGACAAGTGCTCCGCGGAGGGCGTGTGCCAGGGCACGCCGAAGGTGTGTAACGCGCCGCCGAACTCCTGTTACACGACCGCGGGCACCTGTAATGCCGAGAAGGGTGGCGCGTGCGAATACGCCCCCCTGCCCGCGACGGCGACCTGCGACGACCGCAATCTCTGCACCGACAACGACAGGTGCGATGGAAATGGGACGTGCGGGGGCACGCCGAAGATGTGCAACACGCCGCCGAACTCCTGCTACGTGAACACGGGCACCTGCAATGCCTCGACGGGCGCGTGCAGCTACACCCCGCAGCCCGCGACGGTGACCTGCGACGACGGCAAGATCTGCACCGACAACGACAAGTGCGATGGAAACGGGACGTGCGCGGGTACGCCGAAGCCGTGCAACACGCCGCCGAACCAGTGCTATGCGAGCCCGGGAGCCTGCAACACCACGTCGGGCGTGTGCGAGTACGGCCCCCTGCCCAATGATTCGCCCTGCAGCGACGGCCGGGCCTGCACCTCGGACAAGTGCAATGGCTCGGGGTCCTGCATCAGCACGGACTACTGCCCGCCGCCGAACGAGTGCAAGACGGGCGGCTCCTGTGCCGCCGATGGTTCGTGTCAGTTCACGGTGGACACCACGAAGGTGGGCAAGGTGTGTCACGAGGCCGGAAACACGGGGACGTGTCTGCAGGATGGGACGTGCCAGTGGTTCAGGTACGCCGTCACGAACAACTTCAACCCGGCGGACATCGCGACCCACAACACCCTCGAGGACCTGAACATCGCGTGCAGTGCCACCTTCGATTCCACGGCGCGGACGTGGACGACGTCGGGATGCAGCTTCGTCACACCCACGCCCACGACGACCTCCGCCGACTATGTGGTGATTCCGGTCCGCAACCTGAACGTGAACGCGCCTCTGCGGGTGGTGGGATCGCGCCCGGTCATCCTGGCGGTGTATGGCGACGCCACGTTGAACAACGAGATTCGCGCCAACTCGGTCCTCTCGGAGACGCAGGTGGGCGCGGGGAGTGGGGTGCGGTGCGATGGACGGACGGGGGCGCAGGGCTTCGTCACGGGTGATGATGGGAGCGGGAGTGGGGGTGGCGGCTTCGCGACGAAGGGTGGCGACGGTGGCACCAATGAGGATGGGGTGACCGGTGGTTGGGGCGGTGGCGTCGCCGCGAGCGGATTCTCTCCATTGCTCGGTGGCTGCCAGGGCGGCGATGGCGTCGGTCCCAACCCAACGACCCCTGGCGTGGGAGGCGCGGGCGGTGGGTCGTTGCAGCTCTCGGTGGCGGGCAGGCTGACCCTGCGGAATGTGGTGACCGTCAGTGGAGCGGGGGGCAAGGGCGGCACTGCCGCCAACTCCAAGACGGCGAGTGGTGGAGGTGGCGGGAGCGGGGGAATGCTGGTGCTCGAAGCCGACCAGGTCGTCGTCGAAGCTCCCGCCATTCTCACCGCGAACGGGGGAGGGGGAGGCGAGGGCGCGAGTATTTTCGGATCGACGTCCTACAACGGGCGCAACGGGTCCGACGGGAGCACGTCTGGCAACACGCGAGCCCTGGGTGGCGCTGGTGGCGGGGATTACGGAGGCGATGGTGGGCAGGGGGCCGCGGGGGCTCTCAGTCCAACCAATGGTGGCAATGGTCGGGGGGATTATGGCGCTGGCGGTGGTGGCGGTGGTGCCGCCGGCCGCATCCTGCTGCGAGGCGTGACGAGCTGCTCCGTCGACGCGGTGAGCCTCATCAGCCCGGCGTACACGAAGGACGGACGCTGCCCGTAATCGGCACAGTCACCTTGCCCCGGTAGAGGTCCGGAGCGAACGTGGTGAAGCCCTCGCGGGCCAGCCGGTCCGCCACGCCGCGAATGTGGTCCGTGAGGCCCCACCACTCGTGGATGCTGACCACCGCGCCGCGGCTGGTACCGCCCTCGGCCGCCCTCGGGTTGCCCGGGAGCTCCGCTCCGTTCGCCGAGGTCAGCTTCGCCTGTCCCGCCATGTGCACAATCTCCCTGTGTGGGTCTGGAATGGGCGCAGCTTGGAGCTGGCGGGCAGGAGGAACGCCAGCGTCAGACAGGCTCCACCGCAGGCCCTCAAGCGGAGTCCCATTCCCATCGAGCGCAGTGTCGCACGAGCCGGCCCGGTGGGGGCGTGCCGCGGATTGAATCGATCCGCGGGAGCTCCGTCAGAAGGAGCAAGAACGATGGATGGGAGGACACGACGATGGCGCTCCATCATGGGTTCTTCCCGGACGCCTCGGCCCTCAGGGCCGGGGCGTTCGTCTTGCGGGTTCCCGTCCCCCGGAGCCACCGGCTGGTTGGGACGCACGCCCGGTGGAAAAGTTGCTCGGGCCGGACGTCGGCGGTTCTCCACTGGACAGGAGCGCGCGGGTGTCCGACTGCCCCTGAGGCGGAAGCCGGGGTAGAGTCCCGGGCGTGTCCCTCCACGAGCCTCTCCTTGGCGTCCTCCTGGTACCCGCGGCCTCGGCCGAGCGCGAGCCGCTCGCTCGTGCCTCGGCCCAGGCGGGATTGCGCGTGGTGGAGACGCCGGAGCAGGCCACCATCGGACTGGTGGACCTCACGGCGCCGGAGGGGTCCTCCGCGCTCTCGGCGCTGCTCGCCACGCCCGCGGGGGCCCGGCTCTCCCTGGTGGCCCTGGTGGAGCCGACGGAAGCCGCCTTCGCCACGCTGGAGTCCCTGAAGCCCGCGGAGGTGATGACCGCTGGGGGCGCGCCGTACGAGCTCGCCTGGAGGCTGCGCCGCGTCGCCGAGCGGCACCGCGAGCGCCAGGAGCTCATGCGGCGGCAGCAGGACCTGTCGCTGCTGGTGGAGCTCACCGCGGACTACGCCGAGAGCCTCGACGTGGAGGCGCTCCTGCACGACGTCACCCGCAGGCTCGCCGAGCGGCTCGGCATTGGCCGGGCCGCGCTGGTGATGTTGGACCGCAACGGGGAGGGAGCCCGGGTGGTGGCGGCCAGCGACGCTCCCGGCCTGGAGGACACGCGCATCGACCTGGAGCGCTACCCGGAGGTCCGCGAGGCGGCGCGCACGGGCAGGTCCGTCGTCGTGGAGGACGCCTCCAACCACCCGCTGCTGGAGGGCGTGCAGAACGAGGTGGCCGCGCGGGGCATCCACACGCTCGCGGCGCTGCCCCTGCACATCCGGGGCGAGGTGCGCGGGGTGCTGCTGCTGCGCGCCTCGGGAGGAGACCGGCGCACCTTCGCCCCGCACGAGCTCGACTTCCTCAACACGGTGGCGCACGCCACGGCGGTGGCGCTGCGCAACGCCTCGTTGCTGCAGTCGGTGCGTGGGCAGACCGAGCGCGAGATGTCGGCGCGCATCGCCGCCGAGGCCAAGGCCGCCTCGCTGGAGACGTACCACCTCTTCTTCGCCAACGTGCGCGAGGGCGTGGCCATCCTCGATGACCGGGCGTGCGTGCTCAGCCTCAACCCCGCGGGCGAGTCCATCCTGGAGACGCCCTCCGAGTCCGCGTATGGCCGCCACCTGGTGGAGGTGACGCACCCGCTGGACGAGACGGTGCTGATGGAGTTGGTGACGGCGGCCCGGCGCGGCGAGTCCCGCTCGGACGTGGACATGATGGTGCGCGCCCCCGGGGGCCGGCGTCTCACGTTGAGCTTCTCCGCGGCCCCGCTGGAGGATGGCCGCCGTGCCATCATCCTCTCCTTCCGGGACGTGACGCAGGCGCGCCAGTTGGCCGACGAGCTGCACCACACCAAGGACTTCCTGGAGCGGCTCATCGACTCCTCGGTGGACGCCATCGTCTCCGCGGACATGAGGGGCCACGTCATCCTCTTCAACAAGGGAGCCGAGGCCCTCTTCGGCTACACCGCGCAGCAGGCGCTGGGCGGCATGCACGTGAACCAGCTCTACCCGCCCGGGGTGGCTCGCGGCATCATGCGTCAGCTGCGCAGTCCGGACTTCGGCGGGCGCGGCCGGCTGTCGGTGTGCCGCCAGGACGTCGTCAACCGGCTGGGACAGCTGGTGCCGGTGAACATGACGGCCTCCATCATCTACGAGGGAGGCCGCGAGGTGGCCAGTGTGGGCATCTTCACGGACCTGCGCGACCGCATGGAGCTGGAGCGCAAGCTGTCGGACGTGGAGAACCGCCTGGAGGAGAGCGAGAAGAACGCCGTCATCGTCGCGCTGGCCGGCACCGCCGCCCACGAGCTCAACCAGCCCCTCACCTCGGTGATGGGCTACGCGGAGTTGCTCAAGCGCAGGCTCAAGGAGGAGGACTCGTCCTACAAGCCCGTGGACATCATCTACCGTGAGGCCGAGCGCATGGCGGAGATCGTCCGGAAGATTGGTCGTATCACCCGTTACGAGACGAAAGCCTACATGGGGTCCCAGCAGATCCTGGACCTCGACAAAGCCAGCTCCCATGACGACTGAGTCGCGTCGCGTGTCCTTGCCCGAGGGGCCCTCGGCCGAGGACTTCCGAGCCTTCTTCGAAACGGTGGAGCTGCCCTCGGCGCTTTGCGACACGGGGCTGCGGCTGCAGCTGGGCAACACCGCCTTCGCGCGTTTCTGCTTCGACCATGGGCTGACGGTGGAGCAGATGATGGAGTCGCTGTCGGGGGCGCGGGTTCCCGACGACGGGGCCTCGTGCGTGGTGGAGGTGCCGCTGCCGCAGGGGGGCGTGGTGGTGATGGAGCTGGCGCGGCGGGGGGCGTGTGTCTCGGTGGTGGGTCGGCGCGAGTCGGAGCTGATGCGCGGCCAGCTGGTGGTGGTGGAGCAGGCGCTGCTGGAGCAGGCGCGCACCGAGGGTGTGCTGTTGGACCTGGGCCGCAGCGTCGCCGAGGCGGGCAGCGAGGAGGAGCTGGTGGCGGCGGTGGCCCGCGGGGTGAAGGAGCTGTTCCCCGGGCGGACCTTCTGCATCCGCATCATCGACGCGCGCACCGGCGTGCTGACGAGCCTCTATGCCGAGGGCCGGCTGAAGGAGGGCTCACGCGAGCCGCTGGTGCTCAAGCGCAGCGCGGTGGGCAAGCTGCACCTTTCGGCGGACGCCATCCCGGAGGGCAGGGTGGTGGTGGCCGCGCAGGTGCCGCTGCTCTTCGAGAGCAGCACGGGTGGGGTGAGCGCGCCGCTGGTGGCCAGCGGGCAGCTCTACGGCGTCATCAACCTGGAGTACCCCGCCACGCTGCGCGAGGACGTGGACCTGGCGCAGGACGAGCGGGTGCTGGTGCAGCTGGCCAACCAGGTGGCGGTGGCGGTGAAGAACGCCAAGCTCATCGACGAGCTGACGTTCGTGCGCAAGTACCTGGAGGAGCTGCTGGAGAAGGCCAACGCGCTCATCCTGGTGGCCAACCGGGACAAGAAGGTGGTCGTCTTCAACCAGGCCATCAGCCGCCTCACGGGCTTCGCCAAGGAAGAGGTGCTGGGGCAGGACGTCTTCACGCTGGTGCCCGAGGACGAGCACCTGCGGCTGGCCTCGGTGCTGGCGGCGGCCCTGCGGGGCGAGCCGGTGCCCAACTTCGAGCTGCGGCTGCTCACGCGCACGGGCGAGGCGCGCGTCTCGTTCGCCACCTCCTCGGCGCTCACCTCCCAGGGGGAGGTGGAGGGTGTCATGGCCATCGGGCAGGACGTCACGGTGGTGGAGCAGCTGGAGCAGCGGGTCATCCACGCGGAGAAGCTGGCCTCCATGGGGCAGCTCGCGGCGAGCGTGGCGCATGAAATCAACAACCCGATGACGGCCGTGGTGATGAGCGCGGAGTCGCTGCTGCAACGCGCCATGATGATGGGGAGCGCGGGGGCGGCGGACGCGGAGAAGCTGCGGAAGATACTGGAGAGTGGCCAGCGGATCCTCCGCTTCACGAGGGATCTGACGTCGTACGCGCGGCCGGCGAAGGACAAGCCGGAGCGGGTGCAGCTCAACGCGCTTCTGGACAGGGCCCTGGGCTACTGCGAGCACGTGGTGACGCAGGCCAGGGTGAAGGTGGAGCGCGACTACGGGGAGCTACCGCCGCTGTCGGCGGTGCCGGCCAACCTGGAGCAGGTGTTCGTCAACCTCATCACCAACGCATGCCATGCGATGCAGCCGGGGGGGCAGATATGCCTGCGGACGCGGCGCGAGGGGCGCGAGGCGGTGGTGTGGGTCAAGGACACCGGTAGTGGCATCGACCCGGCGAACCTCTCACGCATCTTCGAGCCCTTCTTCACCACGAAGATGGAGGGGAGGGGAACGGGGCTGGGGCTCTCCATCGTGCAGCGCATCGTGGAGAAGCACGGGGGCCAGCTGCGCGTGGAGAGCGCGCTGGGCCAGGGCACGACCTTCACCGTGCGTCTACCGCTCGCGGACTGAGCCCCCCACCCTCTCCCCCCGGGAGAGGGACGGGGTGAGGGTATCTCGCCCCCCGGCCCACACCTGCGGGTCAACCCTCGGATCCGTCGTCCAGCTCGCGGGTGAAATCCTCCTTGGTGAGGAGTCCCTTGCGCGCCATGATGCGCATGAGGGCCCAGAACTTGCGTTCCAGCTCCTCCACCGGGTCCTCCGCCACGGGGGCGGCGGGCAACACGTCGCCGAACAGCGAGTCCAGCTCGGCGCTGATGTCGCCGGCGCGCTTCGCCGCGGAGGGCCGGGACTGATCCCTCCTGCGGCGCCGTTGCTGCTCGCGCTGCTGGATGAGCTCCTCGAGCGAGACGCGGCGGGTGTGCTCCCCGGGGGGCAGCTCCTCGCCGACGATGATCTCCTCGACGTCGTCCTCGTTCGCCTCGGGGACGGGCTCCGGAGCCGCGGGGGCCCGGTGGTAGTAGCGCTGGATGGCGGCGCGCACGGTGGACAGGGGCGCCACGCGCGGGCTCACCTTGAGGCCGGTGGTGAACTCCATCTCCTGGATGGCGGCGGAGTCGAGCGGGTCGGCCATGGCCACCACCAGCAGCCGGCGCCCGCCCAGGGTCTCCAGGGCCACGGGGAACAGCTCGTGCTGCTCGCAGAAGCGCGGGCGCAGCAGGTGGATGGCGCTCCAGTCCGGGGTCCGGGCCGTCAGATCCATCACCGGCACGCCCAGGGCCTCGCTGAGCGCGTGGGCCAGGGTCTTCTCGGTGATGGCGCCCAGCGACACCAGCGCGGCCCCCAGCCGCTGATGGGTCCGCTGTTGCGCGTGGAGCGCCGCTTCCAACTGGGCCGCGGTGATCGCCCCCCTCTCCAGGAGCAGCTCGCCGATCCGCTTTCGAGCCATGATCCGGCCGCCCTTAGCCCCACCCCCGGATGTCGTCAAGCAGGCGACCCATCACGGTGGGAACTGTCCGTCCGCCATCACACCTGCCGGCCTATCAGTGTCTGATCACAAAATTCTCATGAGATTTCAGCAACTAAGAGCACTGGCCGTGCCTTGACACCCATGAGATGCCGTTCCTAAAGTCCGGCGTCCATTCATGCCAATCCCGGGCGGCAAGCCATGTGGGAGTCCGCATGGGGAACTACCTGGAAGGCAAGGCCCGCCACGTCGGGCACGCCCCTCTCTGGAGGCCATAAAGCAATGAACACGGGGTTTTTGACGAATCTGACCATCCTCGCCAACGCCGGAGGCCCCGAGCGCGGCTTCTTCGAGGAAGTCGCCAAGCGCTGGGAGGCGGGTCAGTGGGGTATGTACCCCATCGCCGTCTGCCTGGTGTTTGCGCTGGCCATCATGATCGAGCGCGGTATCGTTCTGTTCGGCAAGGCGGCCATCAACAAGGACGCGTTCCTGCGCGGCCTGAAGAAGCACATCTACGCCGGTGACCTGGACAAGGCCATCAACTACGTGGCCGGCCAGAAGCAGACGCCGCTCACTCAGGTCATCAAGGCCGGCCTGATGAACGTTCCCAAGGGCGAGGAAGAGGTCCAGGCCGCGCTCGACGAGGCCAGCCTGCGTGAGACGCCGAAGATCGAGGCCCGCACCGGTTACCTCGCCATGCTCGGCAACGCGGCGATGCTCGCCGGTCTGCTCGGTACGGTGTCCGGTCTGATCGCCTGCTTCGAGGCCGTGGCCAACGTGAACCCGGCCGACAAGGCGACCATTCTCGCCAACGGTATTTCCGAAGCCATGAACTGCACCGGCTTCGGTCTGCTCACGGCCATTCCCGCCGTCGTGGCCTTCTCCATCCTCTCGGGCCGCGCCACCTCCATCGTCAACGACATCAACGAGACGAGCGTCGCCGTCCTCAACCTGATCGTCAACAACCGCGACAAGTTCAAGAACGCCACGGTCTCCGCGGCGGCCGGCCGTCACGACGAGGAGTAGTCGCTCCTTTCGGAACCCGGAAACGGGGCGCGGTGTCGGTGGGTTTGACGCGCGCCCTTCTTCATTGAACGTCGTACCAAGCGCGGTCGGAAGGAGAGCTCCATGGCCGGCGGAATGGACCTGGGGGGAGGCAAAGGCAAGAAGTCGCTCGACGTTGCCATCAACCTCACCCCCTTCATCGACCTGATGGCGGTGACCATCAGCTTCCTCATCATGACGGCGGTCTGGACCCAGATTGGCCGGCTCCAGGTGGCTCAGGCCGGAGGCCCGGCCACCGAGGACGAGCAGAAGCAGGAGGAGCAGACCAAGACGGTCCAGCTCACCCTGTTCGTCACGCCCACGGAGCTGCGCCTGGTCGCCGACCAGAGCGAGTTCCCGGCCATCGAGGCCAAGCGCGGCGGCAACGGCAAGCTGGACCTGGCGCCGTTGCTGGCCCGGTTCAAGGAACTCAAGGCCCAGTTCCCGGACCAGTCGGCCATCACGCTGCAGACCGAGGACAAGGTCAAGTACGACGACCTGGTGCGCATCATCGACCAGTGCATCGGCGCCGGCCTGCCCCAGGTCTCGGTGTCCGCCATCATGGGTTAGGAAAGAGACGCGACCATGCCCATCAAGGCTCCCGGTAAGCGGTACTGCAAGCGCCTGCAGCACTCGAAGGTGTTCGGCCACGGCGCGCACCACGGCAAGCACGGCGGCAACGCGGACGTGCTCATCACGCCGCTGGTCGACATGTTCGTGATCATCGTGCTCTTCCTCATCGCCAACTTCTCGGCGACGGGCGAGGTGCTGATGATGACCAAGGACATCCAGCTCCCCGAGGCGAGCAACGTCAAGGAGGTGGAGATGCACCCCGTGGTGATGGTGTCGGGAGAGGAAGTCTCCATCTCCGGCACCGTCGTCGGCCGGGTGCAGGATCTGGTGAAGGAGGAGTACCTCAACATCCCCGCGCTGGAGGAGAAGCTGCGGGACATGAAGAAGCAGTTCGAGGACCTCCACGCCATGGCCCAGGACACCACCAACACCTTCAAGGGTGACGTGAACATCCAGGCCCACAAGGACGTGGAGTTCTCCATCATCAAGCGGGTGATGTTCAGCTGCGCCAGCGCCGGCTACAACAACATCAACTTCGCCACCCTCCAGAAGGGCGAGGCGGGCGCTGGTGGCGAGTCCACGGCCGCCGCCACCCCGTAACAGGCCTCACCTCGGGCGTTGCGCCCGAAAAGCCCGCGCCCCGCGCCCCGGAGCTTGTCCGGGCCGGGGCGTTGGTGTTTCCAGGGGACATGCACATGCACCTGCGCGCCGCGATCTTCGACCTGGATGGGACGCTGTTGGACTCGCTGCACGACATTGGCGCGGCGATGAACCACGCGCTCGAAAGCCAGGGCCTGCCCGTCCACCCGTTGGCCGCCTACCGCCACTTCGTGGGTGAGGGTGTCCAGGTGCTGGTGTCCCGCGCCGTCCCCGTGGACCGGGCGGAACTGCACGCTCCGGTGCTGGCCACCTACCGTGCCTTCTACGCCGAGCACATGAGGGATCACACCCGGCCCTTCCCCGGCATCCCCGAGGTGCTCGCCCGGTTGGCGGACGAGGGAGTGAAGCTGGCGGTGTTGAGCAACAAGCCCGATGCGGCCACCCGGCGTCTGGTGGCGGAGCTGCTGCCGGACGTGCGCTTCGGCGCCGTCTACGGCGAGCGTGCCGGGGTGCCTCGCAAGCCGGACCCCACGGCGGCGCTCGGCATCGCGGCCGAGCTGGGCGTGGAGCCCGGGGACTGCGCCTTCATCGGGGACACGGGGGTGGACATGGAGACCGCGCGCGCCGCCGGCATGTATGGCGTGGGTGTCACCTGGGGCTTCCGCGTCGTGGAGGAGCTCCAGACGCATGGGGCCCGGGTGCTCGCCCGGACGGCGGACGAGCTGCTCCAGGCCCTCGTCGGCGCTCGCCGCTCCGTTACACGACCTTGACGGGGAAGCTCCTCGCCTTCTCCTTGTCCTCGGCGCGGCTGTGCGCGGTGGCCGCCGCGATGAAGTGGCACACCCAACCGAGCAGGCCGCCGGAGCCCAGCCAGAAGCCCGGCGTGATGATGAGCCAGAAGAGACCCCGGAGGATGTCTCCGTTGTAGATCTGACCCAATCCGGGGATGAAGAACGACAGCACGGCGGCAATTCCAGGGCGGGACATGTGTTCGACCTCCTTGCCCCTCCCTACGAGGCTGGCGCCAGGCCATTGCATCCTTGGAACAAGGGTGGAATTCACGGCGTTCATCTGTCGGGTGGGCGGACAGGCGGGCAGGGAGAGCGTTTTCCGCGCGCGCGGGGCGGGATAGCATGACGCGTCCGTGCCGCTGGCGGGTCAGTGGGTACTCGGGGGGAACCACCATTCAGTCGCATCCACAGCACCTCGACCGTTCTTCCGGGTATGACCCCAGGGGTCTCGCCGAGATGCTCGTGTTGGCGGTCGTGTATTTCGTCACGGCCTGCCTGGGTCTGACGCAGGCGACCATCAGCGTGGTGAGCCCGGTGTGGCCCGCCACGGGGGTGTCGCTGGCGGGCCTCTATCTCCTCGGGATGTCGCGCTGGCCGGCCGTCTTCGTGGCGGCTATTGCCGCCAACATGGGGTTCGGCGGCCTGCCGTTGACGGCCGCGCTGGCCATTGGCCTTGGCAACACACTGGAGGCGGTGCTGGGGGTGCTGCTGCTGAGGCGCCTCGGTTTTTCTCCCACGCTGGCTCGCACCCAGGACGTGCTGGCGTTCACCACCGCGGCGGCCACGTGTACGTTGGCCAGCGTCCTGATGGGGATGTTGGGCCTCGTGCTGTCCGGACAGCCCCTCTCGGGTGGATTCGTCCTCACGGCCTGGGTGTGGTGGCTGGGCAACGGCATGGGCGCGCTGGTGGTGGGGCCGGCGGTGCTGCTGCTGTCCCGGCGGCACCCGGAGCCGCGCTGGCGTGAGGCGCTGGTGCTGACGGTGCTCATCCTCGCGGTGGGCCTGTGGTCGTTCAGTGGATGCCGCCAGGGGCCTCCGGTGTCCTACGCGCAGGTGTTCCTCCTCTTTCCCCTGGTCGTCTGGGCGGCGTTGCGCTTCGGGTCTCACGGTGCGGCGCTCTCCACCCTCCTCATCGCGGCGGTGTCCATCTGGGGCACCATCGCGGGCCATGGCCCGTTCATCTCGACGACCCACGGGCCGGCGGTGGACCTGCTGGAGCTGCAGCTCTTCCTGGCCGCCGTCGCCTTCACCGGCCTGCTGCTGGCGGCGACGCGCGCCGAGCGGGGCACCGCCAACGCACAGCTGGAGTTGCTGGCCACCGCCGTGCGTGGCGTGCGCGAGGGCGTGCTCATCTGCGAGGTGCGTCCGGGCGAGGAGGCGAGTCTGGTGTTCGCCAACGAGTCCTTCCAGGAGATGGTGGGTTGGCGGTACGAGGAGCTGGTGGGGCGCACGCCCTGGCAGCTGTGTGGGACCGGGATGGAGCCGGAGGCGGTGCAGGGGATGGAGAAGGCGCTGCGCGAGGGGGGCTTCTTCCGGGGCGAGGTGGTGCTGGCGCACAAGGACGGCTCGCGGGTGTACAGCGAGATGCAGCTGTCCCCGGTGCGCGACGCGAGGGGCCGGGTGGCGCACTTCGTGGCCACCCACCGGGATGTCACCACGCAGAAGCAGCTCCAGGCGAAGCTGGTGTCCGCCGAGCGCATCGCCGCGGTGGGCACGCTGGCCGCGGGCGTGGGGCACGAAATCAACAACCCGCTCGCCTACCTGGTGCTGAACCTCGAGGGCGCGGAGCAGGGCCTGAAGCGGGGGCCGGAGGGCCTGGCCGAGGCCCGGGCCCGGTTGGAGTGTGCCCGCGAGGGCGCGGAGCGCATCCGCGTCATCGTGCGCGATTTGAAGGTGTTCAGCCGACAGGCAGGGGAGGAGCGCGCCATGCTGGACGTCAACGAAGTGGTGGTCCCCGCGCTGCGAATGGCGGCCCACGCGGTGCGCCCGCGTGCCCGCCTGGTGGAGGATTTCGGCCATCCGCCCCGGGTGATGGGCAGCGAGGCGCGGCTCGGGCAGGTGATGCTCAACCTGCTCGTCAACGCGCTGCAGGCCATCCCCGAGGGGAATCCGGAGAAACACGAGGTGCGCGTGCGCACCGGCAGCGACGCCGCGGGCCGTGCCCTGGTGGAAGTGTCGGACACGGGCTGTGGCATGTCCCCCACCGTACAGGCGCGGATCTTCGACCCGTTCTTCACCACCAAGTCGTCCGGAGAGGGCACCGGGTTGGGGCTCGCCATCTGCCAGCAGATCGTCCAGGCCCACGGCGGCGAGCTGCGGGTGCGCAGCGAGGAGGGCAAGGGCTCCGTCTTCACCGTGCTCCTGCCCGCCGCCGAGCAGGAGTTCGTTCCGGCTCCCGTGTCCGTGGCGCCCACCCCCGAGCCCGCGCACCCTCCGCGCCGGCGCATCCTCATCATCGACGACGAGCCACGCCTGGCGCAGTCCATGCGCATGCTCATCGAGCCCTCACACGACGTGTTCGTCACCACGCGCGGCGCCGAGGCCCTGGCGTGGGTGGGCGAGGGCCAGCGCTTCGATCTGGTGCTGTGTGATTTGCAGATGCCGGGGACGACGGGGATGGACGTCTACTCGCACCTGCGCGCGCACGTGCCGGAGATGGCCGAGCGGCTCGTCTTCATCTCCGGAGGGGCCTACACCCAGGCCACGCGCGACTTCGTCCGCTCGGTGCGCAACCGGATATTGGAGAAGCCGGTGCGGCCCGACGAGCTGCTGGCCACCATCGACGAGGCGCTGGCCGAAACCGCGGCCTGAGGCGCCCCGGAGGTCCGCCTCAGACGCGCAGCCACTTGCGGGCGGTGGGTCCGAAGAAGCGCATCACGCCCGACACCGCGAAGAAGCGCACCGAGCGCCCCAGCACCGCCGCCAGGAAGAAGCGGTCCAGCGGCACGCCCACCATGCCGCTGCCGATGGCCACCACCTTGAACGGGGTGGGCAGCACGGAGCACAGCAGCGCGAGCGCCCAGAAGTTCTGCCCCAGCAGCTCGCCCAGCGTCGCGTCGATGCCGAAGCGCTGGATGCGCATGTTCAGGTCGATGTGCAGGAAGCTGACGGCGCCCTGGCGGAGCAGGTCTCCCAGGTAGTACCCGATGAAGCCGCCGAAGATGCTGGCCACCGTGCCCAGCAGTGCATAGCGGAACCACTTCTTCGGCTGCGCGAGCACCATGGGCACGAGCAGCGCGAAGGGTGGAATCGGGAACACCGAGCCGTCCACCACGGACACCAGGAGCATCGCGGCCACGGCATGCTTCGTGGAGGAGAGCGCTTCCACGCGCAGGTAGAGCCGGCGGTACCAGGAAAGCTTGGCCGGAGGAGCGGCCACGGGCATGGGGTCGGTCATTTCGGGCGCGCACCCTAGCGGAATGGGGGGACTTTACCAGCCTCGAGTCCCCGGGCCTACGTCTGCCTGGCGGCTGGGGATGCGCCACGTTCACCCGATCGCTATTACCGGGTTACGGTGCTTCCCTCCATGACGACGGCTCTCGAACGTATCGAGCGTACAACCCAGGCGCTCAAGGTCTTCCCGCTGCCCTCCGCGGTCCTCTTCCCGCATGCGGCCCTGCCCCTGCACATCTTCGAACCGCGCTACCGCGCCCTGGTGCGCGACGCGCTGGCCGGGGACAAGGTGATGGCGCTCGCCCAGCTGGAGCCCGGGTGGGAGGGCCAGTACGGTGAGCGGCCGCCCATGCTGCCGATGATGTGCGCCGGGCTCATCATCTGGCACGAGGAGCTGCCGGACGGGCGCTACAACATCCTCTTGCAGGGCGTGGCGCGCGCCCGCCTCCTCGCCGAGCTGCCCTCCGAGAAGCTGTACCGCGAGACGCGCGTGCAGCTGCTGCCGGACCCCGTCTACCAGGGGCCCGAGGAGGAGCGGTTGCGGCAGGCCGTCTTCGAGCTGGCGGGACGTGTGCCGGCCTCCTTCGCGGAGAACCTCCTGCCGGTGGTGGCCCGCACCCAGGGGGGCGCCCTGGCGGACGTGGTGGCCGCCGCCGTCATCCCCGAGCCGGAGCGGCGCCAGGAGCTGCTGTGCGAGCTGGACGTGCGCGCGCGGCTCGAGGCGGTGCTGGACGACGTGGGCGAGCTCATCGCCCGCCTCAGTCCGGTGAAGCCCGTCGGACCCTTGAATTAATCTCGGTGGCGTTCACATCGCAGCCCTGTTGAATTCCATGCGCGCCGCCCCCCAGGGGGCGTCTGCCCGCGCCTCATACCCGGAGGAACACCTTTCATGCGGCTCGTGAAGATTGGGCTCGCCAGCGTCAACACCACCGTGGGCGCCTTCGCCCGGAACGTGGACAAGGCGCTCGACGTAGCGCGCCGGATGGCCGCCGACGAGGTCACCGTGGGCGTCTTCCAGGAGCAGCTCATCGGCGGCTATCCCCCCGAGGATCTGGTGCAGTGGCAGGGCTTCGTCGACCACCAGTGGCCCCAGCTCGAGCGCTTCGCTCGCGAGACGGCCTCGCTGCCCACCCTGTTCCTCCTGGGCGTGGCGGTGAATCACCAGGGCCTGCGCTACAACTGCGCCGCGCTCGTGGCCGGGGGGAGGATCCTCGGCCTGGTGCCCAAGGAGAAGCTGCCCACCTACAACATCTTCTACGAGGGGCGTACCTTCTCCCGCGGCGCCCCCGGCATGCGCGAGGAGTTCCGGGGCATCCCCTTCGGCGACTACCTCTTCCGCTTCGACTTCGGCCTCATCGCCCCCGAGGTATGTGAGGACATCTGGAGCGCGGATGTCCCCATGCGCCGGCGCACCTACTCGGGCGCGGAGCTGGTGGTGAACCTGTCCGCCTCGCCCTTCCGCGTGGGCCACGGGGACACCCGGCGCGAGGTGCTCGCCACCCGCGCGTCGGACCACCAGTGCACCATCGCCTACTCCAACGCGCTGGGGAGCAACGACGGCATCATCTTCGACGGAGGTGGCTTCATCTACCAGAACGGCAAGCCCGTGCTGGAGGAGCCGCGCTTCCAGGAGGGCTTCGCCGCGGCCGTGGTGGACCTGGACCGGACCCTGCGCCTGCGCGCGGAGAACACCACCTGGCGCAGCGACCGTGAGTCGTGGCTGCGCGAGGGCGGCGAGCTGGTGCCCACCATCGAGTGCTCGAGCGCCTTCACCAGCCGGCGCGAGAAGCTGCGCTATCCGGTGCCCGCGCACCGCAGCTTCTTCCTCCCGGGTCCCGACACGCGCCGCTCGCCCCGGGAGGCGTTGTGCGAGGACATCCTCGACGCGCTCTCGCTGGGGGTCGGCGACTACTTCGAGAAGAATCGCGCCTTCAAGGTCATCGGCATCGCGCTGTCCGGTGGGCGCGACTCGCTGCTGACCCTGCTCATCGCCCATCGCTACGCGAAGCGCGTACGGCCGGACAACCCGGGCAGCCTGCTGCGCGCCTTCTACATGCCCAGCCGCTACTCCAGCGACGCCACCCGCGACGCCGCGGAGACCATCGCCCGGGACCTGGGCGTGCCCTTCCAGGTGGTCCCCATCGAGGAGGCCTTCGAGCGCGAGCTGGCCATCGCGCGCACCATGCTCGCGGGTGGCGAGGTGACGCCCATCACCGAGCAGAACGTCCAGGCCCGCCTGCGCGCCCAGCGCATGTGGAACTGGTCCAACTCCAGCGGTGGCCTCTTCCTGCAGACGGGCAACATGAGCGAGCGCGCCGTGGGCTACACCACCACGGGTGGAGATCTCATGGGCGCGCTGGCCGTCATCGCCAACGTGCCCAAGACGGTCGTCATGTACCTGCTGGACTACCTGCTGGAGAAGACGGGTTACGAGGGCATCCGCAAGGTGCTGGCCAAGCCGGCCGGGCCGGAGCTGGCGCACAACCAGGTGGGCGAGGAGGAGCTGATGCCCTTCCCCATCCTGGATGCCTGCTTCTACCTGTTCGCCGGCGAGAAGATGGTGCCCGCGGAGATGCTCATCGCGCTGGAGGCCATGTTCCCCGAGGTGGAGCGCGCGCGGCTGCAAGGCTACGTGGAGAAGTTCACCCGGCTCTTCCTCCAGTCCATCTACAAGTGGGTGCAGGCTCCGCTGTCGCTGCACATCGGCAACCTGGACCTGGACCGCGAGCGCGCGTTGCAGCTCCCCGTCGTGACGAGTAGCGACTGGACACGCGGGTGACTCGTTGGTGGTGCGCGGTACTCAGCGTGCCGCGCACTGCCTGGCGAACCCGACTGCTTCGGATCAACCCCGCCCACGATTCCTCCAACATCTTGGATGCGCGGCGAGCGGCCTCCTCGAACAGGGGTTGCGCTTCGTCTGGTGCGTCCCGAACGGTATCTGAGGAAATGTGCCAGCTCGATGAGGGCCGAGGCCTCCTCTCCGGAGACTTCGACCGCATCGCGGAGGACACGCTCGCTCTCGGCGAAGTGTGCTTGTGCGTGGGTGCCTTCCGGGGATTCGCTGCGCACTTCCTGGCTGCGCACTCCTTGCTGCGTCCAAGCGCTGCCGCAACTCCCGTGATGTCATGTGCATGGTCATCACGGACTCCCTAATCTGTGTCATGCCGCGTGCCCGCGCCATCCGCCCTCGCCCGGCTGGGTGCTTCCCGAGCGGGGTCCCGGCACATGTGAGGGTTTGAGCCGTGCCTTGCCGGATGTTCTCCCGGTAACGAAGTTTCCGTCAGTCACCTGACGGAGGGTACGGATGAAAGTGAAAATTCTGGCGGGCCTCGTGACGGCGCTCATCTACGGCGGGGCTGCGATGGCTCAGGATGTGGACGAATCGAACCTCGGTAGCGAGCAGCAATCGCCGGACAACATCGGCGGCTCCGGTCAGGATGACGCCGTCATCCTCGACCAACAGGATGTCGCGCCCGTACCCGGCTCGGGCCTCCAGGACCAGGGCGTGGGTGGCTCCGGTGATCAGGGCCTCTCGGGCGATGTGAACCAGGATGCCTTCGGCGGCTCGGGCCAGGCGGGCCAGAGCCAGGGCCTGCAGCAGGCCAGACCCGGCATCCCCATGCAGGGCCAGGGCGGTGTGACGCTCTACTGCACTCCGGTGAACCAGCAGTCCACGGGCGGGAGCGGGCTGAGCCACGGCGACCAGCAGTCCTCCCTGCAGCGCGACTACGACGTGGGCGTGGGCGGTGTCGACGTCGCCCCCGTTCCGGATGATCAGGCCTTCGGTGGTTCCGGCTACGACGCGCAGCCGCAGGATCAGGGGCAGGATAAGGGCGACATGCGCGGCCTGTCCGTGTTCATCGGCGGCGGCGTGGAGGGCTACACCGGCGGGTTGGCTCCGGAGATCAACCCCGGCGCGACCGCGGGCGTGACGGCGGCCCTGCGGCCCAGCAAGGTGTTCGGCCTCGAGCTCGGCTACAGCGGCGCGGTGAACAACCTGGACGCGGACGTGGGCGGCACCGGCCCGGACATCGTGCGCAACGGCGCCGTGGCCAACCTCACCCTCGGCCTCACCGCGGCCCCCATCCAGCCCTACGTGCTCGGTGGCTTCGGCATGAACTGGTACAACATCCGCAACGGCGAGGCGCTCGGCTTCAGCGACGACACCAACTCGCGCGTCCCGGTGGGCGTGGGTCTGCGCACGCACATCGGTGACTTCACCGCCGACGCGCGCGTCAACTACAACTTCCTCATCGCCGACGACTTCGCGGCGGGTGTGGACCAGGGTGATGCCATCACCGGTAGCTACAACGGCACCATCAACCTCGGCGGTACCTTCTGAGTGGTGCGTGTGATGGCGGTATGACAGTCCAGCGGCGCGGTGCCTCGATGAGTGGGCACCGCGCCGCGTTTTTCCTTTCGAGAGGGCAGCGCGCACGGGGCTGGCGCGTTAAGGTGACGGCTTTCACGGGAGACGGTTCATGAGCTTGAAGGTGGAAGACCTGAAGGTGGGGACGGGCGCCGAGGCGACTCCGGGGAAGACGGTGACGGTGCACTACGTGGGCACGCTCACCAACGGTTCGAAGTTCGACAGCAGCCGTGACCGCAACGAGGGCTTCACCTTCCCGCTCGGCGCGGGCCGCGTCATCAAGGGCTGGGACCAGGGCGTGGCGGGCATGAAGGTTGGCGGCGTGCGCAAGCTCACCATCCCGCCGGAGCTGGGCTACGGCCCGGGTGGCTTTCCGCCCGTGATTCCCCCCAACTCCACGCTCGTCTTCGAAGTGGAACTGCTGGCGGTTCGTTAGGAGGCCCCCATGGCCACGATGGAAATCGGCAAGGAGAACTTCGAGTCCACGGTGTCCAAGCAGGGCATCGTGATGCTCGACTGGTGGGCGGCGTGGTGCGGCCCATGCCGGGCCTTCGCGCCCGTCTACGAGAAGGCTTCCGAGAAGCACGCGGACATCACCTTCGGGAAGATCGACACGGACGCGCAGCCGGAGCTCTCCGGCATGTTCCAGATCCGCTCCATCCCCACGCTGATGATCTTCCGTGACGGCATCATGCTCTTCGAGCAGGCCGGGGCGCTGCCGGCGCCGGTGTTGGAGGAGCTCATCGGCAAGGTGCGCGCGCTCGACATGGACGAGGTGCGCCGGGAGATCGAGAAGCGCAAGAAGGAGCAGGAGCCGCAGGCCTGATGATGGTTCCGAACGCCATTCTCTTCGACATGGATGGCGTCCTCGTGCGCAGCGAGGAGGCCTGGCTGAGGGTATTGGAAGACGCGGGACGGCGCTTCCGGGGCAGTCCGGTGACGCGCGAGGAGTTCGCGCCCACCTTCGGGCAGGGCACGGCCGAGGACGTGCGCGTCTTCGGCCTGCGCTGCACCCCCGCCGAGCTCGATGCCTTCTACGTGGAGCACCTGCCGCGCCACGCGGGCGAGGTGTGGGTGAATCCGGACGCGCGTGAGCTGCTGGAGGCCCTGGCCTCGCGTGGCGTGCGGCGCGCGGTGGTGACCAACTCGGTCTCCGCCCTGGCCCGGACGCTGCTCGGGGCCGCGCGCCTGCTCGACTACTTCGAGGTGCTGGCGTGCTCGGACCTGGTGGCGAACGCGAAGCCGGCACCGGACCTGGTGCATTACGCGCTCGGCCGGTTGGGTGTGGCGCCGGGTGCTGCCCTCATGGTGGGCGACTCGCGTTTCGACCGGGGCGCGGCCGGGGCCGCGGGCGTGCGCTTCGTCGGGTTGGGACTGGACGGGGACGCGCGCATCGAGCGGCTGGGCGAGCTCTTGCGCTTCGCGGATGCACGCATCCCGGGTTGAACCGGTGGTGGCGCTTCCCCTGGCGCTTGATGCCGCTCACACTGTAGGTGCCCGGCGGAAAGTCCGGAGGCCGCTCCGGACGTTTTCCGGGGAGGAGGAGCGGAGATGGGGAAGGGGAAGAAGCCAGCGACCTACGAGGACATCGAGGTGCTGCCAGTAGGGTGGGTGGGGGAGATCATCGCCGACGAACTGGTGGCCTCTCCGAGACCCGCGATGGGCCATGCCCGGGTGACGTCGGTGCTCGGTACGGAGTTGGGGGGTCCCTTCGACCTGGGAAGAGGAGGCCCCGGCGGTTGGTGGCTCTTCGACGAACCGGAGATACACCTC